>NZ_AHOO02000005.1:643000-964500 GCF_000244755.1 Leptospira licerasiae serovar Varillal str. VAR 010 | reverse complement strand
CCATTAAACAATGATCTGAACTCCGCAGTGATCGCTGTCCTCCCAAGTAATAATGAATTATTCGTTTTCGGATCTTTCGGGGACGACGAGGCCACTCATAAGATCCAAGTCGAGTTCCAAGAAAAAAAAGAAGATTTAAGAAGGAACACCAGAGACGAGATGGAGTTCCGCCTAAAGGAAGAACAACTTGCTTACGAATATCTTCGCAAACTCACTCTGCTACAAAATAAGTCAACGGTTCCATTATATAAAAGTTATAAAGAAAAAGGAAGTTGGTCTTATCCTAAGGCGATTAACTTCCCCGATTTTTCGAATATTTATCTAAAAAACAATACTTCCGTTTTCGGAGGTTCTACTCTTTCTTCTTCCGGACGGATACTGATCTATTCAGTCCAGCAGCCAGATTCTTACGGAAAATTGGATCTATATGTAAGTATACAAAAAGCGGACGGCTCTTTTGCGATCGGCAAAAATTTAGGAGAAGTTGTGAATACTTCCTCCGAGGAGACTGCTCCGTTTTTAGCGGGAGATGATAGAACTCTTTATTTTTGCAGCGACGGTCATAAGGGTCTTTCTGTCTATGTAACCAAACGGATCGGAGAAGGTTGGGACAATTGGACTAAACCAATCGAAGTCTCTGCCAATCTAAAAGGTGTAAACTTTTTCTCTATTCCTGTAAATAGCGACTGGGCCTACGTAAGTAAAGAAGGTCAGTTATATATGGCCTATCTCCCCCGCGATTTCCGTCCGAATCCGGTTGTCGTCATCAAAGGCAAAGTTTTAGACGAAGAGGGGAATCCTTTAGGCGCCGAAGTACATTACGAATCCTTAACACGTTTGGAAAAAAGGGGAAGCGCTAAAAGTGATTCCAAAACCGGTTCATTTAGCCTGGTCCTCCCTTATGGAGAAAAATACGGTTTTTACGCGGAGAAGCCGGGTCATCTTTCCGTTTCTAAAAATATAGATCTTACCGAATCTAAACAAGAAGACGCAAAATTAGATGTGGAATTCCGTCTTCCCGCTCTAGCGGTCGGCAGGCAAATCCTTCTAAACAATTTATTTTTTGAGACAAACAAATTCGAGATCTCCAAAGATTCGGAACCTGAATTGGATCGTCTAGCGAACTTTTTAAAATCGAATCCTAAACTCAAAATCTCGGTCGAAGGTCATACCGACAACGTAGGAAAAAAAGAACATAACCTGGAACTTTCCGAAAGCAGAGCGAAAGCAGTTGCAGACTATCTGATTTCTAGACACGGAATTGACAGTTTGAGAGTTCGTACCCAAGGTTTTGGGGACAGCCAACCAATTTCTTCCAATGATAACGCTTCAGAACGTCAAAAGAACAGAAGAGTTGTGTTACAGATCGTAGACTGAATTCGTTCGGTTCCTTTTTTGTAGCATTCCTTCCTTAAATTCAGGTTTTACCTTGTATTTTTGTTTTAAAAAAGGATTCTAATCCGGAATGAAAATAGCGGTCATCGGTAGTGGAATCGCCGGCTTAAGCGCATCTTGGTACTTGGGCAAAGAACATGAAGTCTCTCTTATAGAAAAACATCCTTTGGTCGGTATGGATGCTCACGGTACCGATCTTTTCTCCAACGGACATTCTATCCGTGTGGATGTCCCATTTAGAGCATTCAAACGTAATTACTATCCATGTCTTTTGGATCTTTACAACGAAGCTGGGATCGAAGTAAGACCTGTGGACTATTCGTTTTCCTTAAATTACGGGGATGGTACTACTTATTTCGGTTTTTCCACTTTGGGTATCGGCGGTAATTTTGTTCCGATCCCTTATTGGGTTTGTTTCTCGAATAAAACTTCTAGACGTATTTTTTCCGACGCGATCCGTTTCTACGAAGAATCGGAAAGAGAACTGCAATCGTTAGATGGAGAACAACTTACCATCTCTCAATTCTTAAGCAGATTCGGTTATTCAGTAGAATTCGAAGATCTGTATCTGATCCCTATGTTCTCCACGATCAACACTTGTACTTCCGAAAGCGCCAAAAATTATCCCGCAGAAGTGGTGATTGGTTATCATTCTAGCGGTTTAAAGTTCCTCAGATTTTTAACGCCTGAAAAGGGGACCAGAGACGTTACTGAAAAACTCTCAAAAAGGACTTCTTCCGTTCGTTTGAGCACCGATCCTAAAAAAATCGTTTTAGAGAAAGATAAAGTAAAACTGATCTTCGAAAATGGAGAGGAACTTTTTGACAGAGTAGTAGTCGCTGCTCCAGCCAACCAGGCTATTTCCATACTTCCGGACGAATATTCAAAAGAGAAAGCGTTACTTTCCAAGCTCAAATACGAAGCTTCTGAAGTAGTAGTTCATTCGGACGAAAAGTTTATGCCCAAACAGAAAAAACATTGGGCTCCTATGTGTTTTTCCCTTTCAAAAGACAGCTCTACTGCGACTGCTACTATCCTTTTAAACAAGGTATTGCCTACTATGAAAGGTAAGGCAGTATTCCAAACCTGGAATCCACTTGTAGAACCGAATGAAAAAGATTTTATCAGCAGATCCAAATTTGAAAGACCTGTAATCGATCTTGCTTCCAGAAAAATCTTAGAAGAGTTAAAAGAATTTCAGGAACTTCCTAACAGAAAGGTTTGGCTCTGCGGTTCTTACGCTAGATATGGAATGCCGCTTTTAGAAGCAGGAGTTTCCACTTCTTTGGATGTAAAAAGATGGGTAGAAAGTTCTCTAAAGTCTTAAAATCTACTCCGGTTTTCTGACCTTATAGATCCAATATTCGAAATGTTTTTTGATCGTTTCAGATCCGAAGTATTCCCCTAACATTTCGTATCTTCCTGCGAGCCTTTTAGGGATCTTTTTTTCCGATTTAATTTTTTCTAATATAAATTGGGAAAACCCAGGAAATACGAAAGGATCAATTCTTTCCAAAACTTCGAAATTGAATCCTAACGCGGAATATTCCGAGACAATACCTTCTACCTTTTTGAGATCGGAAGACATTTTGGCCATTTTGGAGATCAAATTCCTTTTGAAAGTTTCCCAATAGGAAATTTTCCGATCGGAGAATAAAATCTCCGCGGATACGAACACACCTCCCGGCTTTAAGATCCTATAAATTTCTCCGACCAATTTGTTTCGGTTCGGTATAAAATACAAACTGTCCAAGGCGAGCACCACATCAAAGGTTTTGTCCTCGAATTTCGCCAAACCTTCTACACTTCCTAAAATTAAATTGGGAGAACTACCTCTTCCTTGATAACGTCTTTTTGCAAATTCGATCTGTATCTTGGAAATATTGATCCCGTAGATATTCGAAACATTTACTCCAAATGTATTTTCCCAAATCCTAAATTGGTCCCCACATCCGAATCCAAGATCCAATAGCTTGGAATTTTGATCCAAACCTGCTAATGTTCCTAAATGTTCCGCAAGGTTTGCACATGCCGTGCCGTATTCTTTAGTTTTCTCCCAATAGCCCAGATTGGCCCATGACTCTCCGTCTTCGTTCAAATAGAGATGAGAAAGATCTGTGGGAATTCCCTCTTTTCCGAATATTAGTCTGACCTTGGGCCAGATCTCCGTCTTTGAAGGAAAAGAAGAATGATGGCGAAGAGAAATTTCTTTTTTGTAAGGCAGGTCTTCCATGATCCCTAATTTCTTCGGTTACCCGAAGCAAAACTTTATTGGACATAGAATTTAGGAACTGTCTACCAGAATCGTTATTTATTTGTCCGTTCTTTCATCCTTTCCGGATATGTCCTATGCCGACATAAGAGAGCGGGAATGTGGACAAAAATCCCTAAAAAAAAGTCCTTTTCTTTCTCTAACTTACGGCGGAAAACCTACCGACGGACCTTATGAACATCAAAGATCGTATCCTTGGAATTTTAGCTGCAATCCTCCAATATTCTAAAACAAACTGGAGATCCATCCTCAAATACTCGGTCATTTCCGGGATCGTGATCCTTTCATTTCTGATCGGCGGATCTTACGTTGTATGGCTCACCAAACAAGAAGAAGTCGCTCGCAATTTGGAAACTTTCCAGAGGGAAGTATCCGACGCATACGATCCAAACGAGATCAAACCGATCCGGATCTTGGATAAAAACGGAAAATTGATCGGAGAATTTTCGCGGAGAAAATTCAGACCGATCCGCACCGATAATTTGGCAAATCATGGAAATATAATATGGGCTCTTCTTAGCTCCGAGGACAGGGATTTTTACGAACATAATGGAGTTAATTTTACTGCGTTACTTAGAGCGATCATAGTCAATCTGACCACTTTCCAAAAGCAAGGGGGTTCCACTCTCACTCAACAGTTGGCAAAACTAACTTTGGATTTGGGCGCTCGAAATGTGTTCAATAAGCTCACCGAGTTTTACTGCACATTCTACCTGGAAAGCAAGTTTGATAAGAATACGATCCTTGCAATGTATCTGAATCGTATCTTCTTGGGAGAAGGAAACACGGGAGTCGAAGAAGCCTCCCGTTATTACTTTAATAAACCTGCATACGAATTAACTCCCGCCGAAGCTGCTTTGCTTGTAGGAACAATTCCTGCTCCTTCCAATTATAATGCAGTCAGAAATCCTAAGATAGCTCTCAAAAGACAGAAGATGGTAATGACCGTAATGGGTAAAAACCAGAACCTTCATCCGAATCCTAAATCGATCGAAAGAGATTTTGAGAAGAAGGTGGACGCGAATATCCGAAAGTTCAGGTCCTTCTACGTTGTGGAGGAAACCAAGGAAGAAGAGGATAAAGTAGTCATTACCTCCGAGATAGGTAAGTACGGATTCGATAAGGATTTTACGATCAACCTGGCTCCCGATTTTAATTTCGGGATCCGGCAATTCGTAATCGAGAATTTCTCAGAAATAGATCTGGAAAGTCGCGGCATGAATGTGTATACCACATTAGATTATGACAAACAAGAGGCAGCAGAACGTTCTCTCAGAGAAGGAATTGAAGCAGTCCGCAAAAAACTTTCCGAAGATAAGGCTAATTATTTAAAAGCAGGCAAAACGGAAGAAGCCGCCAAACAAAATAAGATCATAGAGAATATGAACGGAAGTTTGATCTCCATCAATCCGACGAACGGATACGTGGAGGCAATGGTCGGTAGTTACAAAATTTCTAATATATTCAGGATGAACAGAGCGGTTTCCGCCGTTAGACAACCCGGTTCAGTCATTAAGGGACTTGTATACTTGATGGCATTCGAAAAAAGGATCGCCACTCCGACTTCTATTGTTGTGGATGAGCCGATCAAAATCAGAGGTTACGCTCCTAAAAATTGGTATAAGGGTCATAGAGGAGCAATGCAAACTAGGACCGCATTCGCTCAGTCCGTAAATACGATCGCAGTCAAGTTCATGGACGAAATAGGTGTTGGTGATTTTATCCATACTCTCGGAAAAATTTTGGACCTGGATAGTTCGGAGTTGAGCAGAAGGTTCCAACATAATCTTACATTAGCTCTCGGCTCCGGAGAGTTATCTCCAAAAGAATTGGCAACCGTTTACGCAACAATCGCAAATAACGGTAAAAAAGTGAAACCGGTGGAGATCCTAAGGATCACCGATTTCGAAGGTTCGGAACTTTATGTGAATCTTCTCCCTGATCCTAAAGATGCGGAACAAATTTTAGATCCCGTAGCCTGCGCCATGACCTTAAACTTATTAGAAGCAGTCGTCTCGGAAGAAGGTACACTCAAGATCGCATTAAAAGATGGAGAAAAATTCCCCCTAGGCGGAAAGACGGGAACTGTCCAATCTCCTAAAGAAGCGCAAAAGCGTTGGGGCTCAAGAAAAGGAGTACGTGACGTTTGGTTTGCAGGCGTGAATCCTAATTTAGTCACTGCAGTTTGGGTGGGCAACGACTTAGGCGCTCCCTTCCCCGGCTCAGGTTCCGGAACTAGCGGTTCTATTTGGTTCAGATATGTTTCTCATGTAGCCAGAACATTAGGTTTTGGCGATAGTCTGATCACTCCATTTAACGGTGATTATGTGAAAGTGGATATCTGTGCCGAAACCGGCGGACTTTTATCCAACGAAGCGGAATGTAAACATCCTCTTTACGGACAATACTATTACGTGGGAGATCAACCTGGCGGAGGGGCAACTACTCCAACAGTAACACAGACGGAAGGAGCAAGTTCAACTAACGGCTCTGAAGAAGCTCTCTCCGGAGAAGACGCGGTGGAATTAGAACTTCCTGAAGCTAAGGAAGATCCGAACGACGATTAGATCCTTTTGGCAGACGGTCCCCGACTAAATACAACTCGTAAGGGGACCACAAAAAGATCCAAGGAGCATCTTCGGATAAAAGTGAAAATGCTTCTTTGATCTGGGGACTTATATTCGTTTTATCGGTAGATCTTATTTCTTGGAAAATTTTTTCCATTTTCGGGTTATAGTAGAAGGCTCTATTTCCTCCGTTCCCGAATCTATCTCCTGCAAACAATGGATCCAAAAATGCGAACGGTCCGGGAAGATCCGCATACCAGAATAGTAAAGTTAGATCTCCTTTACCTTCTCCATTTTCTTTATATAATGCAGCTTTCTCCATCGGAAGAATCTTGATCTTCAATCCTAACTCTTTCAAATTCTGAACGATCGCCGCGCCGTTTGCTTGGTTCTCTTCGTCTCCTCTCATCCTAAATTCTAATTCTTTCTCTAAAATTCCCGGATAACAAACCGACTTAGAAAGTAATTCTTTCGCCTTGGAAAGATCGTAAGGATAAATTTCTTCGGAAGAAGTCCAGGCGTCCGAAATCGACTTTGGAAAAGGACCTACCGATACTTCCCCTTTTCCCTCTAATAAAACCCGGATAATTGTACGTTTATCTACAGAATAATTTAACGCTTTTCTAAAGTTCCTATCGAAGCAGTACTCTTTTGCATTGATCGCTACGTATTGTACACCTCCTCCCTTTCGAACGGAGATATGGTCTTCCTTTACTAATGAATTTTTGAGAAGGAATACAGGCAATTTCATCAGATCCAATTCGTCTTTGAAAAATAAATACAACCCTGTGCTTGCTTGCGGAAGAACCCTAAATATTATCTCGGAACCCAAGTCGTTGGAATGATTTGCAACCAATCTTAGATGATTATTTCTCTTCCACTCGGCTAATTTAAAATCGCCGCAAGCAGATTCAGGTGGACCGCAATAGATCCAAGCCTGCGGCAAAGAAAGTTTTTCTAAAGTTTCTCTAAGTCCGCCTTCGAAATAAATTTCCAAACTGGAATCTGAGAGGACCTTTCCACCTTTTAGGAAAGAATAAGTACTTTTTCTCGGGCCAGGAGTATTTCTCAACCTTTCCAAAGATCCTAGAACCGTTTGTGCATTCACATTCGATTTTAGATCATTGCGGATCTCCAGGATCAATCTTCTGATCTTGGAAGAGGGACCTTGCTCAAGCTTATACGATCTTACTAAAGAAGGGAGGATCTTACCTTCTTCATTTATATCAAAAAGTCTTGGATAAATATATTTTAGAACAATTCTCGAAGATAAGTCGGTGGATCGGATCGGGTCCAAAGAGATCGGATCGGAAGGTAGGGAAAATACCAGTTTTTCGGGACTTCTTTCCACTTTTCCACAATCATAAAAAAGAAGGGACAAAAGAAGGAAAGCCAGAGAAAAGGTAAGAGTCGGTTTCGGTCCGACCTGAAAATGGAAAGAGACCGAGTCTAGAAATCTAGGATAAAACATTCCGGACCTATGAACGTCTATAGACGCCTCTTGGGGTATTCCTTCAAGTATAAATACAGATTAATCACCGGGGTCGTACTATCCTTTTTTGTATCCATACTCAACGGAGCCTCTCTCACTAGCGTTATTCCGATTTTTAACGCAATCGGAAAAGGCGGAAAGGCCGACTTTCAAATTTCACTCACTAAAAAAGAGAGTATCGCATTAAAAGATAGGGAAGAAGGAAAAGAATTAGAAGCAATTCAAAAGATAGAAGCTCTAGTTGCAGACATAAAGATCAAGACTAACTTTTATCTAACCACTCTTCCAAAAGACCAGCTCGTTTTACTTTTTTGTTTATTCATCTTTCCCATCTACCTTGCAAAACTTTTATTCTTAACAGGCGCAGTTTACTGCATTAACTCAGCCGGATACCTGGCAGTCAGAGATTTAAGATTAGAACTTTATTCCAAGGCGCAAGAACTTCCACTCAATCATTTCGTTCAAGAGAAGACAGGGATCTTCATGAGCCGCATCGTAAACGATGTGGAAGTATTGGCAAAATTGATCAGCTCGGATCTGAAAGATGCCGTCGTGGATTTTTTCTATATCATTACACATTTGCTCATTCTTCTTTTCTTAAGCTGGGAAATGTTCATCGCGGTTTTAGTAGTCATCCCTTTGATTATGGGACCGGTAAGTTCGTTTGCAGATAGGATCAGAAAAGCGACACGCAACCAACAAGAAAGATTGTCCGCATTAAACGGCCATTTGCAAGAAGTGATCTCCGGTATCCGGGTCATCCGTGCATTCTCCATGGAAAAAACGGAAGCGGGAAGGTTTTGGGAGATCAATAACGATCTTTCCGACAAAACATTCAAAGGACATTTCTATCACCAGATTGGTCCATCTTTAGTAGAACTTTCCAGTTCCATTGTTGCAGTGATATTTTTGGCATTCGGTGCTTATTTGATCGAACTCCAAAAATTAACTCTAGGTCATTTTATGATCTTCTTCCTAACTTTGGTATTTTTAACCAGGCCTTTCAAGCAGATGGGAATGTTATCCAACTCCATCCAAAGTGCGGTGGCTGCAGGAACCAGAGTTTTCGAAATGTTGGATAGCGAAACAGACGTAAAAAATACATCGAACCCTATTTTTCCTAAAAGACTTTCTAAAGAATTAAAATTCGATTCGGTAGGTTACACTTATCCCGGTGCAAAAGGCCCAGCTTTATCCGACTTAAATCTTACCATACAAAAAGGATCTACTATTGCGTTAGTCGGCTCTTCCGGTGCTGGAAAATCCACATTAGTCGATCTGGTTCCTAGATTAATCGATCCGACTGAGGGTTCTATTACGTGGGATGGAACGGATCTCAGAAATTTGGATCTGGCTTCTCTACGAAAAAAGATCTCTATCGTAAACCAACAAGTATTCTTATTCAACGGAAGTATTCGAGAAAATATTTGTTATGGAACGGAAAACGTTACGGAAGAAAGAATGAGAGAAGTTTCGGAACTCGCATTTGCGACTGACTTCATATTATCTTTCGAAGACGGCTTCGACACAGTAGTAGGCGAAAGAGGAGTGATGTTGTCCGGGGGACAAAGACAAAGGATCTCAATTGCAAGAGCATTATTGAATAATCCTGAGATACTTATCTTGGACGAGGCAACTTCCGCGTTGGATACTGAATCAGAAAGAGTCGTCCAACAAGCTCTTGAGTCCTTGTATAAAAACAGAACCGTTATCATCATCGCTCACAGGCTTTCCACAGTCCAAATCGCAGACACTATTTTCACTATGGAAGGCGGAAAGGTGGTAGAATTCGGATCTCACTCGGAGTTGATCCGCTTAGACGGAAAGTATAAGAAATTGTACGAGATGCAATTCGCAGAATCCCCGGTTTAAGAAAAGAAGATGATCTCCTTTGGAAAGATCCTATTTTTTCCGATCTTATTTTTACTTAGCCTGATCTATAAGATCTTATTTTTTCTAGATCGAAGTTTAAAGAAAAAAAGAACCCTTCCTTCTTCCGTAACGATTAGCATTGGAAATTTCAGCGTAGGTGGAACAGGTAAAACACCTTTTACACTTCATCTGGCAAAATTACTCCATTCTAATTTTCCGGATGTACCAATTGTGATCTTAAGTAGAGGATACGGTTCTTCCGGAACGGGAACCAGAAGAGTGGGCGAAAATTCCTCTCCCGCTGAAATTGGAGATGAACCTTTACTTTTAAAAAAGAATCTTCCCTTTGCTGATGTGTATGTAGGAAGCAATCGCTACGATTCTTACTTACAATTCAGATCCGAGAATAAAATAGAAAAAGATCAAAAGGTATTTGCCTTACTAGATGACGGATTCCAACACCACGCTTTAAACAGGGATTTGGACCTAGTTTTATTGGATTGTACCAAACTTTCCAAAAGGGAATTTGTGCTTCCTTTAGGTTTATTAAGAGAATCTTATACTTCCGTATCTAGAGCGAATTTTTTGATCGCTTCCAAGTTTTCACAAGAATACGAGGACTTACTTTCTAAATGGATCAAAAAATACAGACCTTCTCAAATCTTAAGATTTAGATTTTCTCCCCGCGTATTGGTTCCACTTTCATCCGGATCATCCGAAGTCTCGGCAAAAGAATTAACCGGAAAGTCAGTATTCGGTTTTGCCGGTTTGGGAAATCCGGACTCGTTTTATTCTTCCTTAAAAGACCAAAGCCCGTCCGAACTAAAAACCAAATCCTATCCGGATCATTATTCATATACGAAGGAGGATCTAAACCAGATCTTAGAAAGATCTTCCGGCCAAGATTACATTGTATGTACGGAAAAAGACGGAGTGAAAATCTCTTCTCTCATCGGGAGCGATAAAAATTTTTCCAAATGGTTCTATCTTAGATTAGAAACCGTCCTGGAAAATGAATCCGAGCTGGTAAGATCAGTCCGCGGCTTCCTCTAACCGGATTTACGTTCCCAAAAAATAGAACGATCCCTTGCTCTCTTCTTTATATATTCAAGAAATCAGTTAACCGAAATTTTTCTTGTTACTGTAGTATTTGTTATACTATAAACAACCTCAGTTCTCCGGCGTGTCAATTTATTGCTTGAATCTTACTTTCTTTCCAAGGATTCTTTCCTAGAATTCAAAACTGAATGGGACCTGGATAGGAAATGAGAAGACTAAAAAATAAGATCAGAGCTACAATTTTCTTCGTATGTATGGTCTTCTCTGCAACTTCTATTCATCCAAACGATCAGGTGATCTATATGAAGGACGGAAGAGTGATCACCGCTGAGATCATTTCCCAAACCGCATTCAAGATGGTGATCAAATTACCAGACGGTTCCACAAAAGAAATTTCAAAACAAGATATCAAACGAGTCGCTTTCAAAGAAATAAAGGCCCCGGGCCCTAAAGATAAAACCCCCGTTGGACCTCCTACACCCACTCCGGAAGAAATTGCAAAACAGCAGGAAGAAGATTCCAAAAAGCAGGCAATCTTAGACGAAAAAGCGGAAAAAAGAAAAAAACAAATCGAAGAAGCAAAACGAAATCGTATCGATATTTTTTTAGGGACCGGATCAGGAACCGTCAACTTCCAAGGGGCTAATTTTTACGACAACGTGATCGCAGTCGGAAGTAGTTTGGGACAAGACAGCGGTAAATTCGAATATCCGATAGAACCGAAACCGAAAAGTGGCAAGGCTAATTCTTTCGAAGTTAGATATTCTTGGAATAGATTCGTAGGAGAACTAGGCGCAAGCTCCGTTACGTCTTCTGCAACTCAAAATATCGTTGGAATAGACGGCCCAAGTAGCGGAACGTTCCCGAAATTTATCCGCGGCAATTATGATGTTTCCATGAAACATGTTTATGGAAATTTTTCCTACTCGGTATTCCCTCATCCTAAATATGATATTCGTCCTGTGATCGGTTACCACCAGTTCTGGACAAAGACGGACAATTCAAATTCTTTGGCATTAGGAACAGGAGTTGCTCCACTGTTTACCGATCAATATTTCGGTACCGATCCGACTTCAGTTGCAGAAGGTTTAAAAGGGTTCTCCTACGGGATCCAATACGATATAAAGTTCGAAAAATTCGAGATCCGCACTGGATTACATATTCTTCAAATGAAAGGGTACGGAACTTACGATCGACATTTGAATGCTTATGCACCTGCAAGTTCGCAGAACCAATCGGAAAATATAGACGTATACAATAAATGGGTCGCAAAAGGAGCGATCATAGATTTGAAATTTCTATATCCTTGGAAATACGGGGTCAGCTTTTGGATGGGATTGAACAGTATGAGTTGGACTTATACAATGTCTGAAACCGCATTGAACGTGGGTAACGAGGGTTCAGGTGCGGATCCACAAAATTATATCCTAGGAAAATTGCTTTTCGAATCTCTCGTCGGTCCAGGTTCACTCAAAGAAACAAAAGCAACCACAATCCAAATCGGTGCGACTTACTCGTACGACTTTAATAAATAAAATCGTCTAATTTCTTCAATATGTTTTATTTGAAACGAATTTTCGTTTTAAGCTTATTTGTACTCACTCCCACAAATATTTTCTCAGAAACGCAGTACGTATACATGAAAGACGGGAGAATTCTCAAAGGAGAAGTTCTTCATCAAAGTGCGTTCAAGATCAGATTCAAAAGCGCAGAAGGGAAAGAAGAAGAAATACTAAAATCGTCGATCCGCAGAATTACATTCAAAAATCCTGATATAAAAGAACCGGCCAAACAGGAAAAAATCGAAAAGCCAGATCCGGCACTCGAAGAAAAATTGAAAGCAGTCTCTCAAGAAAAGGTTCCTTCCATTCTTTCTGATCGTCGTAGTTTTGAAATTTTAGGAGGAATAGGAAGAAGCGGCTACGAAAGTCAGGTCGCAAATTTCCATAGAAGTGTGGAGCAGTACGGCTCGATCTTAGGAGGCAATGGCGGATTTTTTTATAATTCTCCGGATCGAAAAGATTCAAACGCGAAAACTATAAACCTAAGATATACTTGGAAACGTACCGTTGCCGAACTCGGCGGATCTCATTTAAACTCTTTGGAATCTGTAAACAATTTCGGAAATATAGTATATCCGGATCTTTCCGGGACAACGGTTTCCCAAGCTGCATTTAGTCCGGGCGTTCCCTATCATTCGATCAGTTATAAACAAATAAATGCTCAAATTTCTTACACGGTATTTTCAAGATCAGGATTAGAAGTCAGACCTATATTAGGTTATCATAAAATTTGGCAGAAGGGAAAGGATGATTCTACTTACGAAATTTCTCCAAAAGATCCTGCAAATACGAATTCAGTAGACTGGACAATAAAATATGGAGTCAGTTTCAGCGATTATCTCAGTGGTCCTTCCGTCGGAGCAGCTTTAGAATACAAATGGAAGGAAAAATGGGAGACCAGATGGGAGTTCCAAAAACAATTCCTACATGGAAATTCGATCTATACAAGGGACCAAATCGCTTACCTTGTAGGAAGTTTTTTCGAAGAAAGAGCGGCATTGAACAACCAATGGAAGGTGAACTCTCAATCCATTTCAGGAAAGTTAATCTATCGCTGGAGAGATTCTGTCTTTTTTTGGACCGGATTTCAGTATTCTAAACTCACTTATAAGATGGAACATATGGGAGGAGATTTGGATCTAAACGGCAGTCCTTTAGGCGCTTATATAACGGCAGAATTGATCCAATCTTTGACCCAAGGACTTGCAGGAAATTCTGTAGTAAAGGCGATCTATCTAGGAGCAGGATATACTTTAGATTTTTCTAAAAAAGAAAATCAGTGAATTGAGCCGCATACGATACAATCTTTACGTCTGACTGTGGAAATGCTCCTGAATTCCATTAATTTGGAATCTACTTGTAAAATTTTACCGAATAAGCCTGAATCTCTTTCAAAATCACTTAATAAAAATTGAATACACTCCGTTGCCTGAATGGTACCGATCATTCCCGCCATACTGCCTATGACTCCTGCATCCGCACAAGAAGGTACATGTTCAGGAGCGGGAGGATTCTCATAAACACATCTAAAACATGCATCTATTTCAGGACGAACTCCCATTACCATTCCTTCGAAACGAAGAACACCGGCAGTGACAAAAGGGATCTTCTCCCCTATACATATATCGTTCGTCAAAAATTTTGTGTCGAAATTGTCAGAACCTTCCAAGACCAGATCGGACCCTCTCAGTAATTCTTTTGCATTCTCTTTGCTAAGTCTGGCTTGTATACCTTCTATATTTATGTAAGGATTTAAGGACTTCAGGTTCTCGGAAGCCGCTAAAGATTTGGATCTTCCTATATCAGAATGTTTGAATATGATTTGTCTTTGTAGATTGGTTGTTTCGACTATATCGGAATCTATGATCCGAATATTTCCTACTCCGGCGGCCCCTAAATACAACAAAGCCGGAGATCCAAGACCCCCGGCTCCGATTACCGTTACTACTGACTTTTTGAGTTTTTCCTGGCCTGCACGCTTTACTTCGTTTAGAAGAATATTCCTGGAATAGCGGCTCAGTTCTTCCGGACTCAACACCGAAAAGAAAATTAACCCTTCAGCTTTTTAGTAAGAACGTTCAAAAAATCGGAAACGAATTCATCGGATCTGCGGTTTTTGTCAGCAAACTCAAGAGCTTCCTTTGCAGCGTCTTCTGCTTTCTCATTTTTGATCACAATATTCAGAATAGAAACAAGAGCAGTGTAAACGATGTCTCCGTTATCGGAGCTAATCACTTTGTTTTTTAAGGCAATTGTGGAATCACCAGCTTCTCCAATTTGACCCAAAGCGATCCCCGCAGGAACTGCTACTTTAGGATCGTTGGAGCGGTTCAGAAGGTTGATCAATTCCGGGATTGCGGATTTTTCCTTTTTATCCCCCAGATAAAGGGAAGCTTCGATTTTTTCCTGATCGGATCCGCTGGAAAGTGCCTTGATATGATCTTCCGTACTTTTTTCGGCAGAAACCGAAACTGTAAAAATAAGAGTGGCGAGTATTGCGAACGTAATGGCGCTTTTTTTCATGATCTCCTCCTGTAACCGAGGAATCTTCCCCCGGGAGCCGAGATCGTCAACCCAAATAAATGGTTCGTAGGAATCCCTCGGCCTTTTGAAGATGGATTCGGAATGCAATTCAGTCTTCCCGAAATCCGTCCCAAAGAATGGATCCATAGGATAAAGGAGGAGTTTTTCCCTCCTCGGATCCTGGATAAGTATGTATTCTCCGAATTCATAAAAATATTTATCGGGGCTCTGATCACCTTAGGATTTCTGGCCCTCATGTCCTCTTACAGTGATATCAAGGGGGACATGGCTTCCTCTAAAGGTGGAAAGATCCACGGCTGGCTTTTCATTCTATTCCGTCTCCCCCAGATGCTCATCCAGTACATCATGAACATCGCCATACTATTCTCAGTATCTTTCACTGTGGGACAATTTTCGGCGAACAAAGAACTGGTGGCGATGATGGCAGCAGGGATCTCTTTCAGAAGGATTGTGGCTCCGATCGTGGCGTTCAGTTGTGTCCTTTGGTTTGCAGCATTCTTCCTAAAACAAACTGTTGTAGCGCCTTTAAACGCAAGAGCCAACGAAGAACATAAAATGTTGAAAGAAGGAGACCAAAACACGTTAGTCGGTGTGGTCTATCAAAAACATTTCAAGGGCCAAGAAGGTTTTTATTATATTTATTATTATGACACCAAAGAAGAAGAGATCAAAGGCGGATTCAATTATATCTGTCTGACGCAGGAACAAACCCCTGATTATCTACTGGTCGCCCAAAGAGCAAAGTACGATTACCAAAAAGAAGTTTGGATCTTAAAAAGTGTAGAAGAGACCAAGTTCGACGACGATCTGCAAGTAGTCTCCGTACAAAAGTTTGCGGAGAAAGAATACAAACTTCCTGAAAAGCCCGACTATTTCAAAAAATTAAAAGGTTCCGTGGAAGAGATGAACTTTTTCGAACTATCCGAAGAAAAGGAAAATCGGATCAAAAAAGGTCTATCTTACGGAGACGTGGATATAGCAAAACATACGTTATTTGCGGAACCATTATTGATCGTAGTTCTTACCCTGGTAGGATGTGCGAGCGGATTTTTTACCAAAAGGATGGCGATCGTTTCCTCTCTTGGAGTAAGTATCGGAGTGGCTTTACTTTATATGGTCATGGACCCCTCTTTCAAATCCTTAGGAGAGAACGAGGTAATCCCGATCTGGCTTGCAAGTTGGATCACTCCTATACTCTTTTTATCCGGACTATTCGTAATTTATAAAAGACTCAAAGTCTGAACTTAAATAAAAAAAGCCTCCTGTTCTTGGGAGGCTTTTAGATCTTTTCTATAAAAAGAAAATTCTGTTTTTTTAATATTATTTTCCACCTTTAGGTGTAACGGTCGCTTTCGGCACAATCACTCTTATATTATTTTTTTGGATCTTATATCCTCCGGAAACGGTAACGATCCCTTTGAATAAGTCGGAAGTATCCGTAATTTTTGCCATAAACCAGTTACCGGTCCGAGCCTCTTCCTTGGATTCAGGGGCTCTATAACCGTCTTCCGTTCCCATGTCGAACATGATCACTTTTACTCCCAGCTTTAAGTCCTTGTCAGTAGCAAGTCGGGTCATGTAAAAGTTTTTGGTCCAATACTTCTTACCGTCGGTCACCTGAAGGAATTCCCCTTCTCCTTTTGTTTTGGTGGCAGAAGCAGGAGTCATTTCCTTGGCGATATATACGTTGATATAAGTTTGATCGTTATATTCTTCCCTTGAGACAAAATAATCATCCGGCTGGATGTAATGATCATCCTCTTCCGCAAACAAACCTGTCGGCAATAAACTCAGACAAAACGCAACAATCGCGATCACTCTAAATACATTTCTGTTTTTCATTCCTAAACTCCGTGAAACCTATTCATTTACCGAAATGATTTCCGGCAGTGAATAATTTATTGCATATTAAAGATATAGCCGTTTTAGTCAATGCTTCCAGAGGAAAGGTATAGTCCGTTTTTGAAAAGTTTTAGCATCCGGATCAAAAATTTTTTCGAAGTGAGCAGTCTTAAATCTGCAAAAAAAGGATAGATTACTTTCCGAAAAAGGGCTAAGTATCTTTCTTCGATCGTATATATTAACTTTAAAAAATATTAACATAGATCAATGTAGTTCTTGAAAATACTATTTTACTTCGAGTATAAGGTGTAAATGATCCCTGTATGAAAAAATCCGGAAAAAACGATTCGAAAGATCCGGTCTTTGAAACCGAAAAGCTAAGCAAAATTTACGATATGGGCCAGGTCAAGGTTCCAGCTTTGAACGATATTAACGTCCGATTTTTTAGATCCGAATTTTCGGTCCTATTGGGCCCAAGCGGCAGTGGAAAATCCACTTTGCTAAACATATTAGGAGGGTTAGATTCTCCTAGTTCCGGAAAAATACTTTTCAATAATAAACCTTTACAGGCCGATCAAAACGATGATCTTACCGAATTCAGAAGGAAATACGTCGGATTCGTATTCCAATTTTATAATTTGATCCCGAGCCTTTCGGCAGAAGAGAATGTAAGACTTGTCACCGACATTTCCGACAATCCGATGTCCCCTTCGGAAGCTTTAGAATTGGTCGGCCTAACTGATAGAAAAGATCATTTTCCTTCCCAACTTTCCGGCGGAGAACAACAAAGGGTCGCGATCGCAAGAGCAATCGTCAAACGACCCGAAATACTTCTCTGTGACGAACCTACAGGAGCCTTAGATTTCAAAACAGGAAAGATCGTACTGGATGCGATCGCAAAGATCAACAAAGAGTTAGGCACTACCACGATCATAATAACGCATAATGTCAGCATCGCTTCTATCGCGGATCGGGTCGTGGAGATGAGGGACGGGTCTATAGTATCCGATAAACCTAACCTTCATAAATCCACCACAGAGAGTCTCCATTGGTAAAGGTCCTAGACAAAAAGGCCTTAAGGGAATTATTAGCCTGGAAATCCCAAGCTGTCACTATTACATTAGTGATCGCCTCGGGGATCGCGGTTTATCTGACTTCCTTGAGCGCTTACGATTCTCTTTTAGTTTCCAGAAATAATTTTTATGCGGAATATTCTCTTTCCCAGGGGTTCGTTTCTCTCCATAAAGCACCCGAATCGATAATTTTAGATATTTCTAAAATACCTGGAGTATCGTATGCGGAAGGAAGGATCATCAAAGATATAGTTTTGGATTTTGAATCCGAATCTATTCCTAGCGGAGGGAGGATAGTTACCTTAACGGAAGGCTTAAATCGTTTGGCGTTATTACAAGGAAGATTGCCTCGAGAAAAGGACGAGACCGTCATAAGCGAAGCATTCTCCTTAGCAAATCGATTAGGACCAGGTTCCAAACTCATTGCAGTTTTAGAAGGAAAGAAAAAACTACTTACGGTCTCGGGGATCGCACTTTCGCCCGAATATGTATACGTTTTTCGCCCGGGAGGATTCCTACCGGATGACAAACATTACGGGATCCTTTGGATGAAAAAAGAAAGTGTCGAAGAAATCTTCGACATGAGCGGTGCAATAAACGATATCATATTCGATTTTGCGCCGGATGCCGAAAAAAACTCTGTGCTCAAGGAAGTGGATCTTAAACTCACCGCGTTCGGAGGATTAGGCTCTTACGACAGGGACAAACTTCCGTCACACTCCTTTCTGAGGGATGAATTCAAACAATTAAGAACAACTGCATTCTCCATTCCGATGGTTTTTTTGGGAGTAGCGGCATTCCTTCTTCATATCGTAACTTCTCGAATGATCTCCAAACAAAGGGAACAGATCGCAACTTTAAAGGCCCTCGGATACGGAGATAGAAGTATCGCATTCCATTATTTAAAGATAATATTAGTAGTGTGTATCATGGGTTCCTTATTAGGAATAATATTCGGATATTACTTAGGCACAAAAATGGTAGGTCTATACGGAGATTACTACAGATTTCCGAATCTAAAATTCCTATTCGACCCTAGATTGGCAATCCAAGGTGTATTGATCGGAATAGCTTCAGGAATGGCCGGCTCTTTCTTATCGATCCGAAAGGTTACTTCTCTCCAGCCCGCCCAGGCGATGCGACCTCCTGCTCCGGAAAATTTCTCCAAAAGTTTTTTAGAAGAATACTGGAAAGACCTACCAGTAGTTTATAGGATCGCTATACGAAATCTGATCCGAAGGCCGGGAAGGACATTATTATTCATATTAGGAGTTTCTTCCTCCGTAATGATCATGGTCTTGGGCCTGTTCTCCAGAGATACGATGACTTCCATTGTAAAAATACAATTCGAAGATCTGCAAAGAGACACAGTTACATTAAATTTTCAGAATGCGGTTTCCTCCGATTCTATCTTGGAATTAGAGAAGAAGGAAGGGATCCTACTTGTGGAAGGATATAGATCCGTACCTGTCCGCATTCGTTATGGGAATTCCAGTAAAGAAATCGGATTAACTGGAATGCCTCAAAATTCCTATCTCAGAAGATTAATCAACGAAAATGGACAAAACGTCCCGGTTCCGGAAGACGGCATCCTCTTAAATTCCGGAATAGCGGAAAAATTCGGGATTCGAAGAGGAGATAAAATACAACTAGAAGTATTAGAAGGACAAAGGATTAAGACGGAAGTCGAAGTAACCGGGATCATCAACGAAATCTTGGGACAAGGAGCCTATAAGGAGATCCAATCCTTAAACCGATTGTTAAGAGAAGGAGACCAGGTAAACATTGCGGCACTTTGGACGGACTCCTCCAAAGAAGAAGCTCTATTGAACGAATTAAAATCCTATCCGAAGATCTCGGGGGTATCTACTCGAGCAAGGACCCTAAAAATATTTTATGAATTAATGTCGAGAAGCATATTAACGACCTCGTTGATCATAATGATCTTCGCATGTATTATTTCAGTCGGAGTAGTCTATAATACCGCCTTGATCTCGCTTTCCGAAAGAGCCTTCGAATTGGGTAGCTTGCGGATCTTAGGTTTTACCAAGACGGAAGTTTTTATCATATTATCCGGAGAGTTGACTATCGTGATCTTAGCGTCACTACCTTTGGGGTGTTTACTCGGTTATTTTTCCGGATACGCGATCCTAAATACGGTGGAAACCGAAGGATTCAAGATCCCTCTATTCGTTTCTCCTAAAACATATGTAATTTCTGTCTTTACTGTCCTAACTACTTCTTTATTTAGTTTCTGGATACTTTACATCAAAATAAGATCATTGGATCTGATCTCCGTATTAAAGGTAAGAGAATAAAATGCAACTTAAGGAAATCCTATTAAACTTATATTCCAACAAGATCGCCCGTATCTCTATTGCAGGTATTTTGTTACTACTTTTAGGCTGGTGGATCTTTCGGCCCAAACCTTTACAAGTGGATATAGGAAAGGTGGAAAAAGGGACCTACCGACAAATCGTAGAAGAAGAAGGTATCACGAGGGTAAAAGAAAAATTCACCCTCTTCTCCCCCGTAAATGGAGTACTACAAAGATTAGAAAAACATGTGGGAGAAAGAGTCGATAAAGGAGAAACCGTTGCAATCGTGCGCTGGGATTATGATAGAAAAGTGAAATCACCGATCTCAGGAAGTATCCTATCTATACAAAGAGAAAGTGAAGGCCCCATCGCCATGGGAGCGCCCATCTTAGATATAGGAAATACATCTTCTCTCGAGATAGTGTGCGATGTACTTACCCAAGATAGTACTCATATTCACGTAGGGGATCCTGTTTTGATCGAAGGATGGGGAGGGGAACCTTTCCAAGGAAAAGTCAGATTGGTAGAGCCTGCAGCATTCACTAAAATCTCCTCCTTAGGAGTAGAAGAACAAAGGGTTAGAACTATCATAGATATAGCTCCACCTTCTCCGATGGGAGATTCTTTTCGGGTCCAAGCCAAAATAGTGTCCTTTAGCAAAGACAATGTGTTAATTCTACCTACAGCCGCATTGTTCAGGGAAGGAGAAAATTGGTCCGTTTTCAAAGTGGTAAAAGGTAAAGCGATTAAGACTAACGTAAAAATAGAGGCAAGAAGCGGAAAGTCTTCCCTTTTAACGGAAGGTCTGCAAGAAGGAGACGAAGTGGTTTTGTATCCGACCGAAGAGATACAGAACGGAAAAAAGGTGAAATAACCCAATATAACTTATTCGGATTTTTTTCCGAAAAAACTGAATATTTTGAAAAAAAATTCATTGGTTCTCTAAAGTTTGTCCGATACTTAGTACAGATATGCCTAGGGAGTAACCGCTTAGATGCGACATAAACTCTGTGGAAAATGAACAATCGGGTTTATCTACCGATTTTCCAGAGGTCGCCAGGATTACACCGAAAGGAGGGTAAAGAACATGGACGTTCAACTTACGAATCTAGTCTCATCAGCAGAGAAACTTCTCCGCGACAAGAGATCTTCCGTCCCAGGAAGAACGGGAGTACCCTCGGAAGCCCAAAACGCAGCCGACAAAACCGAGTTTTCTAGCAGCTTAACTTCTAGATACTTGAAAGTCCAAGAAACCTTGGGGAATCTCCAAGAACAACTTTCCAAGGAACAGATGAAACTCGGAGTACTGAGCGAAGAAAAGAACACACCTAAAGAGGATCTGATCAATATCCTTTTCGGTGAAACTCCTTTGTTCAGAGAATTGGTAGAAAATCCAAATCAGGATCTAAACCAATTGAGAGAGCAGGTCCAAGTGAAAAAGGACCAACTAATGGATTCTATCCGCAAATACGAAGTGGAATCCGAGAATGTGCTCTCCGTCGGAATGCTTAAGAACCCTGAAAATTTCCGAAAATCGGTCGAGAACCTTTCCGGCAAAGATATTCAGATGAAACAGCTCTCCGAGAAAACGATAGAAAGACTGATCCAAGATTAACACCGAGGACTCTACAATCTAATAAACAGAACATTCCCTCAATCAAGGGACAGAGTCCTCTTTTAGTTTTAGCCAAGTTTAAAAAAGCTTGCGGACTCGAATTTCAAAACGATCCTGTGGCTGCAATGGCGCTTAAATTCCGGATCTTACTACTCTTACTTCTACCTCCATTGTATTTTTCTTTGGTCGCTCAGACCTCAGATCCATATCATTATGTGCTGATCACATCAGGAGTGTTAAACGTTAGGGAAACTCCTGAAACCGGAAAGATCGTCTTTACATTGAACAGAGGAAGTAAGGTCAAGATCCTTCCTGACGAAACAAAAGGCCCGATCGATTGGAGCAAGATCAAAACGGAGGACGGTAGAACAGGTTTTGTTTCCAGAAAATATTTAGGACTCACACCGCCTGACACATTGGACGAATACAAATTAATCGGATTTGTTTGGTCCGGATATGATCCTAAAGATCTTCCCATCTTTGTTCCACTTGCTTTTTTCAGCCAAAAAGGTTGGCAAGAAGCGAAAGACGAATACGAATTCGATTATAAATTCAGAAGCGGTGTGAATACTTCGCTTCCTTCTTTTTCATTATTAGAAGGAGACAAGGGTCCTTCCTTTTCCGCTGCCTCACCCACTACGTATGGGTGCCAAGAATTTCCCGCTTTAAAAGTAAAACCTACTGGAGATTTGAAAGCCAAAAAGGATTGGTTGGTATACTCTCCTGATCTTGGACTACAATCTATTCCGCTCCAAGAATTATCCAAAACGGATCCCGATTATACTCTTTTCAAAAACTTAGCTGAAACAACTTGGAAAGCAAGAGGATACCCGGAGACGGAATGGCTTCATTCCACAATGGAAGAAGTATATACTTTCAAAAATAATAAAAAAGAGACCTTTCTCTCCGGAAGGATCGCCTATCATAAAAAAGGCGCAGAAAGAAGGTATCTCTACCTACTAGGGCGAAAATTCGGGACAGACAGAGTTTTAATCTCCTTTGAAAAATCCGAAAAACTTACCGAGGAGTTGGGATTTTATGGAGGTTCTTTTCATTTGATAGGAGTGATCTATAGGGAAGAAGATCCGGTTCCTATATTATTATTTACTGATATAGGCTACGACTCTTCCATTAAATCCTTATATGAACTAAAGAACGGGACCTTGCAGCTATTATTAAGGGGCGCAGGAGACGCCTGTTAAACTTTTTCTTTTTCCCGCCGCTCTACAAACGGCGGGAGTTCGATTTTTCTTAAACCTTAGAAAGTGCCGCTACAGGATAATCGGTATATCCTTTTTCTCCGGGAGTATAGAAGGTAGAAGCGTCCGGCTCAGCAAGAGGGATTCCTTTCTCCAATCTTTCCACCAAATCAGGGTTGGAAATAAAGTTACGACCGAATGCGATCAGATCCGCATTCTTTTCTTTCAGGTCGGAATCCGCACGTTTTGGATCGTAACCTCCCGAAAGAATATAAGTACCGTTCGGGTTTTGGAATTTATAAGATTCCCTGATTAAAGTAACCACTGAAGCCGTCGGCTTAGGAGCGCCCATAGAAGAATGATCCACGATATGAATGTAAACCAGTCCCAATTTTCCTAGAGAAGCGGCAAGATCCTTGTATTGCTCTTCTATTTCATTATGAATTTCTAAATCGTTAAAAACTCCGTAAGGAGAAAGCCTGATCCCTACTTTGTCTGCGCCTATCGCTTCCACAACCGCGGTAGCAACTTCTAATGCGAATCTATTTCTTTTTTTCCAATCTCCACCGTATTCGTCGTTTCGATGGTTTGCACTCGGATGCAAAAATTGTTCTATTAAATATCCGTTGGCCCCATGAAGCTCCACTCCGTCAAATCCGGCTTTGATCGCATTCTCTGCTGCATTCACATATTCACGGATCGCAACTTGGATATCTTTTGAATTCATTTCTCTTGGAGATGAGTATGGTTGGTTACCTTCCGCATCCGTCCAAACTGTTCCTTTTAATCCGATAGCAGAAGGGCCGACAAGTTCCGCGCCTTCCGGTAGATTCAAATCGTTTCCTACTCTTCCGGAATGCATGAGCTGTACGAATATTCTACCTTGCTTTGTATGCACCGCATCCGTTACCTTTTTCCAACCTTGGACTTGTTCTTCGGAAAAAATTCCTGGAATCCTGGCATATCCTAAACCGTTAGGGGAAGGAGAAACACCTTCCGTAATCAGTAGACCGGCACTTGCTCTTTGAGAATAATATTCCGCCATCAAATCGTTCGGAATATTTCCGATCGCTCTGGATCTGGTCATAGGAGCCATTACGGTTCTGTTTTTTAGCTTATTTTTTCCTAATGTATATTCGGTAAATAATAGGTTCATTTCTTTCCTCGGATCTTAGACATAGAAATACTTCATTAGTGAACCTTTTTTATATAAAGCGATTAGAAAAAGATAAGTAGAAGGTAGCGGATTTCCCGCCGACCTGAGTTCAGGCGGCGATTCGAAATACGAATCAAGGACCGAGCAGATCTACTGTGTCTTTATAGAATTGTTTCATTCTTTGGTAAGAAGTTTCGGGAAGTTTTCTTTCCTGGTCGTTGTTTAGATATTTTTTAACGGGCAATAACCTGAATTGAGTTCTGGCGCCGGTCCTGTCTATATAAACCCAAACCGGTTCGTAAGATATATCAAAAATATTTAATTTATCGTTTTCTTTTGATAAGGAAAATTTTAGGATAATTCCTCCATCTACATAACGTCTGTCTTGTCCCGAGATAAAGTTGCCTAAAGAATAAATATAAAATCTCTCTTTCGAGATCCCGAATTTGTCTTTTACGGTCTTTTTACCGAATTTTTGCAGAGTATGGGGGTGACCTCCCAAGACTATATCCGCTCCGGAAGAAAATGCATGATCCACCATTTCTACCTGAAAAGGATCAGGCTGGTGGAGATATTCCGTTCCGTAATGGTACATTACGATAATTGCATCCGGCTTTGACTTTTTTGCCAAAGCTATATCGGAAGCAATCTGGTCTTTATCTATCAAATTGACCACTGTGCCTGCGGGAATCTCCAAACCATTGGTACCATACGTATAATCTAAAAATGCAAGATTTAGATTTCCTACATGGACAAATAATATTCTATTTTTTTCATATTCTTCTTTGTCCTTATAAGTCCCTAAATGTTTTAGTCCTAGTTGGTCCAACACGGAAAGAGTTCTTACGACCCCTAACCTTCCCTTATCGCAAGAATGATTATTTGCAGTAGAAAGTACGTCGAAGCCAATATCCTTGATCGCTTTTGCAAGAGAATCCGGAGCTCCGAACTGGGGATAACCAGTATAATGTTTTGGGTCCCCCGGAAGAGTGGTTTCTAAATTTCCGACTGCCAAATCCGCTTCCGATATCGTGGAGGAAACTTCTTGGAATACCTCGTCGAATTTCCAGCAGTCACATTCTTTATCATAAGCTGTATCTATCTGAGTTTGGTGAGACATGATATCTCCTACTGCTACAATTCGAACTGCGTCAGTTGGAGAGCCGGTCTTAACGTTCTGAGAGGAACAAGGGACTACAAAAAACGCAATCCCTAAACAAAAGATACAGCTTCGGATCATTTTTTAGGTTCCGGAGGCAA
The DNA here is from genome assembly GCF_000244755.1 of Leptospira licerasiae serovar Varillal str. VAR 010. Lineage (NCBI taxonomy): Bacteria > Pseudomonadati > Spirochaetota > Leptospiria > Leptospirales > Leptospiraceae > Leptospira > Leptospira licerasiae. The sequence goes on along the minus strand of NZ_AHOO02000005.1, from coordinate 939,274 downwards.
GGCTTCTATCAAAGAGAATCCTTTTGAGATAGGTTTGCGGTTCCGGAGAAGTATGGTCGTGTATAGAACATTTTCCTTGTTCAGCCATATCTTTAGGTTATCCAAAGACTGGATATTATAATGAAAAGGGAACGCCACCGGAAACATTTCTCCGTCCGGGAATCCGTATACTTTAGCACCTTTTGTAACCGTACGGATCACTATACTTTTAGTATCTCCGTACAAATTCAGAAAATTCTTTCTCATTCCTTCAGGATATCTGAAATATTCTTCCGCATTAGAAGTGTATAAAATACGGATCGGGATCTCCAATTCTTTCGCTTTTTCTGAAATAGAATTTATTGTCTTATCTCCCAACAAATTCCCATCAACCGCGATTATCTTTCCATCTAGGACCAGATTCCTTAAGTATTCATAGTCCTTAGTATCGTTATGGAAGGAAGTAAACTCAGGATATACTTTAGAGATCTTATGCAAATCCGCTAAACGTTGAGGGACTGCTCCTTTTCTGAGAGCGATCTGATAAGACTTTAGAATTACTTGATATTCCGGATCGTTCGAAAATCTTTTTTCTATGACAAGAAGAACATCGTTCTTATTCTTAGGATCCCAAAGCTTTTCGTACTCCGGATATGTAGGAGAAATTTCGAGAAAATAAAGATGAAGTCGATTAATGGAGACCGTGACAGGATCAAAATCGAAAAGATAAGCAAACTCACTTCTCGCCCAAGCTATCAGAGTTAAGTTCTGATCGGTCCCAACTCCCATATATCCCCCGCCTAAACCCACTACTCTGGATTTAAACAAGTCCAACCTTCTCTCGTTAGAAGAAGGATAATGTTCCGCATGCAGATGACGATCTGCCGGAGGAGTATCAATTGCTGAAAGTTGTAATCCTTCTCTAGTTAAGGAAGCTTTTCTACCGAAAACAGAATGATCTCCCTGACCTTGACCGGCAGAACAATCGATAAAATAGAAAACCGAACAAATGAATAAAACCGTTAAGAATAGATTCTTTTTATTTTTGTATAAAACGACCGTATTAGGTCCTTTTTTTCTCATGAAATCCTGCATCCCCTGGGCAATCACTGCCCTTGCAGACAGAACTTATTAAAGGGCTTTTATACGGGAAGAACTTTACGAGGCGAGGATACAAAGCAGGATCGGCTTTCTAAAAGAACGACCCTGCGATTCTGCAAATATTCGATTACATTCCTGAGCTTGCATATAGCTTCTTCAGGTCGGCTGCTATATTCTTTTGCATTGCTTCGTTTGTTCCACCGCCGATGGAAAGTAAGATTGCATCTCTATGCAATCTTTCTACAGGATATTCTCTACAATAACCGTAACCGCCCAACACCTGGATCGCATTTCTGGAAACCCTTTCCGCCATTTGGGTAGAGACAAGTTTTGCTGAAGCAGCTCCGAGTGAGTTCCGATTTTCAGGATGGATCTTAGAAGCTACGTCATATACCAATGCTCTAGCTGCTTGGTAATCAGCGTAAGACTCGGCTAGCAATCTTTGGATCTGTCCAAATTCTATTAGTTTCTTATCGAAGGCTTCTCTATGCAGGATAGAATATTCACACATCACGTCTATACAACGTTTAGCTATACCTAAAGATTGGGCGGCAAGAGTCACTCTTTCTATCTCTAGGTTTCTCATCATATGAGTCAAAGCGCCATCTTCGGCACCGATCAAATTTTCAGCAGGAACTTCCATATTTTCGAAGATCAGTTGGGTAGTAGGAGAGGACCTCATCCCCATCTTCTCTTCCTTTTTTCCGAAACTAAATCCGGGATAAGAGCTCTCTACGATAAACGAAGTGGTTCGGCGAGAATCTTTGCTGGTTTTTGCATATACCAAAAAGACCTGCCCTACAATCCCATTTGTGATAAACTGCTTTCGGCCGTTTAACACATATTTATCGCCCTTGCGAGTGGCGACTGTTCCCATTCCAAGAACGTCGGTTCCGGCTCCAGGTTCGGTCATTCCCATTCCGCCGATCCATTCCCCTGAGAGAACCTTAGGCATATATTTCGCTCTCTGGGAAGGATTTCCACTGTGGTAGAAATTGTTTACAAAAAGTACTTCATGAGCTAAATATGATAGAGTAAATCCGGGATCATAGGCCGAAAATTCCTCGTGAATGATCACACTTGCCACGGGGTCCAGTCCCATTCCTCCGTCCTCTTGAGGAACAGTAACACCGAATATTCCTAATTCTGCTCCTAATCGGCGGAATAAATCCTTATTAAAGGACTCTTCGTCGTCATGATCCTTTGCTTGCAAATCCAGATTTTCTTTTGCAAAAGCATTCACATTCTCTCTTAAGGAAAGATGATCATCTGTCGGATTATATAGATCTATTTTTTTTTCTTGGATTCCCTTCATTCTAATGCCCTATTCAATTTCAACTTAAGTATTTTGGACCCAGTGTAAATTGCAACCGAGTTACTGAGCTTAATCAGATTTAAGAAGACCTAAATCTCGATCTTTAAATACAAGCTTTACAAATCGAGGATAAGATATTATTTCGTATAAGGTAGTGGTTTCTTTGGTAAATTTCTTATTTTTTTTAGGCATCATCCTAAATACTTATTTTATATCGGTCATTCTTCATAAAAAAGGACTCCCACAACCCTTATCAAGAAACTTAGTCTCTTTCACACTTTCCGTTTTAATTGTCGGATCTATTGCACTTCTCTTAGTTTCTTTCGAATCTTACAAAATCCTTTATGTGGTATTGATCCAACTTTTGGTTTCGGGATCAATCTTAGGATACATTCTCTTTCATAAGCTCGATCCCAGATTGAACCCTATCTCAGGCAGTAATAATTCGAAAAATTTATTTACTAATATCCTTCTTGCTTTGTTGCTCTTGAGTGCAGGAGCAATGTATTCCCTTTTTCCTATCGAGTATATTAAGGGAGATAGGGATCACGGATTGTATGTCGTCTTCGGAAGTAAGATCCAAAAAACAGGCGGCCTGAACTTTGATGATTATAGATACCAGGACCTAACCAAGGTTTTAGGAAATAACATCTTTTACGGTTACCCTGCAATCCATTCGGACTACTCACCTCAGGACCCGTCGGTACCGATCGGCTCTCTTTCTCCTCGTTTTTATCCTCTCTTCCCAACCTATTTGGCCTTAGCCGCCGATCTATTCGGGCTAGATGCAATGTTCCGAGTGAATTCAATATTCGGAGTATTATCCCTAGTCTTTATCTTTCTGATCGTGAAAAAATGGATAGGGCCTTGGGGCGCATTGACCGCAGTCTTTTTCTGCGCATTCAATCCCGCCCAGCTCTGGAATGTTAGGACAACTTTATCCGAGCCACTGGGGCAAATGTTGATCTTATTCTCCTCCTATTTAGCTCTTTATTTTTTCAGAAAGAATAACGGGTGGATGTTCTTTGCGGGTGGGATCTTAGGCCTAAGTAGCTTCAATAGGATCGATAGCTTAATTTATTTTCCCGCAATCGTGATTTTTGTAGGTTATCTATTATTCTTAAGAAAGAAATCTCTCTGGAGAGGATTTAATTTTCTATTTGGATATTCGGCGATTTCAATCCTGGGAGTCTTATATGGTTATATCAATTCCAAACCGTACATGGTGGATCTATGGAAAAGTAAGCAATTACTGAAATTAACTTTATTCTGCGTTTTTTCTACTGTCTTATTATCAGGACTCTTATTCTTTTCCAATCTACAGATCGGGAAACAATCGATTGAATTATTTAAAAAGACTATCCTCAAAAATAAAAAGTTCCTAAGGATAGTAATTCTTTCCTGCTTATTTCTTTTGATCACATTCGCTTATTCCATCCAACCGGTGATAAGTAATTCTGAAGACCTGACTGATTTCTTTTATTTTAAAAAGAATAGTTTTATATTCTTTTTATTATATGTTCCTTTACTCTTGGTATTATTCGGAATTGGGGGATACGATCTATTAGTATTCCGAAAACAATCATCCGGTTCTCTGGTATTTTTGCTATTAGGCTCCCTTCTCTCGTTTGTTTATTTTTACGATCCAAGTATTTATCCGGATCATTTCTGGGCATCTAGGCGCTGGGTATTGTTTCCTATTCCTTTTGCATGTATCATGGGAGTCATTGGGCTTTATTCTTTGCCTATCAAAAGACAAGCACTTAAATTCGCTTTAATTGCGTTAGTCTTTGCCGGTTATATCTATCATCTTTATAATAGAGACAGGCTGATCTTTTTTGAAAGAATGTTATCCGGTTATTCGGAAGAATTCGAAAGATTGTCAGTTTCTCTTCCAAGCGAAAAGGCAATCTATTTCACTAAAAAACAAGACCTTGCAAGCCCTCTTCGTTATTTAAGTGGAAGAGATACTTATCTTATCCACAAAACCCGTCCTTTTTTAGAAAATGCGATCAAACTAATTGAATTAGGTTGGAATGTATATTTGATCGATGAGGACCCGAATCTGGAAGATGGCCCCGTTACTTTGAAAAAAGTAGATAAGATTCAACTAGAAGGAAAGTATCCTTTAGATTCTGTGAATCGTTACCCTGATATGCTCTTATACAGAGGAACCTTCTTACAAGTTTATAAATTAGGATTTAACCCAAAACCTTTCGCTCAGGAAAAAAGATCGATTTCTATAGATCCTTCTCAATTTGCTTATATGTTAAAGACAATAAGGTCGGAACGCAAGAACCAACCGAATGCTTACGAAGAAGTGAAAGGTTACGATTATTATATTCCGAAAGATCCGAAAGGAAAATTCAGAGTAGAATTCGAAGGAGAATCCTTAAGCCAGGCAACTTTTAGCGTGACTGCGAACCAATCCTCTTCCATACTCTTTCCTGAATCCCCTGGCGTTGGAAATGATAAGATCATGAGCATCGAATTCTCCGTGGAAAATCCGGAAACAGACGATGTTCAGATCCGCTTTCACACCAAAAAGGACAAACAGGCAATTTTAAAGTCCCTGCAATTATCTAGAATTCCCTGAACGAGGATCAATATGCTGTATTCTGTCGTATTAACTTTAGTTTGCCTTCTCGCTTTGGTTCTAGGGATACGCAATCTAGGAAAATTTCCCATAAGTTTAGATGAGATCCGCTTGGAGATCGAGGCCACATTCGCTACCCCTTTTAGTGGAAAGTCTTGGATCTGGTTCTTATTTCTGATTAGTTTTTTCCTTTTGCCGTTCTTCTGGGGCTTAACCTTCTTCCTTAAATCGGACGCAAATGTGCTCGTTATCATTTTAGGATTATTTTGGATCTATTTTTGGAGCAGAACACTCATTCTGTTCCGATAGGCGAGATTTCCCGAAATAACCGCAAAAAAGTAGTTTGCATTCAAGCTTTTCAGAATTTTCGTGTTTTAAATAGCCCTATTTATTTGGAGAACGAAAGTTCATGAAGATCATCGTTTTAGTGAAACAGGTGCCTGACACCGAAACGAATATCAAAGTCGGGGACAAGTCCATTAACGAAGCCGGAATTAAATGGATTATCTCTCCGTACGATGAATTCGCAATTGAAGAAGGACTTAGATTACGCGAGAAAAACGGAGGAGAGGTTATTGCAGTCTCTCTAGGACCGGATCGCGTTCAAGAGTCTTTACGCCAAGCATACGCAATGGGAGCGGACCGTGCCGTTCAGATCAAAGTGGACAATTACGTTCCTTTCGACACCGTTTTAACCGCAGAACTGATCGCAAATTTCGCGAAAGCTGAAAATGCAGATATCATCATCGGCGGACGCCAATCTATCGATAGCGATAGTTCCCAAGTAGTGATCCAAGTTGCAGAAGGACTTGGGATCGCTCATATTTCTTTCGCAGTTAGTTTAGAGATCAGCGGAACTTCCGTAAAAGCTACTAAAGAAGTAGAAGGTGGAACACAAGTTGTGGAAACCAGCCTACCAGTAGCAATCACTGCTCAAAAAGGATTAAACGAACCTCGTTATCCTAATTTGAAAGGTTTGATGGCAGCTAAGAAAAAGCCTATCGAAACCAAAACACCTGCAGATTTAGGAAATCCTACAAGCAAGATCGAAGTAGTGGGCCTCGAGCCTCCTCCACCTCGTATTCCTGGTCGTAAGTTAGAAGCAGCTGATGCGAAAGGTTACGCTGAACAATTAGTAAAAGCTCTTCGCGAAGAAGCTAAGGTTATCTAAGGAGAACACCCGTGAGCAACGTTTTAATCGTAGGCGAACTCAAAAACGGAGAACTCAAAAAGATCTCCAAAGAAATCACTTCCGCTGGCCGCAAAATTGCGGACGCACTCGGAGGCAAAGTAACCGCTCTTCTCATCGGATCCGGAGTTGAAAAATTCGCAGGAGACCTGGGAGCAGTCGGAGCTGACAGCGTAGTTACTGTAAATGCAGGAGACTTCAACGCAGAAACTTGGGCGAATTTAGTAGCCGGAGTTATTAAGGATAAAAATCCTTCCGTTGTTTTAGTTCCTCACACTTCTCAAGGAAAAGATTATTCTCCAAGAGTAGCTGTAAAAGTAGGAGCGGGAATCGTAGCAGACGCAGTAGGCCTTTCTGTAGACGGCGGAAAAGTAGTAGCTAAAAAGCCGATCTACTCCGGAAAAGCATACGGTAACTTCAAAATTACTAGCCCAATTGCGATCTTCACCGTTCGTCCAAACTCTCAAGAAGTAGTACAAAAAGCTGGAGCAGGAGCTGCTGAAGCTGCAAGTCCATCCGCCGGAGACGCGAAAGTTAAAATCGTATCTTCCGATCTAAGCGGCGGGAACAAAGTTCAGTTGGCAGAAGCTTCTATCATCGTATCCGGCGGACGCGGAATTAAAGGACCTGAAAACTGGCCTGTTCTCCAAGGTTTGGCGGACGTTTTAGGCGCAGCTTTAGGAGCTTCCCGTGCTGCGGTCGATGCAGGCTGGATTTCTCATAGCCATCAAGTGGGTCAAACTGGTAAAACCGTTTCCCCAAACTGCTATATCGCATGCGGAATTTCCGGAGCGATCCAGCACTTAGCCGGAATGGGCTCTTCCAAGTATATCGTGGCTATTAACAAGGACGGAGACGCTCCGATCTTCAAAGTGGCAACCTACGGAGTAGTAGGAGATCTTTTCGAAGTCGTGCCGGCTCTGACCGACGAGTTTAAAAAAGTACTTGGATAATTTCGTCTAATGAAGCCATAGTAGGAACGATTATGGCTTCATCCAAGGGTATATTATCCTTTTTGGGTGCCGCAGCTCTACTGGTCTGCGGCACTTCTATTTTATCCGATCCTGGCAAGGAAAGGTTAAGCGGCGTCATCGGAAAGATGGCCGAAATTTCCAGTTTTCGGGCGAGTATTACGATCAATAACGAACTCACCGGAACTCTTTCTTATCAAAAACCGAACCATATACATGTGAAATTTTCCGACGGAAGGGTTATCGCCTCCAACGGACGATATCTTTGGTTTTATTCCCCATCCAGAGGAATTGTGGGAAAACAAGACGTAAAAGGTATGACCGGAGGAATGGCCGGCCTACTCTCCGGATACGAAGAGGTAACTCCTGTGGGAGGATCACTTCGCCTGAAATCCGCGACAAGGACTTACGAAGAGATCGTGGTCACCTTAGGTCCGGATAATACTCCTCGTTCCCTCAGAATGAAGAGCAGATCCACCGGAGAATATACCTCCGTAAGTTTTTCCGGAGTCCAAACCGGTATAGGTTTACCTGCGTCTCTCTTCAATTTCGGAGCACCTGCAAACGCGCAAATTGTGGAGAACCCGCTTAACGAGAGGGAATAAGTTTGTCTACTTCTCGCACAGACGCCCATAAGGTCTTCGCAGACCTCTATCGAAAGACACGTTCCCCGGAACACCAACAGAAGATAGACGAAGTCATACAAAAATCGAACGATATATTTATACGTATCGACTTGATGAAAAAAGTCGATGAAGAGTTCGAACAAAAGAAAAAAGAAGAATCGGGTAAAAGACCGGAAGAAGAAGATAAGTCTCCCAAATCTTCCCAGTCTTCTTCTGCTTCTTCCAAAGCGGCGCCTAGGCCGGTAAAAAAACAGCAGGATGCCGGACCAGGTTTAGGATTTCTAGCAAACCTCTTCGGTGGAAATGCAAATATTACAAAATTTGCAAAAGACACCGGAACTGTGGAAGTAGGTTTCTTAGGAAGAAATTCAAAGATCGCACCTTCCGTCGAAAGATTATTCAAAGCCTTAAAAGAAGATCAGATCATCTCCACATTACAAGCTCTTAGACTTGCTGAAAGCCAAGGCTGGAGACATTGGAGACCTTTGGTCTATAACGTGGTCTTGAATTTTAATAAATTCTTTAATAACTTCATCTCTTTAGATTCGCTCTTCATCGACGAAATTTCTCCGGAGATCTTTTTGAACAGATCTTTGAAGATGCAAATGTACTACGCCCGTCATCTATCCAGGAGCGACGCCAGAGATATTATCCTTGGCCATGTCCCAGAGTTAGTAAAGAAGGACGAAAAATTATCCGTAAAACTCCCTTCCATTATTTCCGGATTAAATTACGGATTAAATCTCGAAAACGGAAGACCTAAACTTACGGATGCGATACGCGCGTTCTATGTTGTCTCCAATAAAAAGGTGATTAGCTGGGAGGAAATATTAGATTCTTTGAATGTCCCGCCGATCAACGAGACAAAATTCCAAGGATCTCCCGACATCACCAAAGAAGTAGAAACGACATTGATCAAATTATCCGACGATATTTTGACCAGAATGAATAAGAAGGAAGAGTTACACGGTCTAAGACAGCGCTATTTCAAAATAGACGATAATGGAAAGATCTCATTCGACTTCTTAAACGGCGTTGTAGACGATTATTTCGCTCATCATATGCCTGAGAATATGAATTCGGCCGCGTTCAAATCTTCCTATAAGGGAATGCCTCATAAGCTGATCCATATACTTCTCCGCGACTTTCAATCCTGTTACACACCTCTCTTAGAAGGAACAGTTAAAATAGGGACTAAAAACCATAATAGGGACGTATTGGTAACACAACCGGGTTTATTCAAAACGGAGATAGAAGAGATCAATAATCTTCTAAGACAATTGGATGCGTTCAATAAGAAGTACCCTAGCTTTCAGTATACCTTCTCCAATTTTAACCAAAACACTTCAGGCGGATCCGTAGAAGATCAGATCACAGTAAATCTGTTAAGATTACTTGCCGAAGCGTCCTCTTTTATGGGAAAATTTGCCGAGAAGATCAACGTATTGGTAGAGAACCATTTATTAGCGAAAGATTATGAGGCTAAAGGACAACTGAACGAAAGAGTTTTGGCCTCTAAGGAAAAAATACTCGAAGAAGTAAAAGTTCTTCATAGATTTATTCCATATTACGATTCTACGATGGTATCCGGAAACCGTTTGAACGGAAAAACCTTGGAGTATGTTTTTGTGGATATGGCTCAGTTGTTATTTAACTATGCCGTCATATACAAAGACAAGTTCACGGTAAACAAACTGACTGCTCACAGAAAATTGGATGCGGAACTCAGCGCATTAAAAGCGGAGTATGAACGCCTTTCCGGAAAAACTTTCGACGATCCACATAACCGAATCACTTCCTCGGAGGACCAATGAGGATATTGACAGGAGTACAACCTTCTGGAAAATTACATTTAGGAAATTATTTCTCCGTAATACGCAAGTTAGTCGATTATCAAAACAAATCCGATCTATTCTGCTTTGTGGCCGATTTACATGCGCTGACTACCTTTAGTTCTGCAAAAAATCAAACAGAGAATACTTATGACGCTGTTTGTGATTTTTTAGCCTTAGGGATCGATCCTGATAAATGTGCCTTCTGGATCCAATCAGAAGTCCCGGAAGTTACCGAACTTACCTGGTATCTGAGCATGTCCATCACTGTTCCTAAATTGGAGTTAGCCCACTCTTATAAAGATAAGGTTGCAAAAGGGATAGTTCCGAGTGGCGGACTTTTCTTTTATCCTGTGTTAATGGCGGCGGACATTCTAGCATTCAATAGCGATAAGGTGCCCGTAGGAAAAGACCAAAAACAACATTTAGAATACGCAAGAGATATAGCGGAGAAGTTCAACTCCCAATACGGAGAAACCTTCAAACTACCGGAACCTGAGATAGACGAAGAGACCGCGATCGTGCCGGGAGTGGATGGAGCAAAAATGTCCAAGTCTTACGGGAACACGATCAACTTTTTCGACGATGAGAAGAAGTTAAAAAAATCGGTAATGGGAATCCTCACCGACTCGGCTGGAGTGGACGAATCCAAAGATTATGAAAAAAGCATAATATACTCTATACATTCTCTCTTTTTAGACGAATCCGGCAAAAAGGATCTACGATCTAGATTTACAAATCCTGGAACCGGCTACGGAGATCTCAAAAAAGCATTATTAGAAACGATATTGGATTATTTCGGACCTTACCGAAAAGAAAGAGAGAAGATCTCAGCAGACCCTGCTTACGTAAGATCCGTTATGAAAAAAGGATCGGACAAGGCAAGAGCCGCTTCTTCACAGATCTTGGATAAAGTTCGAGATAAACTAGGGATCGGGATCTCAAAAGTTTCCGTTTAAAGCGGAAATTTGTGTCGGAATAAGAATTCCGCACATAATTCCAAGCTTACAAAACAAGTATTCGTATGCGCGAATACTTGGAACAAACCTATCAGGACTGGATCCCCTCCTCCTTATTTTCCTATTTAGTTTTAGGACTTCTATCCGCTATATTCTTGGATACTTTCTTTTCGGATATAGTCCTAATCTGGGCCGCAATACATTCGATTAATATAATATTATTTTCTCTTTTATTTTTAGGGAAAAAGATCTCCTACTTTTCCTGGGGAGTGATCTTATTCTTAATTTTGGCGATCTGCGGTTATACAAAAAGATCGGCTCCTTTCCTGAAAGAGTCCGGCTTATTGAAAAAAGAATTCTCCATAAAAATCAACGAAGCTTTGGATAGGGCAAAGATAGAAGGAAGAGCTAGAGAAATTTCCTTAGGATTAGTCTTAGGAGATGCAAAGGGTTTAGATAAAGAATTTAAGAAGAATGCTAGAGAAGGAGGAATTTTACATTTATTCGCGGCCTCCGGCTTACATCTGGGGATCTTAATTGGATGTTTGTTCACGATCCTAAAACGAATTCCTTTATTAGGATATTATATTCCTAGAATACTTCCGGTATTATTCGGATTATTATATTTGGCTTGCTTAGGTTTTCCGATTTCTCTTGCAAGGGCTTGGATATTTTCCACCTGGATACTTTTACAGTCCTTGTTTTTTAGAAAATCCAAACCTGCTGATCTATTGATCTCTTCGGCCGGACTAGTTTATCTTTGGGATCCAGTTCGTTCCTTCGGAGTTTCTTTTTTACTATCTTTCGGCGCTGTTTCAGGCATTCTACTTTTGCTCCCCTGTTTCCAGAAATGTTTTCCCCCAAACTCGGAAGATAATACGATCATAAGTAAATTTTTAGGATTTTGGAAAGAAAACCTTTTGGTTTCCTTATCTGCCGGAATCGGGACCTTACCTTCTTTAATTTATTATTTCGGGACTTATAGTTTCGGATCACTTGGATTAAATCTGATTTTGGTACCAATCTGCGGAATATTGCTTCCTTTATTATATTTTTCTTTAGTATTGGAGTTTATATTTCCGTCTCCGCTCGCTCATCCTATTTGGCAGATCGTTCTATTCCTTTTGGGAATTTTAGAAAAAACGACTCTCTATTGGGGAGAATCGGATTGGAATTTGATACATTATTATAGAGGAAACACTAAATTTTTCGGATTAGGTATCTGGTTTTTATTCCTAATCTTCTTATTCTTCTGGAAATCGTTTCCCGCCGGAAAAATAGAAAATTCCAAATTAGACCTTTCCAATTCTGCGAATAAGAAAGTCCGCAAAGCTGCATTACTTAAAAAGATCTGGCTTCTGGGATTTTGTATTTGTTGCAATTTCCAATTTTTACTGGCTTATTCTTCCACTTGGATCCAACTTCCGAGGGTATTTTTCGGAGATCGCTTCACTCTCTTCCTTCAAGAAAGTAACCGATTAGTTCTTGCTGGCAAATGTAAGTACAGTTCTAAAATCCTGTATGGCTCCTTTGGAAAAGATCCGGAAAGATTCTGCGGAAATTCAAAAACCCTAAAAGAGATCTACATAGAACACGAATCCTGCATGGACTGGATCGGAGAGTGTTTAAAAAGAAATCGAGATTTTTCTCTTAAATATGGAGGAAGAGAAAAACCGAAAATTGCAGGTTTTGAGAATTGGATCTTAATTCCCAAATTAAGAGAATTTCATTTACCGGAACCGGGTCAAAAATTGATCCGATTTGAGGTGGGAAAAGATTCGCTTCTCACTTTAGCAAACCGAACCAAAACTGGAAAAGGAATCATACTCATCCTTCCAAGATTCGGGATCAAAGAAGATCCAAGAGAATGGAATCAATTCAGAAAACAGCTTGGAATCGCTCCCGGTTGGAAGTTTATTGGAAGTGATGAGCTCCCCGGAATACCCGTTTTATAAACCTAATGTGATCCGGGAATTTTTATCAGAAAGATCTTCTGCTCCGCTCAAAAAATGGGGACAAAACTTTCTAATAGACCCGAACGCTGTAAAAACTTTGTTTTCCAGTGCAGAACCCGAACTAATACAAAAATCAGAATTGATATTGGAAATCGGCCCTGGTCTTGGGGCCCTCTCCCATATACTCTATGGCCTCGGAAAAAAACTAAGATTGTACGAGATCGATCCGGTATATTATAAATGGCTAAATGAGTTTTTACCTGGAACTGAGATCATTTTAGGAGATGCAAGAGATACCTTATCCGACGTAGAAAACAGCTCCTGTTTTTTATTCGGCAACCTGCCCTATTATATTACTTCCGAACTCATTCTTCTTTCCTTGGAAAAACTTCCGAATCTACTAGGTGCAGTTTTTTTGGTCCAAAAAGAGTTCGCACAGAGAATTACTAAAGAAATCTCTTCTCTTTCCATTTATGCGGGAGCTTACGGAAAATTTCAAAGTAAAAAAACGATCAAGGCGGGATGTTTTTATCCTTCTCCCAATGTGGATTCAAGCGTTCTTACTTTTATTTCACACAAAAGATTTTTCCAAAAAGAGTCCTACCAAGTTTTAGAAATTTTATGCAGGACCTTATTTTGGGGAAAAAGAAAAAAAATAGGTTCCTCTATCAAAGAAGCGCCTTTAGATTCCTTTTATCCGAACGGACTCCCTCTCCAAATCTCGGAAGAAAATTTAAGATCCAAGTTAAAAGAATGTGTAGAATCTGCTGGAATTTCTTTAGATAAAAGACCGGAAGAATTAAAGGCAGAAGATTTTTATAAGATTGTAGATCTTTTTCGGATCGATTAAAAAGAGCAGAGGAGAATCTCCCCTGCTCTTTCTGAAACTAACGATACCTTTCTCGGTCCCGTTGTTGTTGCATCCTTTTTTGCTCTTTGTGGATGGATTTCCACTTCGCTTTTTGTTCTCTGAATTCAACCGAGTTGGGAGCGCTTAAGTTAGCTGTCCTTTCCAGTTCCCTTTTGAGTTTTAGATAACTTTTGAATCTTTCTTCCGCAATTTTTCCGTATCCGATTGCAATCTTTACTCCACAATCAGGTTCACTAATGTGAGAACAATCTTGGAATCTACAATGTTCCGCTGCTTCGAAAATTTCAGGAAAGGTTTCTTCTAGACCCGAACCATCGGACCAAAGTTGGATCTCTCTCATACCTGGAGTATCCAAGATCCAAGCACCGGAATCCAATCGGAACATCCATCTATTCGTGGTGGTATGTCTTCCTTTAGAATCCGATTCTCTTACTTCGTTTACGGACCTGATCTTTTCTCCGATCAATAAGTTCAGAAGGGAAGATTTTCCTACTCCGGACGATCCTATAAAAGCGGAGGTAGATCCGTCCTTCCAAAACATCTCCAGTTCTTCTAAACCTTCTTGTTTATGATTGGAAACTGAGAATACCTCTACTCCTGGACAAGATCTTTGGACGATACCAATCTTCTCCCTTAGCTCTTCTTCTCTGTCCGAATACAGATCTTTTTTGGTTAACACAACTACGGGAGTAGCCTTACTCTCCCAGATTTGTATTAAAGTCCTTTCCAATCTTCTTGGTTGGAAGTCCCCATCCAAACCTTGCAAAAGAAAGATCCTGTCCATGTTTGCACAGATCGGATCCGGCTTTAAAGTATCTCCTTTGGTTTTCCGTACCAATAAACTTCTTCTTGGAAGTACTTTGTGGATTAAATACTCTTCACCGCTTAACTTAGTAACAAGAACCCAATCGCCTGCAACCGGCAGATCCAGACAAGAATCCGCATTAAAACGAAGAGCGCCGGTTAGAATTCCGGTACCCTCTTCTTTTAAACTTCCTAGCTCGAGACGAAACTCTTGTCCTTGCTCTCCGATAATCCTTGCAGGGAGCGCATCGGAGATACATAGCTCTTCTGAAATTTTAATAAATTCTTTTTCTCTATCCGCATCCCATACGGATAAATTCAAAGATGGTTTTTGATCCATTTTATTTTGCCCAAACCTATAACTATAGGTAGTCAATAAGACTATTTCATATAACTCCCTCGTGATACGAGGGCCCTTTGAGGAAAAGGTTGTTAAATACAGGCAATCATATGCAAACTATAACTTTTAGACTTTCGGGTCCGATCGAAGTTGTAAAGTTTTTTTTAATGGAAAGAGAAAGTATCGGATTAAAAGTCAAATCGAACGAACTAGTTTAATTTTTTCTTTGGCCGGAGAAACATCCACTCTATACTCGGCTTTATATGGCCAGTGATCCCAAAAAAGAAACAAATCTTATAGATTCAGCTTTCGCTTATTATTTTTCCAGAACGGATCGTCTATTACGTCTTCATTTCAGCAAGTTAATGTCTGATCACGAAACGGATCTAACCGTAGAGCAATGGTTCCTGCTAAATCGTCTTTCTCTCTTTAAATCCGTTTCCCAGACCGATCTAGTAGACAAAACTTTCAAAGACAGACCGAATATAACAAGGCTTTTGGACGGCTTGGAGAAGAAGGGGCTAGTCGTTCGCCAAGATAATCCGGATGATCGTAGAAAGTTCACCATCTCCATCACCAAAGCAGGCAAGTCTCTATTAGAGAATACGATCCCGTTCATGTTGGAGGCCCGAAAAATCGTGTATAAGGGCTTAAAATCGGAAGATTTAGAAGTATTGAAATCGATTTCCGAGAAAATAGAAAAGAATATCCTCCAAAATTGGGATTTATCCGAAGTTACCCCGAAATAAAAAGAACAAAAAAAAGAATCCTCCGTCATAATTATATAAATAATAGTTGCCTAAGCAATAATTATTTATATAATTAATGTGGAGTGAAACAATGCTTACCACCGGACAAACAGCCAAAGATTTTCAATATAAAGATCTGGAGGGGAATTCACATTCTTTATCCGAATTAAAAGGAAAAAGGATTTTGATCTCTTTCTTAAGAAACGGAGCTTGCGCTTTATGTAATCTAAGAGTGCATTCTCTCATAAAAAATTTCCAGGAATTCGAAAATCTTGCGATTCTTGCGATATTCGAATCCAAGGCGGAGGATATGATCCCATTCGTAGGAAAACAAAAACCTCCTTTTCAATTAATTCCAGATCCAAACGCTTCCATTTATTCATTGTATGAGGTGGAAGTTTCGCAGGAGAAAGTTCAAAAATCTATGGAGTCGGAAATTGTAAAATCCCGCATCCAGGAGGCAGCTGCTGCGGGGTTTTCATTAGTTCCGCAAGAAGGATCTAATTTTTTTAGAATACCTGCGGACTTCTTGATTGATGAGAATTTTAAAATCCGGACCGCATTTTACAGTTCTCTAATAGGAGAGCATCTAGATTTGAATGAAATTAAAGATTGGGCAAACTCTTTAGCGGTTTAACCTATTTCGAAATTTTTAAGATTCAAGAGATATTCCGGATCAAGTATAGAATCATCCGGAATGTTTCTGAAAGGCCTTGTATTCTTCTATAACCTTCTTACCGAACTCCAACCATTCTTCGTCTTTTTTAAAGCCGAAATGTTGAAGAACTTCCCAGTGAATTGCGGCAGGATCCGCTTTTCCATCCAGACAGTCTATGATCCAATCGGATAAATAGACAGCAAATACGACATCCCTGGATTCCTTTTTGGCCATCAACGGTCTATGGTGATATTCCGCGGCGACCTTGATCGTATCCGAAAAATTCCATTTTTCACAGATCATACCTCCCAAGGAAGTATGAGTGATACCTAGGGCAGCCTCTTCTAATCCTAGGGTAGAAGGTAAAAGTTTTTTTCCGGAAATATCGGTTAACTTTTCGATCGTATCTCCTTCTAGAGAAAGTAAAAGTACAAGCCCGATATTATGAAGAAGTGCGGCACACACCAGATTGGTCAGGAATGTTTTCTTCCAGCCCATTCTTTCTCCGAGCCTTCTGCAGATATAAGCCGAGAGGCTGGACATTTCCCAAATATGTTCGAATTCTTTGTATCTTTCTTCCAGGATCTTTTTAGTCCCAAGGCTCAAAAGAATATTATTTAATTCAGATAGACCGATAAGCTTGATCGCATCTTCAAGTGTTTCTACCTTTCTTCCTTGCGCAAAGGACGCAGAGTTCGCAAGCTTTAGGATATTGGTAGATAAGGAAACGTCCCTTCCGACCTGTTCCGTGATCTGCTGGATGGAAGAATCCGGTTTATTGATCAAACTCATGATCTGATTCAGGTTTTCAGGAAATGTAGGAAGTTTGTCTATCTCTGCTATAATTTCGACAGTTCGTTGGTAGGAAACATTTCGATGTTTGAAGTCTAAAGGAATTTTAATATAAGCGGAAGTGATCCCACCTTCCGCTTTTAACTTATAAGAATCAGCAGCGATCCCTTCGTTCTTTAACATCAAAAGGGACATTGCAAGTCCGAGGCCTGCGCCTTCGGAATCGTCCGCATGGTCTGCAAAAACTTCGCCCAAGTCGTTATACTCTTTACTCTTACCGATCCTGTTCTCAACACGTTTCAACTCTTCCGGAATGATAGGAGCGTTATTTGAGACTCTCATTAAAAAGCTAGTTCGATTAAAAGCGAGAGTGATCAAACAATGGAATTTGACCTTTTCCAACAAGGCTGCATATCTTTCCTTGTCCTTGATCATTTCCTTTTTGAAATTCGCCATTCCTCGTATGTAATCATCGGGATTGGAAATGTTCAGATTATTTTCTGCAAAAAAGATACGTTTGGAATTTGCCTTAACGGCGTTCATCGCACTTTCTCTTAAGATAGAAAAAACGGATTCTTTAAGGGAGATCGCATCCAAATAGACCAGGTACCTGTCCAAAAGAACGCTAAGCAGTTTATCCACACTTTTGTTTAAGGTGGTAAAACGGATATAGAGAGGATTTAGCTTTTCAATGCGTTCGTTTACGTTCCGAACGCTCAGATAGTATCCTTCCTTTTCGAAATGGTACCAGTTTATATTCATTTTCGCTCGGCGGAAGGGCCTGCTATATCCTACTGCTGAGCAGGTTTTGTCAACCCTAGATTAAATTCCCCCAATCCCTTAGGGCCTAAATCTCTTTGTGCCGAGTGCTCAACCATAGAGTGGATTTTAAAATTACGATCCATGCTCCTACTTGGACGAATGAATAAGGTCCGTAGTAATTTTTAGGATCTGCCTTTCCCAAAAAAAGTGCGAAAGAATGATAAAAAACAGTCCCGACCTGGGGAACGACCCAGTAGATCGTTTTTAGAACGAATTTTTTAACATCGCTCGCTTCCGCTGACATATCGATATTTTGGTTATAGGCCACAAAATCCAAAATACAGCTGAAAAGTATAAGACCGAGAGAACTTACGATCGCAAGAGACTGGTTCGAGAATAAAGTTATCAACAGAACCAATAGAACAAAAAACGAATACACCAACATCATGGTTCCCTGATACCAAAGAAACTCCCAAGGAATTTCCAAAGAGAACCAAGAACTGATCCCAAAAGCCAAAAGAACGAAAAGGACTACACATATTAGCAACGCAAGTCCCTTACTTCCCACATACGCAAACGGATCCACCGGACGACTCAACCAAAGTGTGTGAACCTGAGAGTCCATGTCTTGGCGGAGAAGGTCCGAAGTCAAGATCACTAAAAAGACCAGACTCCAAAAAGAGGTCAGGATAAAATACATATAAGAAGAAACACCATGGCTGGTCTCTCCTCCCACAGAAGTAGTACAGGTCCATTCTCCCAATAGGAAAAAGGCTAATAGAGAGAAGTAAAAGAATATTGCCTTACGCCTAAGAACCTGGACGAACGTTAGACGAAGTAGCGTCCCAATCTGCTGAAACGCGGAGGAAATAAAAAATTTGAAATCAGATTGAGAGCTCAATTTGATCCTCCATTTTCGTGACCTTGGGTCAGTCGAAAGAATACGTCCTCTAAAGATTCGGTTTTTCTTTCGTAGAGAAAAATTTCCGCACCCTTCTCTACTAAGATTGCAGGAAGTTTTTTCAGATCCACTTCTGGTTTAGGGCGTATTTCCCAAATTTTTCCGTCTTTCTTATATTCCAAAGAGATTTCTTCTAAATAAGATTCGGGAGCGGATTCCAAACGTATACGAATACGATCCTTTCCTTGTTTTAATTCATCCAGTTTGCCCTGGGCCATTAAATTTCCCTTATGAAGAATACCGATCTCGGTACAGATCTGTTCTACTTCCAACAAACGATGAGAGTTGATCAGAATAGTGACTCCTCTCTTCTGATTCTCCTCTAAAATTAATTCCCTGAATTCTTTATAACCTGCAGGATCCAAACCGGTACCAGGCTCGTCTAATAGCAAAAGTTCGGGCTCGGCCCCCAAAGCGTTTGCAAGCCCCAATCTCTGGAGCATTCCCTTGGAATACGTGGAAATCTTTCGATCGGCGGCTTCCGCCAATCCTAACTTTTCTAAAAACTCCGAACTTTTCTTTTTGGCAACGGAAGACGAAAGTAATGCGAGCTTAAAACTTGCTTCTAAAAATTCTCTCCCACTCAAATAAGTGGGGACCGCCATTCTTTCCGGAAGATAACCGATTTTGGTCCTAGCAATAGGAGAAGGTTCCAAACCCAAAACCTTACAAGTACCTTCGGACTGTTTGGAGAAACCAAGCAAAATACGAACTAAGGTAGTTTTGCCGGCTCCGTTCTGTCCGAGTAGACCGAAAATCCCGCCTTGTGGAATTTTTAGATCAATTCCTTGTAATGCTTTTACTTTCGGATAAAATTTGCGTAGGTGCTCTATTTCAATTGCAAATTGAGGCATTCAAAAATCCTTAGACCAAGTGCCGGAGACGATAGTTCCATTGCTTCCCGAAGCAATCCTTTTTATTAGAACGCGTACGCACAATTCTACATTTATTCTATGAAGATTATCATAGCCAGACATGGGGAAGCCGATCCCCATTCAGACGACGGCAAAGACTCCTCCAGGGTACTAACTCCCAAGGGAATCACTGATATAGAAAAGATGGCTCGATTCTTTCAGACCGGATTCAAGATCAAAAAGATCTATCACAGTCCATACGTTCGCACAAAAGCCACCGCTGAAATTTATTCCAAAATTTTAAAACCGGAATTAGAGACCGAATCCGCAGAATATCTTCTTCCCGGAGAAGACTACTTTAGGATCTGTCCTCTTCTTAAGGATAACTCCAACTCCGACGCTATCCTTTTAGTGGGCCATAGTCCCGACGTGAGTGTGTTTGCGGAAACTCTCTTGGGAATTTCAGGAGTCGGGAAATCTTTTCTATTCACTCCCGGTTCGGCACTTGCAGTGAATATTCCCCGCGAAAAATTCCAAGGGGGACAGATCATATGGTTTGTGTCTCCCGACTTTCTTTGTTGATCCTTCACGCTTACTTAAGCTGCGAACCTGTTCTTAAAAACCGATTTACATAGGAATCAATCTTGAAAAATCATACTCCTGAGGACCGGGGTGTAGCGCAGTGGTAGCGCACTTCTCTGGGGGGGAAGGGGTCGCTGGTTCAAGTCCAGTCACTCCGAAAGTCCTCATCTTAAATTCTCTTCATTCCAAACTAGGGACCTTACATCCGACTAAATTATAAAATCTTTGGATTGTTCCTGTTCTGGAGCCTGATTTACTTCGATCCAAGATCGTATATATGACATAATCGTTTTCGGATCTTACCAAAGCGCCTTGGAACCAAAAACTGCCTCCCCAAGAACCGGTTTTGCCATATACGTTAGCCGATCTTTCCGGACATTTCGACCAGAAAAGAACGTTTTTCCATTCTTCCATAATATACTTGTTAAACCCGTAACCATTCTCGAAAATTTTGGACCAAGAAGAATGTACACTCTTAGGAGTTAATCGAATCTTTCCTCCGTGTTTCAATCCTGAAAGATCGGTCCACCAATCTTCGATTCTGGCGGTCACATTAGGATTTTCTAAATAATTGATCTTACGTAGAGTAATATCCAATTTTTCCTTTCCTAATTTAGGAAAAACTTTTTCGAAATACTGATTAGAGGAATAAAACATAGCATCTCTTAAATCCAAAAGCCTGGGAGAATTAGGAATATGTTCGTCTGCACATTCTATCTTTTCTTTAGGATCAATTATATTGTTTTCGATCAAAGAGAGAACTAGATAGGTTTTAAATGTAGAAGCAGGAGAGTATTCCTTTTTCAGGAATTCGGAGGCGCCATAGATCTTTTCTGACCTAGGCTTACCTAGAGCGACCTCAGTCACAAGGATCAACTCCTTTGAGTTACTTTTTGGAGAAAAACTTTGGGAGTATAACGGTGTTAGAAGAAAAAGAGAAGATAGTTGAAAGAGTAAAAAGCGGCCTAAAGCGGAATTTTTTCCCACTGAAAATCGAAACATGATCGTTTCCTATTCCAGGGGAAAAATCCGCCCATCATTTCTTTAAAAATTGTTTTAAGATATTCTCGCGAATCTCTTCAATTTTAACGATTCCCCAAGCCAAAGGAACTTTGAATTTCAACGCATTCTCACTCAGGTCTTTTTCTCCCTGTGCTTTGAGTTCGTCAAATCTCTGCTCCACCTTCTCCTTACCTTCGTTAAGATCTTCGAGAAGTTTATCGAAAATCTCCTTGGAAGTCTGGACGGCCCCAATTCCGGCATTGATTAAATCGTTAAGCTTTTGGTTATCCATGCCATGCTATTCCTTTTTCACTCCATTTTTATGCACTGCACAAAAAATGCAAGAATAAAATTCCTCCTCAAGCTTTGAATCTGGTTGCCAGTGCCGGATTTAGGGCAGACCCTTGGACCCCATGCGAGTTTTCATTCTCCCCTTAGTATTTACCGTTTTTGGGCTGTTTTTCAGCAATTGTTCCGGTGATATCAAAGATATCCCCCTAAAAAGCTGCTCCAAGATTTCCGGAATGCCCGGCCCGGAAGATTTGGCGATCGATAGAGATGCAGGTTTACTTTATATATCTTCTCACGAAAGAAGGATCAAGGACCAGGAAGGAAAAATCTACTTTTTGGATCTGAATTCTTCCCCACTTGAACCCAAATTATTGGAAGTAGATTATCCTAAAAATTTTAGACCTCATGGGATGAGCCTTCTGAACCAAAACGGAAAATATAGATTGTATGTGATCTCCCATATCACTTTATACAAAGAACATTCCATAGAGGTTTTCGAAAGAACGGAAAAACCTTCTGCAAAATCAAAGGTAGGAAAATGGAAACATATCCAAACTCTGCAAGATCCTTTGGTTACAAGTCCTAACGATCTATCGGTCGCGTCTGAAAATGAAATTTTCGTTTCTAACGATCATGGAGAAGGAGGATTCATGCTCTACCTATTTCATGATCTTTTCAGAATGAAACGTTCCGAGATCGCTTACTATGACGGAAAATCTTGGTCTTCCTTAGGTAATCCTGTCTCTTTAGGGAACGGGATCCTTTATGTAAAAAGACCCGATGGAAAAGAAGTTTTGTACAGATCTTCCTTTAACGAAGGTACAGTTTTAAAATTCGATATCAAAAGAGAGAATGGAAAGATCGTATTAGGGGAACCTAAATCGATCCTACTCGGAAGCGGACCGGACAATCTGGAGATAGATGAAAAAGGGACCATCTTCACGGTCACTCACCCTTCTGTCATGAAATTCCTAAAACATGCAAGCAATGCTGAATCTCATTCCCCAACAAAGATATTCAGTATCGCTCCGGACGATTCGATCAAAGAAATTTTTTCCAACTCAGGAGAATTGATCTCTGCAGGAAGCACTGCACTTAGTTATAAGGAAAGAGTCTATATCGCTCAAGTATTCAACGATTTTATACTGCAATGCCAATTATAAGAACGTAATACTGGGATCGTTAGTCTAAATCATAGATGTCGGAAGAAATTACAAAAACACCGAAACAATCCGCAGTGGAAACTAGGCATATAGTTATGCCGGACCACACCAATCATTATGGCACCCTCTTCGGAGGGACCTTAATGTCTTGGATAGACTCGATCGCCGTAATGGTCGCCCAAAGACACTGTGGAAGAGAAGCAGTCACTGCAAGTGTGGACAAACTGAATTTTCTAGAACCGATCTCTCTCGGAGATCATGTAATCCTAAAGGCTTCCGCAAACTATGCGGGAAGGACTTCTATGGAGATCGGCGTCCAAGTCTCTAAAGAAAATCCTTATTCTGGAGTTGTCACTCGCGCAACCACGGCATATCTAACATTCGTTGCTTTGGATGAGAATAAGAAGCCCTGTCCTATTCCTAAACTAAAACCGGAAACGGAAACAGAGATCAGAAGATATGAAAACGCGATACTCCGCCAGGAATCAAATCGTAATCTGGTTAAAAAGATCAAAGATAACGGAAACGTTTAATTATCTTCTGCGATATACTTCTGCTTCTACATTTACTACTTTTCTAAGTGTAGAAGGTTCTGCGGTGATCTTGGATTTTCTAAATTTGGAAGAATTCTCTTCTAGATAAGACTGTACGAATTCATTCCTTTTCTGGCGATCCGAAAAGACGAACGTATCTATTGAATCCAAGGTTTGGATAAAATCCTCTTTCGGAATTGGAAGTTCTCCGGGGATAAATTCGAGGATCTTTAGATTCGGATATTCCTTTCGAATATGGAAGTATGGATCCGGAATTGCCTGCAAATACATCTTTTTAGAACCTTTTAGCTCCGGTCCTAAAACCTCGTAAAATCTATCCTTTAGATCGAATTCAGGATTTCCAAAACCTATCCTTTTATAAGCATTCACTAAAATTGCAATATTGGAAAATACTAATATAGCCGCGATGAACTGCACCCTTCTGCTTCTGATCCGTTCGAAAAAGAATCCTCCTAAAGCGGATAAAGGGATACATAAGTACATCACATAATAATATTCAGTGGATAAGATCAAAAAGAATAGGATGGAAACAGTCCACGCAGAAAAGAAGAATGCAGATTTTGGCTTGTCCTTAATTTCCCCTCTCACCACCCAAAGTCCGTACGCTAATGCCAAATAAAAGAATAACCTTAGTCCTGGAGATTCGTATCCGCCCAATAATACTTTGATCTTTGTGACCGGAGAGAAGGATTGGAATAGATCTTTTTTACGTCCGAACTGAGCACCGAATTGGTAGAAAAAAATTCCCCAATCAGGATGGATCCAAATTCCCCAAGCTAGTATTGGGAGCGCACCCCCCAACCAAAACATCCAAACCTTCCATGCCTTTGCTTGGTGGATCAGAAGTAATGCAGGCACTCCGAAAATTGCACCGAATGGATGTGATAAAAATGAGATCCCTAAAAAAAATCCGGATAAGAACGCTTCGTATTGTTCAAGAGGGATATCCCCTTTCCATTTTGCCTTTCTTGCAAGTACTAGTAAGGATAGAAGTGCCCAAAACAAACAGAGTGCTTCCATTCTTGCAGTCCAACCCACTCTTAAGAACAATAGATCGGTGAATAAAAGTAAGGAAGCGCCAAGTCTTGCGATCGGAGAATAATCGAATGTTTTTAGTATGAACCAAAATACCCAGACGCTCGTGACGGTTAAGATTGCAGCGAATAATCTTAGGACTTCGAGACCTTCTCCCCAAAATTTCAAAACCAATCCGTTTAGTAAAAAGAAAACCGGCGGCATCCAAAGTGTTTTGGTTTCCATCCCTTTTACTAAACCTTCCAACACGTCCGTGCGGAAGAGTCCGTTTTCTGCAAAATCCAAGGAAGGAGAATAGAATAAGACCTCGTCAGGCCAAACCGGTGGGAACTCCAATCCGGAGATCCTAAATATTAAAAGAGAAAGTATGGATAAAAAGAAAAGACCGATGAGTCCGTAAATTTCGGAGGATCGGTCTTCTGTGCTAGCGGGGGAACCCATAATACAAAGCGCCCCCGGCTGATTATTTTAAGGTAGCTAATGCTTCTTGTTCGGTTTCGTAGACTTCGAAAAGATCCAACAATTCCACAACGTCGAAAACCTTTTTAACGTTAGGCGTGATATTGCAAAGTTTAAGTTTTCGATTCTGCTTTTCTAATTCCCGGACCATTCCTACGAATATCCTGATCCCGGAAGAAGATATATAAGAAATATTTTGCAAGTTAATGATTATATCACCTGTTCCGGCCTGGACATCGTCTAGAAGTTTTGCCTCTACCTCGTCCGAATGCGTGATATCCAGCCTGCCGTCCAATTGAACTAGGGTATGCTTCCCTACTTTTTTCGTTTTAATTTCCAAGCTAGGCTCCGAGCGACGATCCATAAGATCATATTCCGACAAAGAAAATTTCCTTTTTTAGTTACAAAAGGGGAACGGAAAGTTCGCCGTAGACTAAAATAGTGAGGAAATGGGGTTTTACAAGAATTTTTTCCCATCTCCTCCATTCTCCTATCGTTGGAAAATCCTAAATTTGGAATATTATGCCGCCGACCCATTAATCTCCTCCAACGGAAATATCTTGAGCGGGGCCTGCTTAGGTTTCTGGCCAAGCAAATCTTTCAGGGATTTTTGGGAGGACAGCCCTAACTGTTCCTGTATACTTTCCAGGTCCCAGCCGGCCTCGATCAGGTGAGAAGCTAAACTTCTTCTTAGCCTAAAAACTGAAATCGAAAGACCCGTCATTTCCTCTAGTTTGGAAAACATTTTTTGAACAGTCCTGGGACGAAGTTTGCCTATCCTCCCGGAAAATAAAAAGTCCTCTCCCTGTTTGCCTTGAGAGATGAGCCAGAGGTCCCTTCTTAGAGAATGTGGAATGGAAGGATTTCTGGGGTGTAAAGTTTGGGAATGATGGATCAATATTTTATGATGGGACCAGTCCAAATCTTCTACTCTTAAGGAGACCAACTCGGAAAGTTGCAACCCGAAAGAGTATAACATTCGAAACCAAAGATAGTGATTTTCGTGAGTTCTGGACGCGTTTAGAAGGAGACGGATCTCTTCCTTGCTTAAAGCCGGGTTGTCCTCAGGCAGAATTTTGGTTCTGCTTTTTTTCTTTTTTTTCATTCGAATACCCTAATGTGATCATTTGATTTTTTTTCTCGGAAAGT
Source organism: Leptospira licerasiae serovar Varillal str. VAR 010 (assembly GCF_000244755.1). Taxonomy (NCBI): domain Bacteria; kingdom Pseudomonadati; phylum Spirochaetota; class Leptospiria; order Leptospirales; family Leptospiraceae; genus Leptospira; species Leptospira licerasiae. Next base: position 913,725 of record NZ_AHOO02000005.1, on the reverse strand, counting down.
GAAACGTTCAGAAGGTGCTGCAAAGTAGAATTTGCCAGTTCGATTGATGGATTTGCGGAATAGTGGTTACCGGGATAAACACTGGAACATGGAATCACTGTTCCACTTGGAATAATCCTTCCTAATAATCTAAGGTCCGCTTTTAGGAATCGCGACAGCGATCGTAGCGGAAATCCCGCGAAGCGGATTGGAGCCTAGAGCGCGGTCCGATTGTTCCCGGACTTTTCAAATCGTCATAAAATTGTTATCCGATCTTAACGAGTTCGGGTTTGGATACAAATATGAAATATTTCTGGAAGGCGGCTAAATTCGCCCTTCATTGCCAATTGACTCCTCCTAAAGTCTCAGAACAAGAAATCATAGTTAAGACGGACAATTTTGAAATTCCTGCGATTCTTTATACACCGAAAGGAAAATCCTGCGGAACTATTCTGGCGGTAAACGGATTGGCGTACTTGGGAAATAAGGACCCAAGATTCGCGGCGGTTTGCAGATCAGCGGCTGCGGTAGGCTATACTGTAATCTCTCCATTATTAGTGGAAGTAACACAATTCAGAATTCGGAAAGAGACAATCGAAAAGATAAAAGATCTGATACTTCATATCTCTTCTAATAAAGAGTATTGTCCGGACCAAAAACTTTCTTATATCGCTCCTTCTTTTTCGGGAAGTATGGGGTTGATCGCCGCTTCCGATCCCGAGGTAGGCAAGAAGATCTCTTCTATCCTTACTATAGGCGCATATTGTGATGTGCAATCCACTTTGGATTATGTGATGACCTCGGACGAGGGAGACGAATATGGAAGGATGATACTTCTTTATAATTTTGTAAAGTATGCCCTTAAATCGGATAACCAAGAATTGGAATTCGCGTTAAAGGCATGCGTTTTGGACGGAAGTTTCTCCAGAGAGTCCCTGGAACTCCCTACCGTTTTGGAAAATATCAGCTCTGAAAATAAAGAAGTATTTTTTAAGTTAAGAGAAGATAAAAGTTTTAGAGAAAACATCTGGAAAGAAATCTTAGCCAACGCAGGATCTCAAAGTTCCTTCTTACAAGAATTACAAGTAAAAGATAAATTACACCTGCTGGATTGCCATGTTTCTATCGTTCATGGTTTGGGAGATAATGTGGTCCCGGCAAAAGAAGCAGTGATCTTAAAAGAAAATCTTCCTAATAAAAAATCCAAATTGGTGCTCACACCTTTGATCTCTCACGGGGATGTAGGGATTTCTTTAGCTCAAATCCCTGCGATCTTCGATCTGGTGCAGGGCTTTGCATTCTTTTTTAAGAACGCTAAAGTGAAAGAGAAGGCAAAGGCGGCTTAATTCAGAAACTTTTCGTATAAAAGAATTCGATCAGATCCCGGATCTTATAGGGCTTTTCCAAATGATCGCTAATTCCGAGTGCGGAAAGTTTTTCCTTTGTTTCATTTCCGAAGTCGGTTCCGGAGACGAAAATTTTCAGTTCGGGGCATTCTCGCCTGATGGTTTCCAAAAATCCCAAAGAAGAAAAATTTTCAAAATCCAGATCGATTACGGTTAAAACCGCGCTAGATTTAAATTTATTTAATATTTCATGAGCCTTTTTTTCGCTATCTGCGCTGATCAACCTAAATCCCATGGCCAACATTTGGTCTTTTAGGATTTCCGACAGATATGGGGATTCTTCTACTACTAATATGATTCCAGTAGAGGTTTGAGAACTCTTTCCGGAAGTTTCTATAAATTGAGAAGTTTTGGTTTTTGCCACCGGGAAAAATAATCGAATACTCGTACCCGCTCCTAAGTGGGAACTTACCTGCACCATTCCTTCGTGGTTTTGCATAATTCCGTAAACCATGGACATTCCGAGTCCGCTACCTTGGGTCTTCGTCTTTGTGGTAAAGAATGGTTCGAAGATCCTTTTCCTGGTCTCTTCGCTCATTCCTTCTCCGTTGTCCGAAATTTCTATACAAAGATATTCGGCAGGTTCTGAAAGCGGAAATGATTCCCGGATATTTGCCCCCTGCACCGCAAAAGCTCGTAGAGAGATCTCTCCTCCTTCCGGAAGCGCATCTCTTGCATTCAAACAAAGATTGATAAGCACCTGCTCCAACTGGGAATAATCTCCCAAGATCGTAGGAAGTTCTTCTTTATATTCTTTTTTGAATTTTATTTTTTCTGAGAATGTTGGCAGCAATAGATCTATCGTTTCATTGATCAATTGGTCCACTAAGATCGTTTTAAATCCTCCCCCTCCTTTTCTAGCTAAGGAAAGAAGTCTGCGAACTATAATTGCTCCCCTCGCCGCGGCTGCATTGATAGAGCGGGACATGTCTAGAAGAGATGCAAATTTAGAGGATTCCAATTGCATTCGGGTCGCATACCCGGAAATTATTTGAAGAATATTATTAAAATCGTGAGCGATCCCACCCGCCAAAGTTCCAATCGTTTCTAATTTTTTGGATTCGATCAACTGATCTTCTAACTTGCGACGCAGGGTATCATCCAATAGATATCCTCTGATAGAATCTATATTTCCGGATTTATTGAATGTAGCGAAATAATTTCCGGTGGTATGGACCGGCAGCCCGTTCTTTTCCTGAAAAAACTCTTCGTGAGTTTCTAATCTAGAATTGATCTGTATTTTTTGTAAGAAGAAGGAATAATCATCGTAAGAGGGAAAAAGATCCGCGAAATTCTTGAGAGAAACTTCCGATTGTGTTTCAAATCCGAACATCTTTAGAAAAGAGGAATTAGCCGCTAGAATATTTCCGGACATGTCTGTGATAAAATTTGCGGAAAGATTTTCTTCGAAAAATTTTCGATATTGCTCTCGGCTTTGTAATAGTTTACCTTCGATCCTTCTTCTTTTTTGTAACTCTTTTCTGGAATCGCTTGTGGCCCTTCCTGTGATCAAAGCAACTACGCATAAAATTCCCAAGTTTACCAAAAAGATAAGTTCTTTATCGTCCTTAAACCATTGGTCGTGTTCTGAACGATCGAATAAGACCGGAAATACCAAAGTGACTATCTGCACCCAAATATTTGCAGTCAGGGCCATCGTAATCCCGTATCTTAATGCGGCCCAAAGAACGAATAACGCGAATACGAACCAGTATTCCAAAGAAGGTATGATCGCGCCGAATACCCCACAAAGCAAAAATATTGTGACAATTTCTGCGATCCTTTTTGGTTTTAGGTTCCTAAGTCTGCTTCTGTCCCAGCTGGTTTCCCTATTTTCCCAGGCGCCTTCCGTTTTTGCCCATCCTTTCTTCTCCATCCAAGGAGTTACCCATAATAGTATGGGAACGGAAACGCTCAATGTGTCGAATAACGTGGCAACCAATCCGGACAAACTAGATACGAGCAATTTATCCTGAGAAAGATCTCCGAATAGGACAAGTCCTCCGGCAACCAGAAATCCGTTACATATCGCTGCCGGAAATGCCACCCAAAGTAAAAATCGAACTGTCTCTCTTAGATCAGGTATCCAAGATTTTCCCCTTCTCCATTTGATAAAAAAGAACCAGGAAATCCCCACCGCCAAAACTTCCCAGAGGCAATAGATCGGATATTTGTCCACATCGTGAAGTCCCCAGAGATGCGCACTGAACAACGAATTCGCGTACATTGCGGGTAATGTACGCACCGGACCCCACCAAAAACATAATATGATACCGACAGGAATGGGAAGATAAGATATGGATACTCCGGTATCCACTTGGAAGGCTAAAGACGCCTTGGAAGCGAAATGAAATAGTATTAACGGAAGGATCCAAGTCCAATAAGGTAAGACCTTATTTTCTATATAGGGAGTTCTTCCGCTGTTCTTTATGTCGGATAAAAAATTCAGAACCTCGCCCCAGGCTCCAATATTCCTTTTTGTTTAAAGGGAATCCACTCTTTGCAGGAAATAGGATCAAAATTAATGATTAAGATCCCCGAAACTTTTTGTTTCTGATGGGAAAAAAACCGGGCTATTCGTTGTTAAACGGGAATTGATAGCGTCAAAGTAAAACTTAGTTTTGTTCCACTGGAGAAATATCTATATGGATCCAATATTCGTCTCCATAATCGAAGAATAATTCTTCTCCCGCCTTGATCTTACGCATTGCTTCGAATCTTGCAGTCTTCCAACGAGTGGATACTACTAACTTTACATTCGGTTTGGAGCTATGATTGATATAACGGGTATAGTTGGACTCTTTACCTTCTCCATAGATCCAATGATCTTTGCAGATCCAAAGTAAATATTTGGACTCACAGTATTTAGCGGAGTTTGCCGACTTATCGTTAAGCACCCTACCGGTATAAAATCCGATAGTATCGCCCTTGACTAAGTCTTGTTTGGAGAACAGTCCCATTCCGATTCCGGGTATCTCGGATTCCCTAATTTCGAAATCCTTCTCTGAAAATACTCGAGGTCTGCGAATTTTATATCTGACCGACATCGTGAGAAACATATCCTCCTTTTGGAATCGGAATATTAATCCAAAGAATCTTATGCCCTCTCTTTGTCCATCCGCAATTGATTTATCATGTTTTTCTACTAAATGTGTATTACTTTAGGTCCATTTTTTTTATAGGCTTGTCTCTCGAATATATGATGTAAATCTCTACTAAGATGGACAAACCGTATAGAAAGAACGTGGGAATGGTGGTCTTCAACTCTAAAGGAGAGGTTTTAGTAGGAGAGAGACTGAATTTTAAAGGCTCTTGGCAGTTTCCTCAAGGTGGAATAGATGATGGAGAAGATCCTAACTCTGCCGCTCAAAGAGAACTTTTGGAAGAAGTAGGCATCCGAGACGCTAAGATCATCTATGAATATCCTAGTTGGATCAATTATGATTTTCCTGAGTCCTTACATTTAAGCTCTAATCTAAAAAAGTATAGAGGCCAAACCCAAAAATGGTATCTTCTATACTGGAACGGTAAAGCGGAAGACTGTGATCTAACGGCTCATGAACAAGAATTTGAAAGAGTTAAGTTCATTCCTTTTAAAGAATGCCTTTCGACCGTGGTCTCCTTTAAAAAAGACGTGTACCAAAAATTGGTCCATGAGTTCGAACCTAAGATCTTGGATTTTATGAAGAAGGGACCTTCTGCATGAGCGCGACATTTTATACTCCACCCGGAGGACCTCCTCCTCCGAGTCCTCGTCTCAGAGAATTATTCGCAAAAGTTGGAGAAGATTCCATTAGGGAACTTGTTTCCGTTTTCTATGATCAAATAGCAGTTAGCGAAATTCGTCCGATGTTTCCGGAAGATCTCGAAGAAAGTAAAGTAAAGTCAGCGGACTTTATGGTACAAGTTCTCGGCGGTCCGCCCTATTATGTTCAAAAATATGGACCTCCAAAAATGAGAGCGAGACATCTTCCTTTTCCGATCGACGAAAAAGCAAGAAGGGTATGGCTTTCCTGTTACCGCAAAGCGATAAAAGATTGGGAAGCGGACGAAGAATCTAAAGAGATACTTTGGCAGTTTTTGCAGGATTTCTCCTCTTGGATGGTAAATAAGGCTTCTTCTCAAGAATGAGGGAGTATAATTTAGTTGTAGGAGTTCCAATAACTGAATGGCTGCGAAAAACGAATCTAGAGCAAAAATTAGGATCCGAGGAACCGTACAGGGAGTTGGTTTTAGATATTTTGTGCTACAAAGAGCGCAAGAATGCCGACTAAAAGGTTACACTATGAATCTTCCGACAGGAGAAGTTGAAGTAGTGGTGGAAGGAGACAAAGTTTTTATAGAAGATTTGTACAAAGCAGTCCAAAGAGGACCTTCTAAAGCTAAAGTAACGGAAGCTACAATCCAATGGGAAGATGCTAAAGGTACGTTTAGGACTTTCGAGATCAAACGTTGATCTAATTTTCCGGTTAGGAAACCGATCCGAGTTGATCGGATAAATTTTACTGACGAAACCTGGATTTTTTCGGAGAATGACTGTATGCAAGCGAAGGATATACATAAAAATAACTTTCTGAAACTTGCTCTCTTCCGAATTTTAGGTTCTGTCTTTATCGTATCGATCCTTCAAGATCCGATCCTCTCAGTAACTCCTACTCCCGTTTCTTTTATGAGCCCCGTATATGCGGTCCAAGAAGATAAGGGTATTTTAAGACTCATTTCTATTTCGTCCATCAACGGAAAAACCGGATTGGTTTATACAGGCACCCAAGAGAAAGGGATCCCGGTCTTTAGAAAACAAAACTATATTCTTTTTAGAACTTCCAAAGAACTGAACTTATTGAACTTAACCAACTCTAAAGTTAAAACAATCAAAGGAACAAGAGACGCATTTCCAGGCAACAGCGGCTTTTTAAAAGATAAATCCATTGTGATCTTCTCTAGAAAAAATTCGGATAGATGGGAAACCGTTTTATACGATTACGAAAAAGAGAAGGAGATAAAATCACTCCCCGGTTACCAGCCTTTCGTTTCTCCGGACCAAAAAAATCTTGTATTGATAGGTAACGAAGTACGTTACTCGGAACATGGAGAAGAATCTCTCAGAGTTCCGATCCATAAGTATTCTCTCGAAACTTCCGAATTAAAAACTCTAGCTTGGATCGAAAGCGGAAAATTGCAGATCACCGATGTGTATTCTATTGCAGAAGATCTGGTTTTAGTGCGTATAGCGACCGACAAGGAAAACAAACTTTATAAACTTCCGTCCTTAACCGGAGAATTGATTACCTTCTTGGACCCGTTTTATCCATTTCCCGTAAACCCTCAATCCAAAGAACCTAAGGAAAATAGGGAACAGGTGAATATTAGCTTCGGTCCGGAAGGAAAAGTGATCTCCTTTACCGAAAGAGCCGACGGAAAATTAGGAAACATAGTAGTTGTAGATCTAAAAACCAAACAAAGATACGATTCTTCCTTTGTGGGATGTTTTCCCGTTGTTAAAAACGGGTCCGTTTACTTCTTAGGAGATCCTGAATTTGTAAAACAATCCAAAGATCAGGAATACAGACCCTATAATAATTATACTCTATACGAATTAGATTATAAAAAAGATAAGATCCGTTCCATTGCTCCAATTTCCGGAAAAGTAGAACTTCTGGAATAACTGAATTTTTTAACAAGTTGCATTATATTTTTATGATGCAGCCTCGGTTGGTTTCGGAAAGTCTCATTTCTTGCCTCTACGTCAATACCGCGAGATCCCAAACGCGGCGACCGCTACTACCGTTTAAAAGTTATAAATTCCGTTCATTCCTTTCAGAACTTTCGAATATAAAAAATTCTTGCTCGTTCTTTCGTGAGAATTAGAAAGATCCTCTCGCATTGAAGAGGAGATCATGAAAAAAATCCTAGCGTATTCTTTGTCAGGGATATTAGTCGTCGTTCTAGTTCTTGTTGTATTCTATTACGCGACTTCCCAACCTGGAGAGACCATAAGTTTCCAAGATCCGTATCATACGGAAAGACCTACCGCCCAAGGTTCTAAGTTAATGGTAGCAAGCGGTCATCCTTTAGCCACCAAAGCCGCTTTGGAAATTTTAGAGAAGGGTGGGAATGCTGCAGATGCAGGAGTGGCAGCTCTTTTAGTTTTAAACGTAACACAAGGAGAAGAAGCTTCTTTTCCGGGAGTAGCTCCTTTACTCTATTACGATCAGGCCGACAAAAAAGTCCATAGCTACATCGGAGTAGGGACTGCACCTGCAAAGGCCACAATCGAATATTTCAAATCACGTGGGCATGATTATATCCCAATGTTAAAATATTCCTCTCAATTGGTCCCGGCTTCTCCGGATGTGATCGTAGCTTTACTAAAGAAATACGGTACAAAATCTTTTGAAGAAGTAAGTAAACCTGCCATACAAATTGCGGAAGAAGGTTTTCCGGTTCATAGAATTTTAATGAGAAATCTAAACATAGGAGTTCTCAAAAGATTGGGCCTTAAATTTTTACTCCCATACAATGCAAAAATTTATGTGGGAGATAAATGGTGGAAACCTCTTCATCCTGGAGAAAGATTCAGAAGGCCTGCGTTATCCGCTACACTGAAAGAGTTGGCGGAGGCGGAAAGGCTCGCCTCTTCTTCCGGAAAAAACCGTGCGGATTCCCTGGAAGCTCTGAGAGATTATTTTTATAAAGGGCCGATAGCGGATAAGATCGCCAAAGCCCACGAAGAGCATGATGGCACAATGGTAAAATCGGATCTGGTTAGGTACAGCGCGGATTGGGAAGTTCCTTTGCAAGGAAATTATGGACCCTATACGATCTTCTCGAATCGTACTTGGAACCAAGGAGCTGTCGTTCCGATCGTTCTACAAATTTTAGACGGGATAGACCTAAAGTCAATGGGCCATAACTCCAAGGAATATGTTCACACTGTCGTGCAGGCAATCGAGTTAGCGATGGCTGATCGCGAAAAATATTTTGGAGATCCCGCTTACGTTTCCGTTCCGGAAAAGGGCCTACTTAGTAAAGAATATGCTGCAGAAAGAAGAAAACTACTACAATCTAAAGCGTTCGGAAAAACTCCCCCATCTGGAAATCCATTCTTATTCGAATCTCCTGCTAACGCGAAAAAGATCGCATATCAAAAGGAAGATTCTGTCGCGCTGAATAAAGAACCTTTCTTCGATCTTACTCCAAACTTTTGGGAAAGAACGGAATCCGGAAAAATAGGAAGAGATACAACTTATTTGAGCATCATCGACTCTAAAGGAAATTCTTTATCTCTAACTCCGAGTGATTTCCCTCAATCCCCGATCATCGAGGGTGATATCACATTAGGGATTAGAATGACACAATTCCGTTTAGATCCGAACCATCCATCCGCCTTGGTTCCCGGAAAAAGACCGACGATTACGCCTAACGCGTCTATGGTATTTAAGGATGGGAAATTTTGGATGAGCTTTGGGACTCCAGGCGGAGACATGCAAACCCAGGCAGTAATCCAGGTATTCTTAAATTTAGTGGTTTTCGGCATGGATCCTCAAGAAGCTGTTAACGCGCCTCGTTTCCGTTCCTTGAACTGGCCAGACGCATTCTCTCCTCATAAATATTATCCGGGGCGAATAGAATTAGAAGAAGAGATCTATAAAAAAGAAGGAAAAGCGCTCGAAGCTCTAGGCTACGAAGTCAAAGAGAGAGAAAAATGGGAATATGACTTCGGGGCTCCTTGTATTTCTTTAAAAGATCCTAAAACAGGGATTTTATATGGCGGAGCCGACCCACGAAAAGAATCCTGGGCGGAAGGAAAATAATAAGAGGAAAGAATGAAAAAAAGAAGGCTTGGAAAAACGGGAATGGTGGTTTCCGAAATTTGTATGGGAACTATGACTTTCGGTTCTAGTTGCGACGAGAAAGAAGCTCATCGAATTTTGAACAAGGCCTTCGATTCCGGGATAGATTTTTACGATACAGCGGAAATCTATCCTGTTCCTCCGGAAGCGGAGTATGTTCATGCCACTGAAAAAATTTTCGGCAATTGGTTAAAGACTAAAAAGAGAGAATCTATCCTGATCGCAACTAAGGTCTGCGGCCCCGGTCATGGATGGTTCACTCCTCCGGTAAGAGAAGGTAAGACTGCGTTAGATCGCAGAAATATAAAAATAGCGATCGAAGGAAGTTTAAAAAGACTCGGAACAGATTATATAGACTTATACCAAACTCATTGGCCTGACCATGATTTCGGATATGAAGAAACGTTAGAAGCTTTGACCGAATTGATAGACGAAGGTAAAGTTAGGTATATAGGGAGCAGTAACGAAACCGCTTGGGGAACTATGAAAAGTTTAGAAGTTTCCCACACGAACAAACTCGCCAAATACGAATCCATCCAGAATAATTTCAGTATCTTAAACAGAAGATTCGAAGACGCCCTCTCTGATATATGCAGAAGAGAACAAATAAGCCTTCTTCCTTACTCTCCATTAGCAGGAGGGGTATTGACTGGAAAATACAATGGGCCCACTCCACCCGAAAATGCAAGGTTTACACGTTATGCAAATCTTCCGACAGAAAGACAAAGAAGAATGGCAAATCGCTTTCTGAACGAAGGAACTCTTGCTTCTACAAAGGAATTGATAGAGATCTCGAAGGAGGCAGGAATTAGCGTGACCACTCTTTCAGTCGCTTGGTCCAAACAACATGATTATGTTGCTTCTACCATTATTGGAGCTAACACCGTAGAACAATTGGAAGAAAGTTTAAAGGCCGCGGACCTGATCTTGTCAGACGATATTCTGAAAAAGATAGACGAGGTATCTAAAAAAATACCGTATCCGATGGGATGATCAATGCCCTCTCCAAACTTCTTCTTCGGAGATGATTTCATTCTTTTCTCCTGCGAAATTAGGAAATGATTTAAAAAAGCCGGTGATCAGATAAGGGATAACATCGAACATCGGTCCGGATCTACCTTCTCCTTCCACGTTCGCTTTTAAAAGTACACTGGAAGGAAGTCCTCTATAACGTTTTCCGTCATAGATCACTAATTTAAAGATCACATCGTAAAAATTTTCGTAATAAGGACTGGCACCTGAAATTCTGGAATTGCCGAAATTTCCCATAAATGCAAACGGAGAATACCCTCCTACACTTCCTAAAATAGGCACAGCCGCCAATCTACTGGAAGTTCCTCCGTAAGAATGGTATCTCATTCCTCTTGCGCTGGTCCATCCTCCGAAGGCGCCTAAGTCCGCTTTATGATCGATCACGCTACCTCTCGGAAAAATTAAAATATCATAATGTATTAATTGATCCGCTCTTGAGATATCTACTTCTCTGTATCCCTTCTCAGCAAGTTTTTCTCGTATTAGATCCTCGTTTTCACGGATGATAATGGGAGGAGCTTGGCCGAAGAACGGAAGAAATGCGTAGGTTTTTTCGTAGTAACGGATATGATCTGATCTTTCTACCTCTACCTGGGACTTTACCTGGAGAGGAGAACAAAAATTACATCCTAATAGTAGCAAAAGGATCAGAACTCTCATCATTATATTCTTTCGACCGGATTGGATTCAATTTTACTCCCAAATCGGATCGTTTTCATTTAAAATTCGATAGTTTTGCTCAAAAGTATAAAAAACTTAGTTAACGATTTCCAATCATCTGTTCCAGATCCTCAGCTTTTCCGAACAGAACTAAGATATCTCCTTCCGACAATACAAGATTCGGAGAAGGAATCCCTAAAACTTCCTCGTCTCTTTGATCCGATTTTCGTCTGGTCTTTTTGGGTCTTTTGACTGTGATCAGATTTAAATTCCAATCTTCTCTGAGCTTTGCACCTTGTACTGTCTTGCCCTGCATATGTTTTGGGACCATAGCCTCCAAAATTCGATAATCTTGTCCGAGCAAGGTAACATCTTTTACACTACTATTCGCAAGTTGTTCTGCCATAGAATGAGCAGCCCGTTCTTCCGGATTGAATAAGTTCTCTATTCCCAACATCTGCAAAACTCTTTTGTTAAGATCGGATTGATAACGGGCAAATATATTGATTGCTCCGATCTTCTTCAAAGCGTCCGCAGTCACGATCAGATTTTCGAAATTATCTCCGATAGCCAAAACTACAGCGTCCATTTCATCCAAACCGTGCTCTTTCAATTCCGATTCATCCGTGGAATCTATCGCTACACAATATGTGGAGAATTCTCTGATACGATCTATTTTGTTTTTGTCCTGATCGATTGCCGTAACTTCTTGTCCGTCTTCATACAATCTCTTTACGAGTTCTATCCCGAAGTCTCCTAGGCCAATGACTGCGACCCTTTTCTTTCTCATTCGAACCTTCCTCTAACCGACTACGACGTATTCTTCAGGATACCAATATCTTCTAGGTTTCCGTTTTGGAACAAAAGCTAATAATACCGTCAATACCCCTACTCTTCCCACAAACATTACAAAACATAAAAGTAATTTTCCGGGAGTCTCAAACTTAGAAGTGATCCCTCTTGAAAGACCAGTAGTCCCATAAGCGGAAACCACTTCATAACAAATATCCAGAAAAGGAAAAGGTTTTTCGAAGCAGACTATAAAGAAGATCCCCAGAAATATTATAAACATGGAAAGTACGATCGCAACCGACGCCCTGGAAAGAGAATTTTCCGCGACGGTCCTTCCGAAAACGTCCACTCTTTCTTTTCCCGTAAAAAATTGATAAAACTGTAAGAACGCAAGCGCCAACGTGGAAGTTTTAATCCCTCCTCCCGTAGAATTAGGGGAAGCGCCCACCCACATTAAAAATAAACTCACGAATACCATTGGTATCCCCATGGTAGAAGTATCCAAAGTATTAAATCCCGCTGTCCTTGTAGTGACTGAATAGAATAAAGAGTGAAACGCTTGGTCGTACCAACTCAAATCCTTCAAACTAAAGTTTCTTTCTAATACCCAGTAGGATATCCAACCGAAGATCAATAAAGATAGAGTCATGATCAGGATCAGCTTAGAGCCTAGGGAAAAACGATATCGAAAAGATTCTCCGTTAAATCTGATCTTCTTTAAAAGCTGATTCACAGTAGGAAACCCTAAACCGCCGAACACAATCAAGATCATCAAGGTAGAAAGAAATGAATATGATTCTCTAAAATAAGGCTCCGCTAGGCCTTTTGAAAAAAGGGCAAAACCTGCGTTACAAAATCCTGTTATAGAATGAAAGATCGATTGAAAGATAAGTTCCTTTTGGGAAAATCCGAGTTCTTTTGGGAATGTTAGATAAAGGAAGACTGAACCGATCCCTTCTATCGCAAATGTTTGGTAAGCAACTTGTTTTAAGATCGAACCCGCTCTTCCGATGGATTCTTGGCTAAATAGATCTTTGACGATCAGTTTTTCCGTTACGGAAACCTGCCCTTCTAAAACCAATGCAAAGAATACCGTCAAGGTCATAAGCCCTAAACCGCCGAGTTGAACAAGGACCATCAAGATTACTTGTCCAGTCCCGGTTAAATCCTGTGAAACATCTATGGTGCTAAGACCTGTGACACATACTGCGCTTACCGCCGTAAAAAAAAGATCCACTAATTGGATCGGTCTCGCTTCCGCTCTCGGAAGGCATAATGCAGCGGTCCCCAAAAAGATTAGGATCGCAAAACTTCCCGTCATCACCAATGAAGGAGAAATTTTTCCGAGAGAAAGTCTGGCCCTTCTCAAAAAATGCGCAAACCCTCCGAAAGCCAAAGTTAACTGACTTAAAGATAAGAATAAAAGTATGACCTCTTCCGTTCTTTGTTGGGAAAGAATGGATTCTATTTTTTCCTCTAAGAAGAATTGTAATAGTACTACTAAAACTACAATTGCTTCTATCTTATGAAACTTTAAATAAGAACGATATGGAGTTAAAGTGAATAGAAAGCTTAAACATTCGTAAATTACCAAATACCAAACTATAGTCATGGTAACTAAACGAAGTGGATGAATCCATTGGGGAGGATAATAAAATCCGTACAAAAATATCAGTATAAAAAGGGAAACAATCCCCAAAACACCGAATATAAATCTTAAGAAAGGTTTGATATTCTCCTCAAAGAAGAGCGAGATCCTTCCCCATTCGGAAACTAATTTGGTCCGCAAGTCGGGATCTAAAAAAGAATTCATATTCTATCAAAAACGAGTGCCGAAAAATTCGAATTCCATTCTATACTCGAAATTTCTGGAATACAATCCATATCCTGGGATCGCCCTTGGATGTATCGTTTCGGAAAGTTTATCAGGCACAGTCGGGTTGGGAGTAGGACTTTGTGGTTGGTTCTCCAACTTCATACGATCATAGTCTCTTAAATCCAGCCATGCATTCGTCAATGCTAGTGTAGAGGCGACACCGAAAACGATCCATCCTCCCTCGAAAGTTTTTTGATAACCTGGTTCAGCAGCGGCTAACGCACCATACGTCACACCTGCAGCGATTGGCAGCGTCATAAAAAATATGATAGAAAAACGGCGAAGCCTGGATTCCGTATAAGGTTGTGGCTCGCTACCGAATTCTTCTAATTTTCTTTTGCGATCTCTTGCTTGGTCTTGCTGTCTTTGTAAGGCTTCGGTATTTACTTCCCCAGTGACCGGATTAAAAAGCCCGTCATCGCCTCTGCCTTGCACCGGGTTCGTAGTTCTCCTGGTTCCTTGGCTTCCGGAAGTGGTAGGTAAACCCGTTTGGAAAGGAACTTGCACATTTCTAGGATTTACTAAGGCAGGTTTATCCATTTTAGGCGGAATGGAATATTCCCTAAATCCGTCGGGAGATTTTTCATCTTTATAATTTCTTAAATTATAATCGTACGGATCCGAAAAATCACTTTGGTTCTGGGAAATGATCGGAAAAGAGAAAACAAAGAGAAAACAAAAAGTAAGGAGCTTGTTTAAGCCGGAAAAAGATCTCATTTTATAGGACTGCTCCTTGTTCTGATCTTATTCTTCCGGAAAGAATTTCGGATGTATATTGAAAAGAGTCCTTTCTGATTTTTTCCAAAAGTATAGCGTCTAATCCCAAACTTCCCGCCTTATCGTATTCTTCTTTGATATTGGTCCCGAAAATCCCAGGATCGTCGGTGGAGATGGTAAATTTTAGATCATTACGAGCGAATCTAACTAAAGGATGATGAGTTTTATCTCGCACCATTCCAATATACTCGTTGGAACTGGGACAAGATTCGATGACTGCATTCGTATTTTTGATCCGATCCATACAATACTCTTGAAATGCCTTTGTTTCAGAGACCAGATTTTCAGTAACGGAAATTTCTACCTTCTCCTTATGTCGGATCGAATCTAATTCCGATTCCAATCTTTTTTTAGGAGGCAATTCTCCATATCTGGAAATTTCTTCCCAATGATCTAATTGAAATCTGAGAGTATCTTCCCTTTCGGAGACAGGTTCTAAAACCTTTTTCCCAAGATACGCATTCGGATCCAAGCCTACTGCGATTGCATGTCCTAGCCTGTGAGCGCCCCATTCCGCAGATTCCACTACCCAGCGAGATGCAGAGAGAAGAGTTTTGTCCAAAAAAGATTCCCCCACATGATAAAGAACTGTAAGCGCTGTGGAATTTTCCGCAATATTATCTTTTTGAACTTCTTTTAGAAATTCTCTTTTACCTTTAGGCGGAAATCCTTCTTCAATATAACAAAAATCTAATCCGACTAGATACTTTTTGATGAGGGGATCTTTTTCCATCATCTCCTTTAACATTTCGTATTCTTTAAAAACCTCACCATCCCTATGCAAGGAAACTACCAACCGAGATTTTGCCCTTCCGGAAAGTTCGGACTCGGCTTCTTCAAATCCTTCGCAAGCGGCTAAAGTTTTGGAATAAATACCTTCGTAAGTATCAAGCGGAGAATACATTATGCGATATTCACCGAATACGACTCCTTCTTCGTATTGATCCTTAGTTATATGTTTGGATACGAATTTGATCTCTTGAGGATCGAATTTAGAAAGAGCAATGATTAGATTAAACTTTGCTTGGAATTCAGGAAAAGGGCCTTGGTGATTAAATAAGTAGATCTTTTTAAAATCTTCCAAAGACTTATGATCTTCGAAGAATGTTTCAGTATTGATGGACTTTCCATACAGTTCTTGGAAAGGTTTCGTAAAAATTTCCCAACGAGGAGAAGGATTGTTCAAACCCATTTGCCTAAGTAGTTCCGGTTTCAGACTACCGTATAGATGATTATGAAGGTCTACAAATCCTAAATTCGAATCCATGTATCTTCTACGCTTTTAAGTCATCTTAACTCTCTCGTTACCGGGATAAACCGTTTTTCGCGGAAAAAATGTTGTTTGCACAACCCTCCTCTCAAAGCTGGAAACTACTTGGCTCCATTCTATAAAAAAATACTCAAACTATATCGCCCGAGTCGATTGAACCTAAAAATCCTTTCCTTAGCTCTGCCTGTTGTTTTTGGAATGTTAAGCCAATCTTTGGTTTGGATAACCGATACGGTTATGGTAGGATACCTCGGCCAAAATGCAATCGCTGCTATAGGCATAGGCGGGACATGTTATTACACTCTTGTTGCATTCCTAATCGGATTTTCAATGGGAGTACAGATCATAGTAGCAAGAAGATTTGGAGAAGGTAGAATATCCGAGATCGGTAAGGTTGGAGTTTCTACACTTTATCTCTCCGTACTTTTGGGATGTTTTTTATCCATATTAGGACCTTGGGTTTCAGAATGGATCATGTTTTGGATCGGTCCTGAAAAGACGGTTAACGCGCTCGGAAGCGAATATTTATATTTTAGATTTATAGGAAGCGCTTTTTATTTTTTAGGGTTCTGTTTCAGAGGATTCATGGACGGCCTTGGGCTAACCAAAGCAGGTTTTGTTTCCATGGCAGTAACCACTATCGCAAACATAATCTTTAACTGGATATTGATCTATGGAAACTTGGGATTTTCTCCTATGGGGATCGGAGGAGCCGGTCTTGCTTCTTCCATCGCAGGGTTCGCAGGGCTCTTAGTATTCCCTATATTCTTTTTTTATTATAAATTAGGGAAATATTTCGAAGGAGTAAAACTTTTACCAACCAAAGAACACTTAATAGAGATTTTTAAAGTGGGAATTCCTCCAGGTTTTGAAGAAGGTTTAGTCAACGTTGCATTCGTGATCTTCTCCAAGATCCAAGGATTGATCTCCGTACTTGCGGTTGCTGCATCCAACGTTCTGTTTTCCACCCTAAGTTTTGCGTTCTTACCCGGTTACGCATTTGGAGTAGCTGCCACAACAATCCTAGGCCAGGCAATGGGAGCCAAAAAATACAAATTGGCTTACCATTCCGCTTTTCGTGCGGCATTCATCGCTGCACACGTAATGGGATTTATAGGTCTATGTTTTATCTTCTTAGGGAAAACGATCGTGTATACGATGACCAGGGACCAAGCCCTAGTAGAGGAATGTTATCCGGTGCTTCTATTATTGGGAATCATCCAGATAGGGGACGCATATCATATGGTAATCGGTGCCGCCCTGAGAGGGGCCGGTTTACAGAACTATGTCTTTAGGATCTATATTCTTCTCACTTATATGGTAATGCTTCCTTTATCTTATCTTTTCGGGATCGTATGGAAAGGTGGGACTCTTGGACTATGGGCCGCAATATTCGTTTGGATCGCTTCACTTTCCTTAATTTTCTTCTATGAATTTAGAAAGAAAAATTGGGTAAAAGGGACGGTTTAAATGCTTTGTAGGAAGTCCTACAAAACTTGGATTTTCAGACCAGTTTAATAATCTAATCCTTCTTGCCCCAATAGCAAAGCCGGGGTTTTTGGTTCCAGAATGAAAAAGGCGCTTATTACAGGGATCACCGGACAAGACGGATCCTATCTTACAGAACTTCTTTTAGAAAAAAAATACGAAGTGCACGGGATCGTCCGCAGAACCAGTTCTTTGAACCGGGACCGGATAGAACATCTTAGAGGGAACCCTCACCTTTTTCTTCATTATGGAGACTTAACCGATTCAAGTAACCTAAACAGGGTTTTAGAAAAAGTCCAGCCGGACGAAATTTATAACTTAGCTGCTCAATCTCACGTAGGAGTTTCTTTCGAAGTTCCCGAATACACTGCAGAAGTGGATGCGGTCGGAACTTTAAGGATTTTAGATGCCATCAAACAAACCGGAGTAAAGTCCAGATTCTACCAAGCTTCTACTTCCGAATTGTACGGAAAAGTACAGGCTGTTCCTCAGGACGAAAAAACCCCATTCTATCCGAGATCACCTTATGCAGTCGCGAAATTATACGCATACTGGGCTGTAGTAAACTATAGAGAAGCATTCGGATTGCATGCCTCCAACGGAATTTTATTCAATCACGAATCTCCAAGAAGAGGAGAAGGTTTCGTAACCAGAAAGATCACCCTAGGTGTCGCAGGCTTGGTTTCCGGAAAAGGCGGCCCAATCCATTTAGGAAACCTGGATGCAAAAAGAGACTGGGGTTACGCACCGGATTACGTAAACATGATGTGGATGATGTTACAACAATCGGAGCCGGACGATTATGTAGTAGCGACAAACGAAACACATACAGTCAGAGAATTTATAGAAGAATCTTTTAGACATCTGGACATCCAAGTAGAATGGAAAGGTAAAGGAGACCAAGAGAAAGGTTATAATAAGAAGGACGGCAAACTTTTGATAGAAGTAGATCCTTCTTTTTACAGACCAACCGAGGTTGATCTTCTGATCGGAGATCCGGCAAAAGCAAAGGCTAAACTTGGTTGGGAACCTAAGGTCAAGTTCAAGGAACTAGTAGAGATCATGATCAAGGCAGACTGCAAAACAGTTGGGATCAATATCTAAGCGCGTTTTTTGATCTTAGCGTCTATCTGCGATTTTTTACGGAATGCTTGTACTAGTTTTTCTAATTCCACAAGATCCGTGCAGGAAATTTTTCCCTGATCTAATTTGATAAATTTGTTTTTGGAGATCAGATCCAGAACCAGGTTCTCATCTTTAGGATAAGTCAATCCAACCATCTTGATCAAGTCCTTAGTACCGATCTCGAAATTATAAGTGGATTTAGGAATGACCTTAACTCTGTTCTTCTCAACAAGAGTGAGCAATGTATCTGCGATCCTTCCCTGAGGATCTGAAATAAGCAAGTTAGCAAGCTGCTTATAAGCGGTCCAAATCCTTTCGGAAAGAAGGGTGATCAGCCTAGTCGCCAATTGAGGCTGGGCCTTAACCATTCCCTCAAAGTTGGCTTTGTTGATCGCAAGTAACTGAACTTCTCCCCAAGCGATTGCAGAAGCAGATCTAGGTTTATTATCTAAGAGTGCCATCTCTCCAAAAATGTCCCCGCTTTGTAAAACTGCGAGAAGCACTTCGTTAGAGTCCACGATCTTGGTGATCTTTACTCTTCCATGTTGGATGATGTATAATTCTCTACCAGGCTCGTGCTCGCAGAAGATCATCTCGTTATCGCCGTATGCACGGTTAAACTTTGTATAATCTATCGGAGGAGGGGCAACCGGTTGGTTAACAGTCTGTAATTTCAGTTTGGCCTGAGTGGCAAATTGACCGTTAGGAAGATATTGCAGATATTTTTGGAAAGCGTATGCGGCGTGAAGAGTATTCTTTTGGTTAAAGTAATATTCTCCGATCGCGAACAACTGGTTCGGATCTTCTTCTACCGCTGTACGAAAAGACAGACGAGTGATCGTAGAGTCGAACTGTCTGAGTTTCATAGAGAAGTAGCGAATGATCTTCATTGCTACCGGAGTATTTTTTTGGATCAGAGTTCCGAACTGGTCGTAACTAACTTGAATTAAAGAAACATCAGTTAGAGCGATTGCGGATTCGATCTGAGCGTGCTGGCTCATTGCAGCAACCACTCCGAAAAAATCTCCAGGTCCCAAAAGTTGGTTCGGGTCCTCGCCTACTACTTGGTTCTCACGGGCGACCCTGACCTTGCCTTGTCGGATGATAAAGAAATTATGGGCTTCTTTCTTGCCTTCGACGATGACATAGGACCCTTTCGGGTAATTCACGATTTGAAAGAAGCCGTTGGACATACTTACCAGAGATTAAAAATTTCTTCCGTGGGAATTCAACTATAAACTAGTATCGGCTCGTGATGAGGGAATTCGGACCGAAATCCGAGTATTTCCTTATTTTTCGCGACAAGATTCCCCTTCCGGAGAAGATTCTTCCCCATCCGAAAGTAGATCGATACCGGAGAATTCCAGAGCAGCCTTTTCTGCCATCGCTCTGGAGTAAGATTGTCTACAAATTGAGGAGAAAATCTGCTTCGCCTGGTCGATTTCTCCCATCTTGGCTAGTAGGCGCCCGGCTTCCAAGTAGGATTCTAACCCGAATTCTCCAGTCGGTTCCATTTTATAAAGGTCCAGACTCACTTCCAAAGCTTTCTCAGGACGATCCAACTTTAGAAAACAATCTTTGAGAAGGCTAAGCACCCTGTTTTTTTTAGAATTTCCAGGATAAAGAACCAGGAAGTTACGAAGACTTTCCGCTGCTTTATAAAAGCGACGGTCCTTATATGCTTCTTCCGCGATCCGAAACAAAATGTCAGGATCGGAAGGCCCTTGTTTGGAGGGATTTTCCCCTTGGCCAAATACGGAGAAGGAGAATGAAAAAATAAGAAGGAAGAGGACAAGGATCCGAGAGAGGGCGAACGGTCTGAAAGCCACGTTCAAGAAAAAAGGAGAATGTATGCCCTTAAAATAAAATCCGGAAAACAAGAGTACCTACCAGAGCTAAGCTCTATATAGATTATCAGTCGTTTTCCGGATTTTATGAATTACTTTTTTTTATCTATTTTCTTCCGGTGGAATTCGCAGAGGCGATACAACCTGCCAGTAGACGGATTTTTTTTACCTACTTTAGTGCCGCAGACGATACAAAGACCTTCTTTCCTTCTCCTTTGATAAAGGAGCTGAACCCTCTCCGCCCCAGACAGGTTGTACTTACTAACCTGAATCCGAAATCCTTTGTAGAGGTAATTACCGATCGCTTCGACAGCTTGAGTTTTTACCCCGGCGATGATCTTTTCCAAATCATCGTTAGTGACTTTCTTTGGTTTCATAAATGTTAACTGACGTAACAACAGTTATATTCCAACAAAGTTAGTAAAGTGTTTTTAATTTTCCGTATAACACTGCATAAAATTTTTTGACAAAACTCGCATTAGGTTGCTGTTTTTTTAATAAATTTCTTCGTCTGGGGGGCTACCTGTTTCGGCTAACGATTAACAATTAAAATAATCGATTATTTCCCTCAAGTCAACGTTAGGTCGTTTTACATCAATTCTCAATAAATATGGAAAT
The DNA here is from genome assembly GCF_000244755.1 of Leptospira licerasiae serovar Varillal str. VAR 010. Classification (NCBI taxonomy): domain Bacteria; kingdom Pseudomonadati; phylum Spirochaetota; class Leptospiria; order Leptospirales; family Leptospiraceae; genus Leptospira; species Leptospira licerasiae. Next base: position 893,002 of record NZ_AHOO02000005.1, on the reverse strand, counting down.
TTATTTCCATAGCTCTGACATATAACGGAGATCAGATTAGGTGATTATAAACGGAACGAAAAGATTTAGACTAACGATGAAAAGCCGAGCCTTAAGGGATAAAGGCGATAGAAATTAACTCCTCTAAAAAATCGTTACTTGAAGGCTTGAACGCCAAAATTGCATTTTTAACGATAGATTTTTTTTAAAAAATCAGTCATATTATTTGGCAGATCGGTTTTAGAATTTTTATGAAAACAATCGTTCACATATTATTCATCTTTCTGGCGTTCTCCCATTTATCCTATTGCTCTAAATCACCTAAAGAGAAAGTAAAAACGATACTTTCCGACGCGCAGTTAAGCGAAGAGGAAAAGATCAAAATGGCAGCATTTTCCTTATTCGGCGAAAGGTTAAAAGAAATCGATCTAGTCAAAGTACAAGACGAGAAGGGAACTAAATTCGAAGTCTATTTAGGATTCGGAGGAACTTCCGCACTCACATTCCTGGGCTCTGAAAAATACTCAGATCATATGAAGTTGGAATTAGCTCTTGGAACTTATAAATTCCTGCAATCTTTACAGGGATTTCGTTTTGGAAAATATAGAATGAGCCTGATCAAACCTTTCTTCATTAAAAACGGAGAAGCAAGAGGCGCAGAAGAATTTGAGATCTATAGATTCAGAGCGGAAGGCGAAGACTTGAAGAATGTAACCGGCTTTAAAGAGACCGACGCATTCTCCTCCGACAATTATGATGTTCCTTCCGAAAAGGTAGTAACAGTTTTAAAAAATATGATAGAGCATTGGCAGGTTGAGCTGGATCAATTTGCAAGAATAGAGATCAAGTAAGCAAGGATCTCATTCTTTTTGGAAAATTCGTAAAGATCCCGTCTACCCCTAGATCTATTCCGAACTTCAGTTCTTCTTCCGTATTCAGCGTATAAACCAAAACGTTAAATCCTTCTTTTTGAATCTTCGAAACAGTTTCTTTATCCAGACCTCTTGCGGAAAGATTCAAACTAAATGCATTCAATCTAAAACCGAGTTCCAATGCTTCCATCCAAGAGGAAGTTTCTTCTCCGATCAAGATGCCAAGTTTTGCGTCTACGGATAACTCCCGAATACGCGCTAATGATTCCCAACAGAAAGAAGAGAATAATGATTTATGAAAAAGAGAATTTTGTTTAGTGTAGTCTATCAATTCCTGTTCAATCGGAGTATCGATCGGGATCTCTTCGTAGGCGCCTGATTTAATCTCCACATTCAATCCGATATTCTTAGACTTTAAATAATCCCAGACCTCCCAAAGATCCGGGACCTTCTCCCCTTTAAATCTTGGATCTTTCCAAGAGCCTGCATCCGCTTTGCGGATCGTATTAAATGGAAGAAGTTTCACTTCTCCTTTTTGATTCGTAGTCCTATCCAAAGTATCATCGTGAATGACTACTATCTTTCCATCGGAAGAATGGATGATATCCAACTCTATCCAATCCGCTTTGAGTTCCACGGCATTTCGGAAAGAGCTCATTGTGTTTTCAGGATATTCTCCGCTATCTCCTCTATGAGCGATCACCCAAGGTTTAGGGAGAACGAACGGATCAAAATCCATTAGAAAGCCCAACCCACAAAAAGATTCAGACCGAAGCTAGAGCCTGGCAATCTTTCGGAATTCTGATACGCGTATTTTCTGTATAATAGATCTCCGATACTTGCAGTCCTATCCGAATAATACAGATCGGAAACGGAGAATGAATTATGATAAGGAGAATACCAACTCCATACACCTTCCCAGCCGAAAAACAGACCGGATGTAGTTTGAAATCTGAATCCTACACCGAAGCCCGCGTAATTCCTTGGACCGGAACTATAAGAATCCTTTTCGAAACGATACGTGTTACCGGCGGATTCCCAATAAAGAGCAGTTTGGTTCTTTTGGTAATGTTCCCTTCCTAACCAAAAAGAAACAAAAAAGGGAGAATCTGCAATGAACCTTTGGACAAAGAACGCTCCTCCCCAATACTTCTCTTGATGATTTCTCAATCTCCCATAAAAATCATGAGGAGGAAGAAAATAAGAATATGCCGTATCGTTATCAAAACGATTCACATAAGAGTTAGTGTAACCGTTAAGTCCGATTGCCCATTGTGAATCCAACATTCTGGCGATCTGAAAAGAATAATATTTTTCGGATCGGCCAAATGCAAAACCGCTGATTTGGTTCTTAAATTTTTCCCTCAGTTCCGGTTGGCTCGGTCCGGTTGGAGTTTTTTCAGGAGGAAGTCCATTCATAGGACTGGGTTTTTGCTCTATAGTTTTATCCGGAGAAGGTTCCGTAGTTTGGGTCCAACCCTCCGAAGATAAGATACTCAGAAGAAGGATAAATAAGATCGGAAAAAACGGTGAGACCGGTTTTTTTGGTGAGAACATCCCTAGCAAAGACACCCGAAAAAAGAAAATGTCAAGCAGTGGAAAATGAGGAAGGGAAAGAAATTAGCAGGCGAGGTCTCCCTTCGCCCGCTCGGTCGGAAATTAAGCTTTTCCTTTTGCAGTAGCTTTGATGGTTTCAGCTACTTCGGTCAATTTAGCTTTAACAGCATCCAATTGTCCTTCCGGAACGCGTTTTTTGATCTCTTCGGAGATTTGATTGTACTTCTCAACGATTTTGCCACGAGTTTCTTCGTAGTTTTTGCCAGCAACGGTAGAAACTTCTTTGATTTCGTTCAAAAGTTTATCCACTGTTTCGCGAATTTTTACGGAACCTTCAGAATTGTCTGCAGCGCCTTTAGCTACTAATTCTCCGTAGGTTTTTTCCAAATCTACTTTCGCTTTGTCTAATCCTTCTTGTCCAGATTTCAAAAGTCCGATTCCGGCGTTAAGAATGTCCAACAGTTGTTTTTCCATTTTTCTCTCCTGTTTCGCCGCAATTTTGGTGCAGCGCACAAACCATTCATATTGCACCGCACCAAAGAGGTCAACCTCTAAATTACAAAAATTTGGAAAAAAATGAAAAAGAAGTCGGCCTAGGTTCCGCCCGGTTGAACTTCCAACTTAGGATATTTGAGATCCATATTCTCCAATTCTTTACGAACATACTTAGCGATTAGATAATCCCTGTACCATTTTTTGTCGGAAGGAACGACCACCCAAGGAAAACGATCCTTAGAATGGGAAAATATCCATTCGTAAGCTCCTAGATACTTTTTGAAGTTTTTATGAGCTTCTAGATCGCTTGGATCGAACTTCCAATTCTTTTCCGGATTGGATAATCTTTCTTCTATTCTCTTGATCTGCTCCTCTCGAGAGATATGCAGGAAGAATTTCAGAATATGGGTCTGGTTTTCTTTTGATACAAATTCCTCGAATGAATCAATGAACTCTAATCTTTCTTTGAGCTTATCCTTGGATAGACTCTCGGAAACAAAAGGCACCAAGATATCCTCGTAGTGGGAACGATTGAAAATTTGGATCCAACCCTTTTGAGGAAGTTCCTTGTGGATCCTCCAGAGAAAATCTCGACTCAATTCTTCCGGAGTGGGCGCTTTCCAAGCTTTACAAGTACAGCCCAAAGGATTTAAAACCGAAAAAAGTTTTTTGACCGTTCCGTCTTTTCCGGAAGCATCCATTCCTTGTAGAATGATGAGCAAGGATTTCTTTTTACTAGCGAAAAGACGGATCTGTAACTCTTCTATCCTTGCCAATTCCGTAAGACGAAGTTCTTCCGCTTTTTCTTTGGAAAGGTCCTTGTCCGGTTCTGTTGAGTATTCGGAAAGTTGGATCATTCTAACCTACCAGCGAGCGATATGATCTTCTGCCCAGCCTTGTCCACCTTCAATCCTAAATTCACTTTTACCTATTCGGAAAACGCCATCAAAACTTCCGATCATCTGATTTACTTTAGAAGAGATTAAACCCATATTAGAATACGCCTTTCTGTGAAAATCGGGAGTAAACACTAGTTCCACCGCTTTACTTTCCTTGGAATAGATCATCCAAGGTTTTTTAGGATCTTTTTTATCGAATTCGAAAGCGATCACGGAAGGAATTTTATAAATTCTACCGTTGATCAAAAGAGCATTTTCGGTAGTCCCGGTGTCGTCGGTCCAACCTGCCCCCAAGTTCACTCCATAAACTTCGTTCCCACCCGGACGATAAGACATAGATGCCCAGTTCCATTTGCTAAAATAAGGCCAAACACCTCTTCCATAATCCAGAACTCCGAACGAATCCTTAGGATTGAACTCGTAAGATTTAGAAGCAGTTGTAACTTTTCCCTTTGCCCCCAATCCGAATAATTTATGTGTAAATTGAAAACGATTTCGAGTCCAAGGTACCACAACGTTCAGGCTTTCCCATTGATTAGGAACTTGTAATGTAAGATCGGCTTGGATGGATTTGCGTGTTCCTTTCAGAAAGTCCACTTTGATCTTGTAATTTCCGTCTTCGTCCATCTGGAAATCCAGAAACCCTTCTTTACCTTCGTAACGAGCGTTGCTGGAAACGGTTTGTCCAAGCATGGTACCTTTGCCGAAAGGAGTGATTACGGTCGCTTCCTGGAATTCTCCGGTCCTTCTATCCAACCAATAACAAAAGATCACACCTGCGTAATCGATATCCGAAACAGTGAAAGAAGCCAAAAAGTTTTGATCATAAAAGCACCAATAATTCCATTTTTTCTTACGAAGCCAGTGGCCTTTTACATTACATCTGTGTAAGGGAGTTTTGGACCAGCCGATCGCATTCCGATTCACTTTACCGGAAGGGTCGCATAAAATGGTAGGTTGTTGGATTTCTGTTTCTAAATTCATGGTCGCAATAGACAATACTTGGAGCCTGTACCGACTCACAATCTAAATTTCTTTTGCGATTTTTCCGAGTGTCTGGATGGCGGAGATCACTTTGGGTCCCATAAGAATTCCTGCATTGATCCGGAAATTATTCACATACTTTCCGGAAAGAGAGAAAAGATTACCCGGAACTATACTGATCTTCTTTTTCGCCGCTTGGAATCTAAGAACTCTAGAATCTTTACCTTTAGGAAGTTCTATCCAAAGAAGAAATCCTCCTTTCGGAATCGCGACCTTGGTTCCCTTAGGAAAATATTCCAAAAAGGAATCCGCGTAAGAAAGCACCAAACCTCCCAACCTTCGTCTAAATTCTCTCAAATGTCTTTCATGAGCGAGAGATCCAATAAAATAGGAAGAAGCAAGTTGAGGGATCGCAGGCAAAGAGATCGACTCAGCCAAACGAAGCCGCCTAGCATTCTCCACTTTAATTTGATCACTGATCATCCAACCGATTCTAAGACCTGGATTCACGGATTTAGAAAGAGAAGAAACCTGAGTTACGATCCCTTCCGTATCCAAAGACAAAAGAGAAGGAGGACGAATACCCCCGTTATGCTGCAAGTCCCCGTAGATATCGTCCTCTAGAATTTTTACGCCGTATTTAGAAGAGATTTTTAGAAGTTCCCTTTTGGAGCCCAAAGGCATAAGGCTTCCGGTTGGATTTGAAAAAGTAGGAATGGTTATGAGAAACTTAGGAGATTCTTTCTTTATTACGGAAATATAAGATTGAAGATCAAGACCCGTAAAAGGATCCGTAGGGATCTCGATCGCTTTTAATTTTAATTCGGAAAGAATTTGGTACAAAACAAAATGAAGAGGACTCTCCACCGCAACTTTGTCACCCGGTTTTGTGGAAAGGCTCAACGCCAAAAATGCCGCCTCGGAGCAACCTAAAGTGATGAACACTTCGTCAGAACGAACTCTTCTCTCCTTACCGGAAGAACGGATCGCGATCTTTTTTCTAAGTTCTAAAATTCCTGCCGCATCCGAATATTTATAAACTTGAGAATCCTTTAAGGATTTCTTATACGCTTTTTGCAAAGAAGAATACGGCAAAAATTGAGGATCGGGGACCGCCGCGCCAAAAGGAATAAAACCGGGATCTGCAAGTTCGGACATCAAAGAACTTACCTCTTCCGGAACAGAAGGATTCGGAACTCTTACAGGCTTTTCCAATTTATATTTTGGATATAACTCAGGCCGAGGAAGAACAAAATATCCGGATCTTTCTCTTCCGCTGATAAAACCTCTCTCTTGAAGGATACCAAAAGCCTCGACGGCAGTGGAAAGATTACACTCTTCAAATAAACAGATTTTTCGAAGAGAAGGTAATTTGGAACCCGGAGGAAATTCTCCGGATTCTATCCTACCGATCAGAGAGTTTGCGATCTTAGAATATTTAGTAATAAGTCGATCTGTATTGGTCATAAAAACAATTTCTGTATCTGTATGGTAATCTCAATTTAATGTATAAACAGAATAAGAAGATGGGCAAGTTAATTCTAGAAAATAGCTCCGAAATTTTCAGACCTTCGACAAGGACTGAACGAACGCCTGCGTCCGTGACCAGAGATATCTTAAAGGTAATCGATACTCCGGGAATGATCTCTTTCGCGGGAGGGCTTCCGGACGATTCATTATTCCCTATCCAAGATCTAAGGAATATTTTCGAAACATCCGTTTCTAAAAAAGGTTCAAAACTATTCCAATACGCTGATACGCAGGGACATTTCGACTTACGTGCCTGGATTGCGGAAAGATACTATCCCGGTTCTAATGCGGATGAAATTCTTTTGACCGCAGGTTCCCAACAAGCATTGGATCTTCTCAGTCGTTACTTTATAGAAGAAGGTTCTACTATTCTTTTAGAAAGGCCGAGTTATTTAGGTGCTGTCCAAGTATTCTCCTCATATGCGCCTTCTTTCCTAGGTATCAATTATACGGAAGAAGGCCCCGATATTGAAGAATTAAAATACGCGTTGAGAAATTCCGCTGAAAAACCTAAATTTTTTTACTGCATCCCTGATTTCCAAAATCCTTCCGCATATTCATATTCTTTAGAGATTAGAAATTCCATATCGAAATTACTTTTAGAAAACGAGGTTCCGATCTTAGAAGACACCGCTTACAGAGAATTATACTTCGAAGAAGAACTTCCGGTTTCTTTATGTGAGTTAGGTCCGGAACATACTATCTCTATCGGAACATTCTCCAAAACACTTGCGCCTGCATTGAGAGTAGGATGGATCAAGGCACCCAAAAGAATCCTGAAAGATCTGATCGTACAAAAACAATCGATGGATTTACATTCTCCGACTTTGAATCAGGAATTAGTGTACGGATTTGTATCTTCTTCTAAGTATGAAGAACATTTATCTTTGATCCGAAGTGTTTATGGAAAAAAAGCGATTCATACATTTTCTTATTTAAAGAATAATTTTGGAGACTCAATTCCATTACAAATTTCTAAGGGTGGGCTATTCTATTGGTTGGAGTTCCCGCAAGAGATCAACACGGATCTACTCTTCCAAAAATGTTTAGAGAAGGGACTCGCTACAGTTCCGGGATCATCCTTCTTTGTCGGTAAGCCGGAAAGAAATCATCTTCGCTGGAACTTCTCCAACGCCTCGGAAGAAGAGACAAAGTTAGGAATAGAAAGATTATTCGAGGTTTATAAGAATCTTCCGAATTTTTGAAGTGCAAGATCGAAAACAGATAAGAGGAAAAATTCTCGGCGGGAAGAATCTCCCGCCGATATTGGGAGGTTCAAAAGGCTTTTATTAAGCAGTTTTTTTAGTTGGAGCAGCAGGTTTTTTAACTGACTCCGTAACTTCGCTAAATTTTGCCTTGATAGCTTCGATTTGTTCAGCAGGAACTAATTTCTTAGCTTCTTCTGCAATCTGGTTATAAACTTCAAGTGCCTTAGCGCGAGAATCTTCGTAGGTTTTAGTAGCAGCAGTAGTTAATTCTTTTGCTTCGTTTAAGAATTTGTCTACGAACTCACGAACACGAACAGATGCTTCTGAATTGTCGGAAGCGCCTTTTGCTGCAAGTTCTTGAAAACTCTTAGTAAATTCTGCTTTCGCTTTATCCAGACCTTCTTGTCCGCTTTTAACCAAACCAAGACCTGCGTTCAGTACATCTAGAATTTGTTTTTCCATTTTTAGCTCCTTGGCACACCGTTGTGCGGCGCACAATCCATTTGTAGTGCGTAGCACAAATGGAGTCAACCAAAAAACGAAAAAAAGTTTTAAAGAGTGAATTTAAGTCTACTGGAGTAATCCAACGCACATGGCAGAAATCTGCTGAAATTCTAACGCGATATGGACGTTTAAGGGATTTGTGCGGGGTTATTTACAGGTTATGCACAACCAGCTTCTTCTAAACATGAGAACAAACCCCTTTTCTTAAGAGGAAAAACGCCTCACTGTTTTACTTAGGAGCTGTAGGTTCATTTCTGTGCTTTTTTTCAGGCCGGAATAAAGAAGAAGGCTCTTTTTCGCGACTGCAAGTCTTTCATTCTTCTTCTCGTCCAATGTAAGCTCAGTATCGTATCCTTCTGTGATCGCTAAGATCACTCTTTGCAGACTGATGCCTAAAAATTCTGTGAGTCCTTTTTTAGAACTAATACGATCATCTATTAAGGAAATATCATATAATGACTTTCGAATGGAATCTTTATCCTTCTCTCCGTCTTGGATAAGGCTGTATATTTTTTCGGAAAGGATTTCTCCAAGATTCACTTGAGCGCCGAATTCTTTTAACTCGCTTCGGATCTTTGTTAATTCTTCTAATACTTTTTTTCCGTTGATCTTAGAGGGAAGGACGGCCCGGATCTTATCTTTGACCTCTGATACCTCTTTAAAATTCGGAGGATTTCGATCAAACCAATCTTGGAACGTAATATTCCGGATACCCTCTAACTTAGCTCCGTCTTTTCCCAGGTTAACCCAAGGACGATCTTTTTGTCTTTCTTCGAACCATTTTTTAAAAATTAAAAGTTTTTCATTTGTTCTTAGCCTTTTTCCTTCAATGGACTCGATCCACTTAGGAGGCAAAGCAGTCATTTGTTTATAATTATGATGTTCTCTTCTTTGAGTTCTCGACTCTAAAAAGTTCAATCTTTCTTCTAAGATCGCTCCCTTACAATGAGCTTGGGAACCCGGAAAAGAAAGGTCTTGGCCTAAAAGTAAAATGGACCTCGCTTCCATTTTCTCGGCGAGACTTGTAGCATTCGTAGAAACGGAACCCCCGAAATCAACTGCTCCAAGTCCGTTTTCGGAAGCGTTCTCCAAAAGTTTAATCCAAGGAAACGGAGAAGAAGTCAGAAAATGATTTTTTCCTATATAAGGCATTCTTAATGAGTGATAAGAAGTAGTTGGATCGAATATAAACTTTGCCTTTCCTGAATATCCTTCTAAATATTTGGAATTCAACGGCTGTGGATCCACGCTAAAAACCAGATCCGGATCTATTCCCGATCTTTGCAGAATGAGAAGCGCTGTATCTACTGCGATCAATATAAAGTTTTCCCTATATTCTTTCAGTTCCTGCAAAGAAAGATACAGGGAAGGCCCGGCCCCACAAACGACTACATCCACTTTGGATCTGCATAAACCGAACAATTCGTTTATAGGTTGCATATCCACAAGTTCGGGAAGATTCCGGATAAAATTTCCGGTCCAGACCTTCTCAAATCTAGTCAATGTAGCAGTGTTTACATCTTTTTTATGAAAGAACGTTTCTGCTCGAAATCGGAGTTCTTGGTATTCTTCCTGTTTCCACTGCAAACTTCCTCTATGAGGTATAAAACTAACGGGGTATCCGGAGATCCCTTTGAAACCCTCGTAAAATGCGGATTCTTCATATGGAGGAAGAAAAATCCTTAATTTTCCGGAAAGGATCATAGAAGAAAAATCGAAAAGTGAAAATGCCGCCTTAATGATCTCGGGAAAAGGCTCCATCCATACGCAGATTATTTTATCGAATTCTAATGCATATTGGATGGAATAGCCTAGGCCGGCTCCGAAAAATAAAAACGCTCTTTCTTCGTCTCCTTTTTTCAGATCCGCAAGTTGCCTTTCCGCTTCCTTTCGCGGATCCATGGAACTATGCAGAAGAACATTACCGATCTTTAAACTAGGATCTTCTGTTTTTGTGGGAACGATATCGAAATCGATCCGAGCAGATTCTATCCTTTCAAAGGCTTCCGGCGCGAAACTGCGAAGCGAGGCCAAATTTTTTTCGAGCAAATCCGACCTAAATTCTTTCATTGGAAAAATACGTTTATCCTTTTTCCCTCGTAAGAAGACCCCGGAGAAGGATCTTGTTCATAACAAAAACCGCTTCCATGAAGTTTATACGGGACCCCCAAAGGAGCCAATAATTCCACCACTTCTCTCTTACTTCTTCCCATCAGATCCGGAATACGCTCCGATTTTCCTGTAAGCGGCTTTCTATCCAACTTAGCAAGATTTACGTTAACCGTTCTTTCTCCCTGCTCTATGATGGGGATAATATTTTCCACCACTTCTCTAAATACCGGAGCGGCAAGCCCTCCTCCAGTATGACTATCCCCTCTAGGTTCGTCGAATAAGATCAAACCGACCACTTTAGGTTTATCTGCGGGAAAAAATCCTAAGAAAGAAGCGGACCATAATCCATCTTGGTAGCCTCGGCCGGACACTGCTTTTTGTCCCGTTCCTGTTTTCCCAGCGATAGAATATTCTTGTATGTATGCGTTCTTTCCCGTTCCTGCTTGAACAACTCTAGTCATCGCCTTCAATAATCTTTCGGTGGAATATTCTTTGATTCCAACCGGAGTTTCTTCCGATTGGTATTCTTGCAGGACTGTTCCATAAGAATCGGTGAGATGAGAAACTACCCTAGGCGTGATGAATCTCCCTCCGTTTACGATGGAAGCAGCGGATGCAACTAACTGGATAGGAGTTACTGAAATTCCTTGCCCGATCGCCATGAACATCGGAGTGGTTGGCGTCCATTTGTTCAAGATCGGCATATATCCCACAGATTCGTTCGGCAAGATTCCGGCTCTATCCCCGAAACGGAATCGTTTCATATATTCGTAAAGTACATCGTTCGGGATCTTTGCGGCTGCTTTTATAATACCTGCATTGCAGGAATATTGTAGGATCTCCTCCAAATTCACTTTTCCATGTACGTGTGTACATTTGATCCTTGTCTTTCCGTAATCCACGTATCCCGGACAATCGAATTTTTCGTTAGGATGTATTAAGTTTTCGTTAAGTAGAATACTTGCCAGGAAAATTTTCATTGTGGATCCCGGCTCATACACATGCCTGATCGCCCAATTTGTATGAGAATATTCTTCAAAAGCTGAGTAACGATTCGGGTCGAAAGAAGGAAAACTAGCCATAGCCAATATTCTTCCGGTATGGATCTCCATTAAAAGTCCTACAGCTCTTTTGGCACCGGCTTCTTCGAATCTTTTTCCTAAAGCTTTCTCTAATTTGAATTGGATAAGTCCGTCTAGGGTCAAATGTATATTTGCGCCTCTGGTAGGATCCGCCTCGGTAGGCGTCATCAATTCTTGATTATAATAATATTCTAAACCTGAGAGTGCCTTATCGTCGTCCATTCCCGTAAAGCCGACAAGACTAGCTGCCAAACTTCCGTGTGGATAAACTCTTTTAAATTCCCTTTCTCTTCTCACTCCAGGAAGGGCCATCTCCATGATACGACTTGCAGTTGTATCGTCTATCTCTCTCTTCAAAAGGAAGTATCTGCTTTTTTCTCGGATCAAAGATTCTATCTTTTCGGGGGGAATATCCAAATAAGGAGAAATTTGTACTGCAGTAAAATTCGGATCGTAAACGTTACCAGGATAGATCCCGATCGTGGAAGAATCTATGGACAACGCGAGTTCGATCCCTCTTCTATCGTAGATAGCTCCTCGGCCTATTCTTTCTCCATTCTTGAATGCGATCTCTCTGTCGTTAAAGAAGACTAAATAGCCGACTCGGACCAAAAGCCCCGAGAAGAATACGCATAATAGGATGAATAAGATAGTGAATCTTTTTCGATTGAGAGGGTTATAATCCATCGATGAGTGAACCGCTTTAATAAATTTCGGTCTTTTTCAGAATGATTAAAGAGCTTTTCTAGTACAAGTTAAATCCGAGTTGGAATAACGGTTTAAAAACTGGTGATTACCTTCCCTCTTAACTTTTTGAAAGGAATTAGGCCGTAATTTCTCGAATCCGTGGAAAATTCTCGGTTATCTCCCAAGACCAAAACATAACCTGGCGGGATCCTGCCCGAATCTCCTATGCCTATATTTCCGGACACCCCGATCACAGGTAGAATGGATGCGGAAGGCGCTTGGGTCTTGTAACCTGAATTTAAGAAAGGTTCCTCTAAGGAAGAATCGTTTATCAAAATCCTTCCTTCCGAAAATCTGAAAAAATCTCCCGGAAGTCCCACTACTCTTTTTAAACTTAGCTCGGCTCCGATCCCATCCAAGACGAGCACATCGAATCTATTTATATCCGGTTCTAAAATATATAATACCCAAGGACCTATTTGAGCCGGGAATCCCCATTTTTTTACAAGGACCCAATCGTTCTCTTTATAGCTTGGCATCATACTTGTGCCGCTGATCAAATAGAATTGGATTACGAAAATCCGAAAATACAATATGAAGAATATTGCAAATAAGATCGGAAAAGAAAGTTTGATCCAACTGAATGCGGAATGCCTGATCGAACGAGTTATTTCCGAATCGAATTTCATATTAGGATTTCGTATTTATTGCACGAGACTATGCAGTCTTGGTCTCGTTCTTATTTTCCAAAACTTTCGGTTTTTCTTTCCACCAAATAAAAGGCTGTTCTATCAATAAGAAGATCGGCCAAGCGGCGATGATCGTAAAACCAAAACAGATCAGATAAAGTTTAGGTAACACGCTTAAGGTAACTAACGTTTCTCCTTTGAGAGCCCATCTAGTTGCGATTCCCATCAAAGGTATATTCCATAAATATACCGTGAACGTGATCCTGGACAATGGGCGAAAGATCGGTAACCCTAATATAGTTTTGAATATTCCTTCTTTCTGGATCGCCAAGTATATGATTAAGGCCAATGCTATATTGTAAAAATTATTTGCGAGTGTAAGTCTTACGAAATGATCCCAATCGAACGAATAAGAGATTGATATGAATGCGATCGCAGTGATCCCGAGCAGAGAATATTTCAGTTTACCTAAACTTTCTCCAACCGGTCTATAATCCACATATTCCGCCAAAAGCATTCCTGCGATCATGGAATCGAATCGATTCTCCGTCCAAAAAAGCGCTTCTGCATTCATTTGACCTTTGGAATATAGATAACATCTAGATAAGAAAGGGATAATATATATGATCGATAATATAATTACTCTGACTTTCTTTGTTTTAGAGAATAAGAAGAATGGGCCGAGAACCACCATAATAAAGTAGATCTGCTGCTCTAAGGAAATATACCAACCGACATCCAAAACTCGGGGAAAGAAGTTGGATAAGAAGACCCCATCGGCCCAAACATAATCCAGCGCTTTTTGTCCTTTATCTATCAACCAAACCAAGTCAGCATTTGGATTCGGTATATTTTTCAGACCCGCTACTTGTTTAGAAAAATAATAATAAGAAAAAGCTAACGCAGCATAATAAGCCGGAAGTATTCTCAAAGAACGATTGATTATAAATTTGCGGTAAGGAAAACTGTTTTCCCTTTTATAAGATTGGAGTATTCCTCCATAATTCAGAAAACCGCCCATTACGAAGAATACGTCCACAATAGTGGTTTGGTTCTCGACAAACCAAGATAACCAAAAAGGCATCTCGCCCATGATCGGCTGTTTGGAAACCCATAGATGGTTGGTCATTACCATCAAAATTGCGATCGCCCTGATTCCGTTTAATGATTCTATTTCTCCCTTTTTGGAAGCAAAGATAGACAGTATATAGGATTTCATAATGAAGAGATTCTATTTCCTGAATTGAATTAAAAACTTTTCACGGATCTGCTAGCAAGAAATAAATCCGTGGGATACTTAGGCCCAAGCTACGATTTCACGGATCTGATACGAAAAGATAAGTATTTGTCTTGCTTGGGAAGAAATTCCGGATCATTCTTCTTTACATGACTTCGAACAGCCCGATCTCACAATATGTTTCCAGATTCAAAGCGGAGAAGGGAAAGATCTTATCCTTTCTTTCCGCATTCCCTTTTTATGGGGAAGTCTTAAAGAACCATCAATATTACGAAGCGGACAGGATCGCTCGAAACGAATTAGCTAAAAAATTGGATTCTCTCAAAGAGCCTATCCGTAGGATCGAAGAAAATTTCGTCCGAGAAAGAAGAATGGATCTAATCGGCTCCACTGAGGTCTTACTTTCCATCGTAGAAAGACTCAAAAACGAAATTATTGGAGCAAGTTACGGTCTAAACGGATTGGGCACCGGGTTTAAGGCGACCGAGTCAGAGTTAGAATCTTTGGCAGAATGGGATTATTCATTGATCCATCATGCTGAGGAATTATCTACAAAAGTGAAATCCCCGAACTTCCCTCCGGAAGTTTCAGTGGACGTAGTAAGGAATTGGGTTAGTAGTTTTAGATCCGAATTGGACGAGTTTGATTCCGCCTTGAAGAGCAGAAAGGATGTCTTCTTAAAACAATAGTCTTATTTTTGATTTGCCGAATGTTAAGTAGTGAATAATATATTTCCAAGGAGTTCTTATGGCATTAATAGACGTAATAAAATATGAAGGAAAACCGGGAGAGATCTTATGGAAATTCCCCCGTAACGATATCAGCACCTTCGGACAATTGGTAGTGAATGAAAGCCAGGAAGCTATCTTCTTTAAAGAGGGTAAAGCTCTGGATATTTTCGGACCTGGAACTCATACTTTAAAAACTGGGAACGTTCCTATTTTGGAAAAATTAGTGAACCTTCCTTTCGGAGGCCAAACTCCGTTCACTGCCGAAGTAGTCTATATCAACAAGGCTCTCATCCAATTAAAATGGGGAACTCCTGCGCCCATCCAAGTAGAAGATCCTAAATACACGATCACATTAGGAGTCAGAGCAAACGGTTCCTACAATATTAAGATCGTAGATTCAAAAGCGTTTGCAGTTGGAGTAGTCGGTGCAAGAGGAGCTTATTCACAAGACGAGGTGGATAATTTTTTAAGACCGATGATCGTGACTAGGCTAAGCGATTTTCTTGCGGAAGTTGTTTTAAAATCGGGAGAGCCTATCACTCGACTGAATCAACATTTAGAAGAAGCTTCTTCTGCAGGAAAGACAAAGATCCAACCTGACTTCTCCAAATATGGGATAGAGGTTTTGGATTTTTTTGTTCAATCCATCAACTTCGATCAAAACGATCCGAACTTCCAAAAGATCCAAAAGGTTCTCGCGGACAAATTCGAGATCGATGCTTTGGGTGGGATGTACCAGCAAAAAAGAATGTTGGATATAGGAGAAGCAGCAGCAAAGAACGAAGGCGGGAATGCAGGACAAGGAATGTCCGCGGGTATGGGACTTGGAATGGGAATGAATATGGGCAATATGATGGCCGGTATGATGGGACAGAACAATGCCGGTGGGAATTCCAACCAGAACGATGCGACAGCAAGACTCACAAAACTCAAGAGTATGTTGGACCAAGGACTGATTTCTCAGGAAGAATTTGATGCCAAAAAAAAGGACATTCTAAATTCTATCTAAAGTATGAGCCTTACCTTCACCAAGTTGAAAGCGGAATTCCGCTGTATCAACGATTCTTGCGGAGCAACTTACGATCTGAATGATATCGTATACGAATGTCGTAAATGTGGAAGCCTTCTCCAAGTTTCCCATGATATGGGAGCTCTTAAAGAAAGATCAGGCAAAGAATGGAAGGACCTATTCGATTCCAGATTGGGTTCGGTAAAATTTCCGAACAGCTCGGGGATCTGGAACAAAAGAGAATGGGTTCTTCCTCATGTGGAAGATTCTGAGATCGTAAGCTCGGGCGAAGGTCTCTCACATCTATTCAATTCGGAAAGGCTTACCAAACATTTCGGTCTAGGCGGTCTTTGGATCAAACAATGTGGGATCTCACACACAGGTTCTTTTAAGGATCTGGGCATGACGGTCCTTCTCTCCCAAGTAAAACATATGTTGAATAAGGGAGTTAAGATAAGAGCGGTCGCCTGTGCAAGTTCCGGAGATACTTCTGCTGCCTTAGCTTCTTACGCAGCTAAGGCAGGAATACCTGCTATCATTTTCCTTCCTGCCGGAAAAGTTTCCCAAGCGCAATTGATCCAACCGGTTTCCAACGGTGCAAAAGTGATCGCGCTCGAAACCGACTTTGACGGCTGTATGAAAATCGTTAAAGAAGTTACTAAAGAAGCAGGCATCTATCTTGCGAACTCAATGAACAGTCTTCGTATAGAAGGCCAAAAAACGATCGCGCCTGAGATCGTTCAACAATTAGAATGGAAGGTTCCAGATTGGGTAATCATCCCTGGTGGAAATTTAGGGAACGTTTCGGCTCTCGGAGCAGGTTTCGAGATGGCAAAAGAATTAGGACTAATCGATAAACTTCCTAGGATCGTTTTGGCCCAAGCGGAAAATGCGAATCCACTTTATCTTTCTTATCTGAAAAATTTCGAAGAGTTCAGCCCAGTGGATGCAAAGCCTACTCTTGCTTCTGCTATTCAGATCGGAAATCCGGTCTCAGTCCAAAAGGCAATTCGTACATTAAAAAAATTCAATGGGATTGTGGAGCAGGCAAGTGAAGCGGAACTTTCGGAAGCTTCTGCCAAAACCGATCTGTTTGGATTGTACAATGACCCTCATACAGGGGTGGCACTTGCCGCTTTATACAAACTGATGAGCAAGGGAACCATTTCAAAAGGTGAGCAAGTAGTCGTAATTTCTACCGCTCATGGCTTAAAATTCACCGAATTTAAACTTAAATTCCATGAGGGAAAAATTCCAGGAACCGACCAGAAATTGGTTAACGTTATTCGATCCTGCAAACCGGAAGTAGGAGCCGTAATGGACGAAATCAGCGGTTTTCTACAAATGAAAGGTTAAAATTTTTCATTTTCCACCGGAAATTCCCGTTCTTTTTTCCCGGGCGTATTTCGTTTTTTTCTCGTAAGCGCGCCGGGGTCCATATAATCGAGAATCCAAATGTACGAGGGAATCGAGGAACTTCCCCAAGAATTCCTCTTCGAGGTCGAGACGGCCGTAAAAAAAGAAGAGCCAATTTCTATCATTACCTACGTCCTGAGTACTCGGGGCGAAAATAAGCTCAAACATATCATCCAAACCGTCCTCGCTAAATACAAAAGAGAGGATTTGACCGAACTAATATTTACCTCCGCAAAAGAGCTGATCGTAAATGCGACCAAGGCTGCAATTAAACGGGTTCTATTTAAGGAATTAGGACTGAATATTGCGGACCCTTCCCAGTACGATTTGGGAATGGAGTCTTTTAAGGAAAATTTAGTCAGTAGAAAGTTTCCCTACTATCGTAGGAAAATGAAAGAGCATGGCCTATTTGTAAAAGTTACTCTTAGCTTCAGTTCGGACCGGATCATCCTGTTCGTTCAAAATAATTTCACCCTTGCAGTCCGAGAAGAGAAAAGGATCCGAGAGAAGTTCGTTCATTCTAAAGAATTTGACAATCTATTTGAGTACTATATGAAATATGGTGATACCACGGAAGGTGCGGGTATGGGTATCACAATGGTGGAGATCCTAGTAGCCCAAAGCGGCTATGACCGCCATTTGTTTACGATCTACAGTCGCCAAGCGGAGAATAGAACTGTTGCGAGAGTCGAAATCCCCTTGGATCAGAATTATGTGCCCAGAAGACAAAGATACCAAAAATGGTTACAAGAAAAGGCTAGCGGCTTAACATGACCTAAAGTTCTCCTTACTACAGTTAGGTCTTTAGCAATATGGAACAAAATCCTCAGACAAGTAAACTCCAAGAACAGGCAAATCAAATGAACCTTGCCTTGGAATCCGTTCATACGGAAGAACAAGCGATCGAACTTATCCAAGGAAAAATCAAAGATGCCTATCTTTTAAAATTAAGGATCGATGTTGAGAACAAAGCAGGCGTAGTTTTAGGATTATTATCCAGATATAAGAACGAATTTTTAGAATTATATTCCTTATTCTCCAACTCTTCCGTGATCCGAAAGATCAGGACATTCGAAGATTTCGGCCAAATCTCGCACGATATTGCGGAAGCAGCTAGACAAGAAGCCCCGGATCCGGGGTTGTCCGACCAAGTAGGAAGAATTCTTCATACTAAATTAACAAAACAAATATTAGAACAATATTATCCAATGTGGGATCGTAATGATACTGCGGCTCTTGTTAACATGCTGGAGAACCAGATCAAAAGCGCGATGAAAATCAATATGATACGTATCCAAGCGGATGTGGAATACGTATCTAGTTTGAAATGCAGAGGCAAAAGTTTTTTTGCAGGTATCATCCAATCCATTCCCAAACCGCCTGAAGAACCTGCTGAAGGAACCGGCGCTCCGGTAGAAAATTTAGATCCCGAAAAGGCCGCAGTAATGCGCCAAATCGAAACCATTCGAAAAGGTTTCGGAAGAGTGGTACAAGCTAAGACCATCCTGTCGCCTGTAAATGGAATAGACTTCGATGATCTGAACGAAGGGGACAAGATCTTACTACAACTTCCTTCCGTTTCTCCTGAAGAGAAGGCATTAGCTAAAACTCTGGGAGCAATGGACAAAGACGGGAATGTAAAACCAGTGATCGGTTCTTTCGTAGCGATCGCTTCCGGAAAAAATGAATATCATATTTTTGCAAAAGGCCCTGCAGGAGTCCTTTTACAAGCGTTCGAAGAACGACCTGTTCGTCTTGCCAGACCAAAAACCGCGGCTAACGCTCCTCGTCCTGCAGGAATGGGTGCAAAACAATCCGAAGGAAATAATACCCTTAACTACGCGATCTTGGTTGGAGTGGTTCTGTTAGTAGGATTATTGGCGTTTATTCTATTGAAATAAGATAGCCTGCGCTTTATTCGCAGACTTAGTTATGATCGCCGCGTTGTTGGAATTCCAACAACTTGTTATTAATTAGCGAATCCGCGTGTAGGAGTTCCTACACACGCTACCAAATCAAATCACCCAACTACTAAGTTCACAAGTTTTCCAGGAACGTAGATCTCTTTTCGGATCTGTTTTCCATCCAAAAAGACTTGAACCTTATCCAAAGACTTTGCGATCTTAATCGCTTCGTCCCCCGCAATCTCTTTCGCTGCCTTGAATTCTGCTCTTAACTTTCCGTTTACCTGGACCACGATCATGATCTCGTCGTCAGTTAGGTATTTTTCCTCATAAACCGGAAAACCTTGGTAAGTCAATGAATCAGGCTTTCCTGCCAAGGACCAAAGTTCTTCTGCCAAGTGAGGAGCAAATGGAGCGATCAAAAGTAAGAACGGTTCTAGGATCTTGCGAGGTCTACGTTGGCTCGGAGTCAATTCGTTCACAAAGATCATTAACTGAGAGATAGCGGTATTGAATGAAAAATTATTAATATCATCGTCCACTTTTTTGATGGTTCTGTGAAGGATCTTCAATTCATCTTCGTTCGGCTCAATATCTTCTAAACGGAAAGACTCTTCTGCACCTGAATGATACAATCTCCAAACACGATTCAAGAAACGGAATACGCCTTCGACACCTCTGGTGCTCCAAGGTTTTACCATTTCGAACGGCCCCATAAACATTTCAAAAAGACGTAAACTATCCGCTCCGAAATTCGTAACCACTTCGTCCGGATTGATCACGTTCCCTAAAGACTTGGACATTTTTCTTTTGTCCTCGCCTAAGATCAAACCTTGGTGAACCAGTTTTTTGAAAGGTTCCGGAGTAGTTACATAACCTAGATCGAATAATACCTTATGCCAAAAGCGCGAATATAGTAAGTGAAGAACCGCATGTTCCGCTCCACCCACATATAGATCCACTGGCATCCATGCTTTTTCCAAGTTCGCGTCCACAAACTTATCCGGATTTTCAGGATCTATATAACGCAGATAATACCAACAAGAACCTGCCCATTGAGGCATAGTATTTGTTTCTCTGGTCCCGATCTCGCCTGTTTCCGGATCTTTATATTTCAACCAATCTCCAGCTAAAGCAAGAGGAGATTCTCCGGTTCCGGAAGGTTTAAATTCTGATAAATTAGGAAGTTCTAATGGAAGTTCCGATTCCGAAACTGCCTTTGTAACTCCGGAGGGATAATGGACCAGAGGAATAGGTTCTCCCCAGTATCTTTGGCGGGCAAATAACCAGTCTCTCAATTTAAATTGGGTCTTTCTTCTTCCGATTCCTTTTTTCTCAGCCCAATCAGCAGTTTTGGAAAATGCTTCCTTATATTTCAGACCGTTAATCGACACTTCGGAAGAAGAAGAATTGATACAAACTGATTCTTTGGAATCGAACGCGCCTTGCGAAAGATCGCCTTCAATCACTGGTAGGATATCCAACCCGAAAGCTTTTGCAAACTCATAGTCTCTTTGGTCATGAGCAGGCACCGCCATAATCGCACCGGTCCCATAACCATATAAAACATAATCGCCGATCCATACTGGGATCTTTTTAGAAGTATCTGCAGGATTTAAAACATAAGCTCCGGTGAATACGCCTGACTTTTCTTTGGAAAGTTCAGTTCTATCTAGATCACTTTTTAAAGCGGAGGTCTTTTTATATTCCTGTACCTTCTCCCATTGTTCTTTGGAAGTAATCGTATCCACCAAAGGATGTTCCGGAGCAAGCACCATATAACTTACCCCAAATATGGTATCAGGACGAGTAGTATACACTTTGATACCGTTTTGCGGGGAAGAAGGATCAAAAGGAAATATGATTTCCAAACCTTCGCTCTTTCCGATCCAGTTTTTCTGCATCTCAAGTGTAGAGCCTGGCCAAGAAACTAAAGAAAGGTCCTCTAACAATCTTTCCGCATATGCAGTGATACGCATCATATACTGTCTCATAGGTTTACGAACTACTTCGTAACCTTTACCGACCCATTCTTCTACTTCTTCGTTTGCGAGAACTGTTCCGAGGCCTGGGCACCAGTTTACCGGTATCTCCGCCTGATATACTAAGCGGAATTGTGAAAGAATGGTTTCTTTCTTTGCATTTGAAAAATCTTTCCAATCTTTTGCGGAGAAGGTTTCGAGGTCCTCAAATCCTTCTGAGCCTTTGGATTCGAGCTTTTGAACTAATTCAGAGATAGGCTTTGCTTTGGAAGACTGGGCATCATACCAGGAATCGTATAACTTCAGGAAGATCCACTGGGTAAATTTGTAATATTTCGGATCTGTGGTGGAAATTTCCCTGTCCCAATCATAGGAAAGACCGATCAATTTGATCTGTCTTCTGAAATTGTCCACATTCTGCTTTGTAGTGATGGCAGGATGTATTCCGGTCTGCATTGCATATCTTTCCGCAGGGAGACCGAATGCATCCCACCCCATAGGATGCAGTACTTCAAAACCTTTCATTCTCTTGTAACGAGAAATAATGTCCGTAGCGGTATAGCCTTCGGGATGACCAACGTGTAATCCCGCACCCGAGGGATAGGGAAACATATCCAAACAATAGAACTTTGGTTTAGACGAGCGTAGATCCGTTCGAAAGGAAGAATTCTTTTCCCAATAATCTTGCCATTTTGATTCAATTTTCCGAAACGGATAGTCCATACCGTGAAGTTTTTTCCTCCGGCCTAGAATCCAATTCTTTTTTGTTATACTGGAGGGCGATTATAGAGCTGAAAATTCTAGAATTAGAAAGGTTTCTTTCCTTTTAGGAAGAAAAAAGCCATTAGGATTTGTTACTAGAAGAAGTGTTTTTAAATTCTCGGGAACCTATGACATCAATTCGGGTCCGAAATGAAGAAAGCCGGAGGGAAACCGGCTTTCTCTGGGAGTGATATTCTAAGCTCTTGCTTAGAAAACGGACAAAAATATTGGATGTGGATCTGACTTATTTACGTACTGAGTCAATAACCTTGATCAATCGACGAAATGTTTGGTTCAAACAATCTCGACATAGGTCGTACTGAAAGAGATTCGGTGTTTCTTTACCGCATCCTTTACATGTATATTGCTTACTTTGCGCTTGTGTAAGTTCCGCTTCTTCTTCGTTCAAATCCGTCACTGCTAATAATTGCATTTTGCTCCCAGAAAATTCCATCGAATGTCTTTTTATTTACGGAGTGTAAATAAGTCCGAAGATTGATACTTGCTTTCGGAACTTCTCTCCGTACGTCGAGAGTTACTTTATAAAATCGGCTCACTCTAGAGTCAAAAAAAATTAGGTTGGATGTTTGTGAAAATGACCGCAATTTTTTTGAAAAAAATTCTGAGCGCGGTTTTATTTGGAATAGATTTTCAAGTGCGGTTTTTTTCAGGTAAAAATAAATTTCCTGTCAAGTGCCGAGTTTAGGTCAGTCAAAACGAAAGGAAGGTAATCAGTTGTTATCAATATCAGGCTTAAACAAGTCTTACACAGTTGCAGACCAAACATTTAACGTATTAAAAGATGTTTCATTTCATGTAAAGTCTGGAGAATTCGTTGCAGTGATAGGTCCTTCCGGTTCAGGCAAGTCCACATTACTCGCCGTTTCCGCTGGATTAGATAAAGCTGATTCAGGATCAGTACTTTTGGATGGGATCTCTCTATTTGATAAGTCGGAAGATGAGTTGGCAAAGATCAGAGGAGAGCGGATAGGTTTTGTATTCCAAAATTTTCAACTAATCAAAACGTTAAACGCCTTAGAAAACGTTTCTCTTCCTCTTGCTTTGACAACAAACCTTTCCGAAAAAGTGATACATGAAAAAGCTATGTATTGGTTGGAGAAGGTCGGTATTGCACATAGAGCACATAACTTCCCGAGCCAGCTATCAGGTGGAGAAGAACAAAGAGTAGCGATCGCTCGCTCTTTTATACATGAACCTAAACTACTTTTTGCGGACGAACCTACTGCAAACTTAGATAAGAAGAACGGTGAAAACATAATGTCTCTTCTAAAACAACTGAATAGGGATCGTAAATCCACTTTGTTAGTTGTTACTCATGATCCTAAAGTCGCTTCCATGGCTGATAGGATCTTAGAAATGAGAGATGGAGTGATCTTAAACGGTGCAAAGCCTAAAGCTACCGTTAAAAAGACCGCATCCAGGAAGAAAAAATGAATATTAGATTCTTTTTAAGGGTAATGTTCCGAGAGATCTTTTCTAAAAAAACATCTTCGTTGCAGATCATTCTTGCAATCACGATCGGGACCGGAGCCGTTCTCGCAGTTCATTCGTATAGGGATCAATTTACCTCATCTATTATCAGAGAGGCCAAAAATATCATGGGTTCGGATCTGGTGGTTACGAGCCCTTCCCCGCTTACCCCTGAACAAACAGCGTTTCTTTTGAGGGAATTGCCAAAAGGAAGCAAATTATCCGAATTAGTTCAATTCCCTTCAATGCTCCGAAACCCAGATTCCCAAGATTCCAGCTTATCGTTGATCAAAGCGATCCGAGGCGATTATCCATATTTTGGGGAATTAGAAACGGAGCCTAAAGGCCTTTTTCGCAAATTAAGACCTGGAGAAATACTCTTAGAAAGCGGGCTGATCAAAAACTTAAAACTTAAGATCGGCTCAAAGGTTCAATTAGGAGAAAGTAACTTTATCTTAAAGGGAAGTATCTTAAAAGAACCTGGCATGGCGGGAAACTTTCTCTCCATGGCGCCTAGTTCCATTATAAAAAAGGAATCTTTAGAGGAAACAGGATTAGAACAGAGAGGTTCTAGGATAAGTTACCAGGTGCCGATCCTTCTTCCTAACGGAACAGACGCAAATGTATTCAAAAAAAGTAAATTTTCGGAATTCGCCAAGAACGACCTGATCCTATACGAAAGTACGGAAGCAAATTCAGGATCCCAAAAATTCCTGACAAACACATTAGATTTCTTTTCCTTATTGGCATTATGCGCATTCTTTCTAGGTGGGATTTCTATCCTTCTAACAAGCAGAGCGGTCGTTAGATCAAAATCCACTACATTCGCAGTTTATAAATGTTTAGGCGCAGGACCAAACCTAGTTTTAGGTCTTGTACTTTCCGAACTTTTAATATTATCCACGGTTGGAGCAATATTAGGATTTTTATTCGGAAGTTTTTTACAAACTCAGATCCCGAATATGGCGGATAAGGAATTCCTTTTCGAACCGAAGTTGATACCGGACCTAAAAGCATTTTTCTGGGCGTTTGTGCTAGCTTGGGTGGTTCCATTAGTTTCTGCCTGGGAAAGTCTTTCCACTACTCGAAATCTAAGTCCGATGTACGCTCTTAAATCGGATTTTGCAAATGAACTTTCTTCTGTTCCGAAATTGAAATTAAGGCAGTCGATCTCATTCATTGCTGTGTTCGGATTATTTTTCGTACTCGCCTGGTGGGAAACCGGAGATTGGATCAAAGGATTGATCCTTTGTGCAACTCTGCTCTTCTTACCTGTGGTAATGTATCTTGGAATTTTAGGAATACGTTTTGCGATCCGGTTTTTATTACAAAGATCCGAATTCTCCGCAAGTGTGAGAATGGCATTACGAAAATTAGACAGACCTAGAACTGGACTTTCTTGGGTTTCTGTTGGATTAGGCTCTTCCGTTTTCGTTCTATTACTCAGCATTTTTTTAAGCGATAGTCTATTGGAATATAGCGGAGCAAAAGATAAGGAAAGAAGACCGAATATGTTCGTGTTGGATATACGACCGGAACAACTGGAAAGTTTCCAACAAACTGCTGAGAAGTATAAAGTAGAAAAACTTTTAACTGCACCTGTGATAGGAGCAAGACTCACACATGTAAACGGTGAGTTAGTTAAAAAAGAAGATATGGAACTTTCCGCTCTTAGAAGAGATTGGAGATCCACTGCAAGGACCAGAGAATATTTCCTATCTTATAGAGAGAATTTATATCCAACGGAAAATGTCACGGATGGAGATTTTTGGAGAAAAGGAGAAGAAGACCAGATCTCAGTCGAAAAGGAATTTTCCAAAAATCTAAAAGTGGAATTAGGAGACAAACTTTCCTTCTCCATTGGCGGGGTAGAAGTAACCGGAACCATCCGAAATTTCAGAACGGTCAACTGGTCTGACATGAGACCGAACTTCGTGGTCCTGTTTTCAAAAGGTATCTTGGAGAAGGCTCCTAAGTTTTATTTAAGTTCATTTTTACTGGAATCTTCCGACTCAAGATATTCTCTCCAAAAAGAATTATCTAACGAATTTCCGAATCTTACGATTGTCGATACTGAAAAGGCAGTTAGGTCTTTCTTAGGAATATTGGAAAAGATGTCATTTGCGATCCGTTGGATGACTGGATTAATCGTTCTATCTTCTCTGCTATTGATCCTTTCTTCCTTAGAGCTAAGCAGAAAGGAAAGATTGGAAGAAACTTCTCTTCTCAGGATCATTGGCGGAACCAAAACATTTTTACGAAAATACTTTTTGGCGGAATCTTTATTTTTAGCTAATCTATCCTTCGTGCTAGCTTTCGTTTTGGTCTTGGGAGTTTCTTCTTATATGTCCGAGATGATATTCGAGATACGAGCGAGCGTTCCTTGGTTGGAAATAGGGATTTTTTATATATCTCTGAACGTTGCGGTAGTAGGAATGTACTTCGGTGCCTTAAGGAACGAATGGAAAAGAAGCCCAACTCTCTATCTGAAGGAAGTTTAAATTAGAACCGGTTGGTCGCGGCCGGTTTAATTAATAAGGAAGTAGGATAGTGTGAAATAGCTTGCAGAATGAAATAAATTATTTCAAACGACCTGCGAGCAGATCCTCGGGTTTAAAATCAACTCTTACAGAACAAACCTTATAATTGGAAGCGGTCGGACAAGCTGCGGTTCCGGTGATCTTACATCCTTTATTCTCGCAACGTTTTCTGGTATCGAAAGAATCAGATCCGGAAAATCTGCAATAGTCCCTGCAAACATCTGAACTATTTACGGAACAAAGGTAACAACCGTCTGCGGATAGATTTTGGATAAATCCTAAGGATGCAAAAAAGAATATGACAGAAAATGAATATAATACTTTTTTCAAAGAAAACTCCTTAACCCTCGGCACCGACTGAAAGATATCTCTTTGGAAATCGGGCCTTTAATTATTTCCGGAAGTTGTCGGACTTCTTCTCTACCTTATCTTCTAGAAATTCGGCAAATTCTATCTGGCCTTGGATAAAATTCAAATTATATCTACTTTCGTAGAGTAAAAGACTGCTTGCGATAAATAAGAAGATCCCACCTACCAAAGCGAGCCCAGTCGCCACCCAAGAAGCCGGACTAGAAACCGCGACTATAATGCCGAGACTCAAGCTAGAAGAAACAAAAAACAAAGTAGCGGTATAAAGTGCAGCCATTGATCTCTGGATCAGATTAGCCCTCTTTTTTTGGATCTTTAATTGTCTTTTGAGATATGCTTGTCTTTCTTCTGGAAAAGAAAGTTTTCCGTCTACGACGCCTTCTATCTCATTCTTGAGTAAATTAACTCGATCGAATATTCTACCCAATCGATTTGCAGTAGAAAATATCAAACTGGCGCTGGCCGAAATTAAAACTGCTGGAGCGATCATGCCGGCTAAAATATCCGTTCCGATCAAAGAAGAGATCATATCCTAATTCAACATCGGGTCTTTCGTATGTTCTACGAAATACTTATATAATCCACCTTTGCTTTTTAAGGCTTCTTGCCAAGTTGCTTCCGGATCTTCCGTAAAGATCCATTCGGCATTCGGATCATGAACTACCCAAGATTTACGTTCCATCTCACCTTCTAGTTGAGAAGCTCCCCAACCGGAATATCCTTGGTACACATTAAACTTGGTTTTATCAGGATGTTCTAATAGTTCCACCAAAGCTTCGAAACTTCTGGCAAGAAACACTCCAGGGATAACTTCGATACCTGGTTGTTTTAATTTAGGATTATCATGAAGAATGGAGACAAACGTAGGATCTACGGGACCTCCGGAATAGATCGGAGAAGAACCGTCTATTCCTTCCGGAATTCCTTGGATCACTTCGTTTAATGCAACGTCCATCTTCTTATTAAGAACTAGACCGAATGCACCGGATTGATCATGTTCGACCATGAGGATCACAGTGCGATTAAAATAATCCGTTACGATTGATGAATTAGAGATTAATACTTTTCCGCCGAATCCGTTTTCCATAATACCCGATCAGTTTTTATGTATCTCTTTCAAAATTCTGTACGCGATCTCCAGAGTTTGGATATCGGATCTTCCATCTACTAAAGGTTCCGTTTCTTTTAGGATACATTTTACAAAATGTTCATGTTCCTGTTTTAAAGGGTTATCCTTGTGAACAAAGATCTTTTCCACAATGGATTCTTGTCGATACTTGATCTCTCCGGTCCTAAGTAAAATGTCCGAAGTCGCTTGTCTATGAAGCTCGATCTCTTGGTCGCTAAAATCCAATGTGATGTACACGTCTTTTTGAGTGATATTCAGGGTCCTAATTTTGGATTGTGTATTTCTGCTCGCTGAAATATTGGCGATCGCGCCGTTCTCGAAATGAAGAATAACGGATGCAATATCCTCGTGACCGGAAACCACTTTGGTACCCACTGCACTTAGATATTTGACGGGAGATTTTACTAGATTCAAAACAATGTCGATATCGTGGATCATCATATCCAGAACTACTCCCACATCCTTAATTCTAGGATTAAAAGGGGCTAATCTTCTGGATTCGATTAACAGAGGTTCGGTCACGATCTTGCCAAGTTCGAGGACCGCACCGTTAAAACGTTCTACGTGACCAACTTGTAAGACCAGATTGTTTTTAGAAGCGAGTTCCACTAACTCTTTTGCTTGCTCTAAAGTTTCAGCGATCGGTTTCTCTACCAAAACATGTTTGCCTGCGAGAAGTGCCTTTTTGCCGATCTCATGATGCAAGAATGTAGGCACCGCAATGATAACCGAATCGGTATGTTTGATCAGATCGTCTACAGTGGAAAAGGCGGAAGTTTTATGCTTTTCCGCCATTTGAGTAGCTCTTTCGGAATCCGAGTCGTAAATACCGATCAACTCCGCATCGCTTAACGTTTTCGCCACGTTTACGTGGTATTGGCCCATATGGCCTGTCCCGATTACTCCGATCTTGACTTTGTTAGTCATGAAACTTCCTTTTTGTAGGTATTACTTATTCGTAAAAATCTTACCCTTGGAACCTGAAACGGATTCTCCAGACTCACGGGCAAATTCTTCGATCAATTCTCTTTGTCGTCTAGTCAGTTTTTTAGGGATCTCAATGCGTACGATCACATGTTGGTCCCCTTTTCCATACCCGCCTAGATACGGAATACCATGACCTTTTAAACGGAACACTTGGCCTGACTCGGTTCCTTCCGGAATTTTCATCTTCACCTTTTTGCCGTCAATGGTTGGGACTTCTATATCCCCGCCTAAGATTGCTTGGGTTAGGCTGATCTTTTTATTTAAGATCAAGTCGTTTGCTTGGCGCTCAAATAATTCATGTTTCTTAATATGTGTTACCACATACAGATCGCCATGAGGACCACCGTTTGGTCCTGCTTCTCCTTCTCCGGAAACTTTTAGTCTGCTACCGGATTCTATGCCAGGTGGGATCTTAATATTGATAGTACGTCTTTTTTCTACTAGGCCTTGTCCATGACAGGTCTTGCATGGGTTAGAGATGATTGTACCTTTTCCACGACAAGTACCGCAGGTAGTCGCCACTGAGAAAAATCCCTGGGATCTACGGATTTGTCCCGAGCCTCCACAGTCCGGACAGGTCTGAGGAGTACTTCCCTTGTTTGCGCCGGAACCACCGCAATCTACGCAAGTTTCTAATCTTGGGATCTCGATTTTGTATTCCCTGCCTAGGCTCGCGTCTTCCAGGGTAACTTCTAGATTATAACGAAGATCTGAGCCACGTTGAGGACCGGACCTACGAGCGCCGCCCCCGGCTCTCCCTCCTCCACCTCCGAAGAAATCGCCGAAGATATCTCCGAAATCACCGAAGATATCGGAGAAGTCTGTATATGCTCCTCCACCGAATCCGCCTTGAGCGCCTGCACCCACTCCGGCCTTGCCGTACTGGTCGTACATGCGACGTTTATTAGCGTCTCTTAAAACTTCGTAAGCCTCGGTAGCTTCCTTAAATTTCTCTTCTGCAGCCTTATCACCCTGATTCTTATCAGGGTGATATTTGATAGCTAACTTCCGATACGCGGACTTGATCTCTTCGTCAGTCGCGGTTTTGGAAACTCCGAGGATATCGTAGTAACTTTTGTCACTCATGTCTTAGTTACTTTTTCTCATCGTCCACTACGGTATAGTCGGCGTCCACGACCTTTTCTTCCTTTGCTTGGGAATTGTCGGCACCTTCTCCTGGTCCCGCACCGTTAGGTCCTGGGCCTGCTTCCTGACCTGGAGCGCCTTGGGAATAAATTTTAGAACCTATTTCCGAAGCTCTCTTAGTGATGGACTCTTTCGCAGCGTTAATACGACCGATATCCCCAGATTCGATCGCTTCTCTTGCACGTTTGATCTCGTCATTCGCCAATTGTTTTTCGCTGTCGGAAAGTTTGTCTCCCGCGTCAGTAACCGCTTTTTCCAAAGAATAAGTGATGGTATCCAACTCGTTCTTAGCTTCCACAAGTTCTCTAGCGGCCTTGTCTGCAGCAGCGTGAGCTTCCGCATCTTTTACCATTTTAGAAATCTCGTCTTCACTTAGTCCGGAAGAGGATTCAATACGTATCTTTTGTTCTTTACCGGTTCCCAGATCTTTTGCGGAAACATGTACGATACCGTTCGCATCTATATCGAATGTAACTTCGATTTGAGGAACTCCTCTAGGTGCAGGTGCAATCCCGATTAGATCGAATCTTCCGAGCGTACGGTTACCTGCAGCCATATCCCTTTCTCCTTGGAGAACATGGATAGAAACCGCATTTTGATTGTCCGCAGCAGTAGAGAACACCTGAGATTTTTTAGTAGGGATCGTAGTATTTCTTTCGATCAACTTGGTCATCACACCGCCCAAAGTCTCGATACCGAGAGAAAGCGGAGTAACATCCAAAAGAAGAACGTCTGAAACTTCTCCCGCTAAAACTCCACCTTGGATAGCGGCACCGATTGCCACTACTTCGTCAGGGTTTACGGAACGATTCGGTTCTTTTCCAAAAATTCCTTTTACAAGTTCCTGCACTGCAGGGATACGAGTGGATCCCCCCACTAATATCACTTCGTCGATGTCGGAAGCTTTTAAGCCTGCGTCACGCAAAGCGTTCTCACATGGAATACGAGTTCTTTCTACCAAACGGCCGGTCAACTGATCGAACTTAGCTCTTGTAAGATTCATATCCAAGTGTTTTGGTCCGGTTGCATCGGCAGTGATGAACGGAAGGTTCACTTGTGTGGACATGGTTCCAGAAAGTTCGATCTTCGCCTTCTCGGCAGCTTCCTTCAAACGTTGTACGGTATTTTTATCTTGAGAGATATCGATCCCGTATTGTTTTTTGAATTCCTCGATCATCCATTCCATGATGACCATATCGAAATCGTCCCCACCTAAGTGAGTGTCACCATTAGTGGATTTAACTTCGAATACTCCGTCTCCCAACTCAAGGATAGAAACGTCGAAGGTTCCCCCACCCAAGTCGTAAACGGCGATCTTAGCATTACTCTTCTTTTTATCGAAACCGTAAGCAAGTGCAGCAGCCGTTGGCTCGTTGATGATCCTCTCTACTTCTAAGCCTGCGATCCTTCCCGCATCCTTAGTAGCCTGACGTTGTTCGTCATTGAA
This sequence comes from Leptospira licerasiae serovar Varillal str. VAR 010, assembly GCF_000244755.1. Lineage (NCBI taxonomy): Bacteria > Pseudomonadati > Spirochaetota > Leptospiria > Leptospirales > Leptospiraceae > Leptospira > Leptospira licerasiae. Next base: position 862,254 of record NZ_AHOO02000005.1, on the reverse strand, counting down.
ATAAGCCGGAACTGTGATCACTGCCTTGGTTACTTTTTGGCCAAGGTAATCTTCTGCAGTTTGTTTCATCTTCTGAAGAACTCGAGCAGAGATCTCCTGGGCGGTGAACTCACCGTTAGCAGTTTCGAATTTTAATCCATCGTTTCCGCTACGGATCACTTTATAGGAAACGTGCTTCATTTCTTGTTCAGCTTCGTTGAATCTACGTCCTATAAATCTTTTAGCGGAACGGATCGTATTTACCGCATTGGTAATTGCTTGGTTCTTAGCGAACTGGCCAACCAAAGTTTCTCCCTTTGCAGTAAAAGCAACGATAGACGGAGTAGTTCTAGCACCTTCGGAGTTCTGGATTACTACCGGGTCCCCACCTTCCATAACGGAAACGCAGGAGTTTGTGGTCCCTAAGTCGATTCCGATAATCTTCTCTTTTGACATTTTGGTTTCTCCTTCCGCCATCTGAGCCTTCCCTCGGCGGTTTTCATGATTTAATTCGTTCTTTTCGAGGCGCTACGCACCTAAGTCCCAAAGCATTAAGCTTTGGGTTTTCCGATCCTTACCCTTGCAGGTCTTAAGGAGAACTTATCTTCATTTTCCTTAATATAGAATCCTGCCTGATAGACTTCGATCACAGTCTCTTCTTTGTATTGCTCCCCTTCTTCGGAGGACAATGCTTCCATTAAAGTCGGATCGAAAGCTTCTCCCTGAGGATATTGTCTGAATACATTCGACTTCTCCAACACGGAATAAAATTCCTTTAGGATCATTGTCACACCGTCTACGAAAGGTTTTAGTTCTTCCGTTACGTTGACTCCCGAACCTACGCGGTCCAAATTATCGATAGGGTTTAAAAACTCCGTTACTAGAGACTTAACAGCTTCTCTCTTAATATGAGAAAATTCTTGTGCAGATCTTCTCTTATAATTTTGGAATTCAGCTCTTTCCCTAGTCCAAGAATCTTTTAAGGACTCGATCTCTTTTTTCGCAGCCTCTAATTCCTTACGTAAAGTTTCCTCTACGCTTTCCGGTTTTTGGGAATCATCCGAATTTTCTCCGGTCGGCGTTGCGACCGCTTCTTCTTGACTCATCTCTCTATCATTTCCTTGCATGGTTCGTTACTACTTACTAATGCGCGTTATCATCTCCGAAACTAGTTTCGAAGTAAAATCCACAAGTGGAAGAGCTCTATGATAATCCATCCGCTGAGGACCTATGATTCCCATAGCGCCTATCCTTTTTTCTCCCATTCTATATCCGGAAGTAATGATACTTACTCCGCCCATTCTTCCGTCCCCATCCTTTCCTATGACGGTATACACTCCATCATGTTCGGAATAATCTCCGAACATTCCGGTAAGGAATCGTTTGTCATCCAGCAGGGAGAGAACCTGGTTGAGCTTTTCCTCTTCGTCCTTAAATCTTCCGTATAAGTTCTTGAGACCGTCGATATACAAAGACACCTCGGAATTATCCGGTGTCATAGCGGCGGAGATCACTCCGGACACTTTATAAAAATCTAATGGTCCATCTTTTCTCAACAAGAGAGAAGGTATTACCTTTTCCTGTATCTCGAACATATCGTAACCTTTCGCGTTATCGTTCAGATACTTTGAGATCTGATACAACTCTTCTTGGCTATAATTTCGATCCAAAAATACGTTCCGATTCAGTACTGCTCCGGAGCGCATTACCATGATCATCAAGACCTCGTCCCCATGAACATGGATCAATTCCACATGTTTTAGAGTGTCCAAACTTTTGGCCGGCCCTAAGACTACTCCCGCGGAATTTGAAAGACTTGCCAGAACGCTCGCAGTCGCCTTCAGGATCTGATCCAGCTTGAACTGCATTTTTAGGTATTCTTCTTGGATCCTCTGTTTTTCCTTAATGGTTAACTCATAAAGTACCACCAACGAATCCACATAGAATCGGTAACCTATCTCCGTAGGGATCCTTCCCCCCGAAGTGTGGCGAGAAGCAAGATACCCCATCTCTTCCAGCTCCTTAAGAACGGTGCGGATAGAGGCCGGGGACAAACCAATATCATGTTTGTCGAATAAGGTTTTAGAGCCAACCGGACGGTTCTCTTGGATAAACTCGTCCACAGTGGCCTTCAGGATCATCCTATGTCTTTGGGATAGTTCCATATCTATTCTTATTGGCACTCTGCATGTTAGAGTGCCAAACTATCTCTCAAGTTTCCTTAAGATTCTAAAAAAGTCAAGAATTTTGGATTTTAAGCAGTCTCCTTGCCCAACTGACAGAAAAAATATTCAAAAAATATCCCTTAAGGAACAATTTAACGTCCGCCAAGTAGAAAAACTTCCGGCCGATTTCTCTCAAAATGAAAGAAGAAGGTCCGCAAGATTAGGGAGAAATGAGAAGTGTTGTTTTGGACTTCTGATCTAATATTCAATCCCAATCTGCAGCAACGTAAGAAGTTCCCGCGTCCATCGCAGCTGCAAGAGCAGGAGATTCTGCGGAAGCCCAAACTTGGGTAAACGAAACCTGGTTCCGGAAAGCAATGGCTTCTCCTTTAAAAAAGATCGCAATAGTGATCCCTCAGTCAGTACTTTCGAAACTTTCGATAGATACTAAGTAGATGAAAGCCGGTAACATCGACTTGATCAATACTCCATCCAGAAAAGAAGGAATGCGTTGGCTGACTTCCAAATAAGAAATTATTTGGTATCACTCTAACCTTCGTACTAAATTTTTAGCTTCGGAGCTTGATTCTATAAAATGCAACAATTCGAGAATGTAACAGTAATTAAAAAAGCGAACGTTTATTTTGACGGAAAAGTCACCAGCAGAACCGTGCTATTCTCCAATGGAGAAAAAAAGACTTTAGGTATCCTAATGCCCGGCGAATACGAGTTCGGAACAGACGATAAAGAAATTATGGAAATTTTAGACGGAGATCTTTTGGTCCAGCTCCCTGGAAATCCGGAGTGGAAGGAAATCAAAGGTGGACAATCTTTTGAGGTTCCTGCCAATTCCAAATTTAAACTAAACGTCAAAAAGCTCAGCGACTATTGCTGTTCTTATATTAAATAATCTAGTAAAGTCGGGGAAACCCGACTTTTATGAAAAAGATGGCCGCCAAAAAGACTAGACCGAAAAAGCAAATCGAGACTATTACAACTTCGCAACCTACTCCCGTTTTGACAGAATCTGGACGGACTGTTGCATATAGTGATGCAATCTTTTCCATCGCGTTAACTCTAATGGCGCTTGAAATAAAGATCCCTACTCCTGAGCAGATCGGATCCAAAAATCTACTGGTTGCCTTAGGAGAAGCTTGGCCCGCTTATCTGAGTTTTTTGATCAGCTTTATGATCATCACGGTTGTTTGGACCAATCACCATACGATTTTCAGATATGTAAAGTATGTGGATCATAACTTAACAATCCTAAACAATTTACTTTTGTTGAATATAATCATTATTCCTTTTTGTTCCGAAATGTTGGGGGAATATATTCTTTTAGACAATGAGAATTCCAAAATTGCAGCTTTGATCTATGGAGGCTGGGTGGCTTTGGGAGGGATTCCTTTCAATCTAGTCTGGAGATACGGAGTTAAAAAAGAATATCTAAGAAACCCTGAAGCAGATCTTGCAGAAATTGAAATGATCTCCAAACATTTTATAAAAGGTCCCTATATTTACTCTTTCGTAACGATTCTTGCCTTTATAAACGTATGGTTAAGCATAGCAGGATTTGTAATATTGATCCTGATGTATTTGGTCCCGACCACTTGGTTATTCCGGAAAAGAAAACTAGCCTAAAATAGACCTGAAACCATTTGTTTTCCCTTTCTTGAAGCCGTTATTAAACAGTTTATCTACTACTTGACAAATTCCTTTTTCTAGCTACACTTCATGTAGAGTCTGCTTAATCCGACAGAAGTCGGAGCGGAGGACCCAAATTTTGGGGCTAACCGTTCTCACGGGGGAAATCTCTCTTTCCTAGCCCGTCAGCTAACTTCGTAAGCATGGAGAGAAGACAGGAGTTCCTTCCAATCTTCCCGGCTCATTCTGACCTCGGGATTTTTCATCTAGTGAAATAGTTCCGGGGAAATTATAACCTAGGAGGCGAAAATGAAAGTTCTAATTTCATTTGCCAACCCCAAGATGGGAGCAAAACTTTTCGGGCTAACAAGGGCCCTATTCTCCAAATCCAAAGAGAATCTTTCCATAGTCGCGTTACACGTCGTTTCAGTGGAATCCAAATCGGAAGGATTCCCAATATTAGAAGAAGATGAAATTTTCCAAGCAGTTAGAGAAGAAGCTGCCGGTTCCGAATTTAGCTTTGAGACAGTGGGATTTCCTTCCGACTGGATCGTCCCGGGGATCGTAGAGATCGCAAAGAGTAAAGAGATCGATTTACTATTATTAGGCGCTGCACGTTCTTTATTCTCCGACGATCTATTAGGAGGAAAAGTGGGAGATGTGCTCAGACATTTATCCGATCTAGATATCGCAGTTCTCGCGGATAACGGATTAGTCGCTCCGATCGAACCGATTATTTATTCCCCTGGTTTGGATTCCGCTCCTCTTTTTCCATTCTCGACCGGTCTTTCTACTTTTATAGAAAAATCGATCCCTGTTCTTTCAGGAGTCAATCAGTCAGAGTTCGGACTGGCACAAACCGGCCAATTTAAACCATGGATCCCTTTTTCTTTGAACGCAGCTGCAGATCAAACCAAGAACCTGGCGATTTTGGATTATAATACGTATAAATCATTTCACTCGGTTTTACTGGATAGAAAAGGACTCTCCTTTCTGATACTAAGAAAAGGGAATTGAAAATCGAGCCAAAGTTTATATTCAGGTAAGATCTAAAAAGATTCCAACTCTCGGAGAGAATATGTCGGCCAAAATCCTATTAAGAATCGCGGTCTTTTTACTTCTATTTCATGTTTTAGGTCATTCTTTCGGAATGGCCTCTAGAAAAAATGTCACCCAAGACAGGGCAAAGGAATTATTACAGACCATGTCGGAAGTAAAAGTCCCGATGTTCGGAGAAGATTCCGCCCATACCTATGACGATTTTTATTTCGGCATGGGTGTCAATCTATCGATTGCGTTACTCACATTTGCAGCTTTACTCTGGATCTTAAGCGGTTTGACCGCATCCAATCCTAAAGAAGTTATAAAAGTCCTTTATCCGATACTGTTCTGCTTATTGGCATTTACAGGGATTGATTTCTCATACTTCTTTCCTTTGCCTGCGTTAACTTGTTTGTTCGCCGCACTAGCTATTATTGGCGCTCAAGTTCAGCTTAGTAAAAAGTCATAAACGAATAAGATCACCTTACTGAAAATAGGTGATCTTTCTTTCTAACAATATCTTTTCCTTGCCTGAAATATAGAGCGTTAGATCCTTTCCGAAATCGGAAGGCGCAATTGAAGTCCAAAATTTTAAATCCTGTTCTAATTCTTTTTATTCTATCCGTACTATCCGCAATATCGATATTCATTTTTGTAATGACTTACTCTTCTCCTATGGAGCGAAGCCAAGAATCTGCTACGAATACTGAAATTGCAGGATTAATTTGGTTGGTATTTACCGTATTAATTTTATATAATGCAGGCCTGGCATCTTTCCGGAATCTTTTTTTGGAAAAGTTTTCGCGATCCCAGGAAGGTTTAGGAAGTCTTAAAGCTTTATTATTCAGTGTCGTAAGTCTTATATTATTTCTAATCGGCTCAAAGTTAGGGAGTTTGTTTAAGACGGAGGTCGAAACACCTGAACTTCTCATGGCATTTCCGATAGTAATCGTAGCCACCTGGGAAAATTTTCTAACTAAAACGATCGGATTAAAGTTCAGAGCAGTTTATCTCATCTTCGCGGCAGTATTTCAAATTATAGTTTATATAAGTTTTATGCTCTCTTTTCTGACACTTGCTAGTTTGGACGGATTCGATTAAAATCCGGTCGAACAGCGTTTTAGAACGGCTCATTTAAAACGAATTTTGAAAAATTTCGGATCCGGTTTGGATCTGCAGGTTTTTTCCCGTCTTACATAAAATGCCGACCATTCTGGACTTCGTTCATAGCGTTTTTACAAAAGTTTATCCCAAAGATTCCTTCATATTCAAAGAAGGCGAAGATTCCGACGGAAACATGTATTTCCTTTTCCAAGGGCATTTAAAGGTTAGCAAGAACCGGCCGGAAATAGGCGACAAATCCATAAAGGAAGTTTTTCCCGGAGAATTTTTCGGGGAGCTTGCTTTGATTTCTGGAAGAGCTAGAGCAATGTCGGTCCAAGTTCTTTCTCCTTCCGCAAAGGTTGGCGTTCTGAACAAGGGAGTTTTCGAAAAACTGGAAAAAACAAGTCCGCAATTCCTACTCTTACTTCTCAAAAACACTTTCGAAAAACTGAATCGAGCGGAGATGAAACTGGAAGCTCTTTATACGGAGATCCATAAAAAAGAAGAATCCAAAACAATGGAAACTTCCGTCTCTCAGAACGAAAAGAACGTTTCGGAAACTCCTGAAGCTTCAAACTCGGAAACAACCCAAGAAGAAACTCCCGCGGAAGCGGCACTAAACAAGGAATCATAAGATGGGAATTAATATTCTAGAATTCATCAATAACGTATCCGTTAAGACCTATCTAGCCGGAGAAGAAGTTTTTAAAGAAAAAGATCCTTCCAACGGAATGATGTACTTTGTATTTACGGGCACTCTGGAGATCAGAAAGTCGTATGATGGAGAAGAAAGGGTGATCCGAAATTTGGAACCTGGATCCTTTTTTGGAGAGATCGCGTTGATCAATAATGTGCCGAGAGCGGCGACAGCAAGAGTGATCACTGAAAAAGCAAAAATAGGAATCTTGGATCAGGAAATGTTCTATAGGATCGGACAGACAAATCCTAAATTTTTTTCGATCCTTCTTAATACGACAATCCAAAGATTGGTTTCGGTAGAAGACGAGATCGCAAAATTAAGTTCAGGACAGACAGTCCATCCGACCCGCAGTAGAGAATAAATTTCCGGTCAGGCTACCTTCTTCTTTTTAGAAACCTCCGGAGAAGGAGCATCGGAAAAATATCTATTTAACAAAAAAGTAAACAAGTAGCACTTGGAAACTCCGTGTTTTCTCGCATAGTTCCCTAAATGATTCCAATCTTCCAGATCAGGCCTAAAATTTAAGCGACTCCAATCCTTCTGCCTGCCTTCTTCCTTTTTTTGATACATCATCAGCGCGGAATCCGGATTTAGTTTTTCTTGGAACTGCAGATCTGGTCCGTAAAGTTCCAATAAATCCTTTAAGCAGGTTGCTCCTGGCCTGGATCCGTTCCAATTCTTCAGATAATTTTTATACAATTTTTCCGGTAGGATCAGAGTGCAGACCGGCATAGATTCTCGGGGAGACTTTGCCTTCCAAGATTTACTTTTGATGGGTTTGGGGTTTAATATTAATTTGAACTTCATACTCGCCCCTGTCTTGGGTCCAGCTTGGCGCTTACGTTTTTTCGATAGAAATTCGGAAAAATGTTTCCGTGATCGGACTTTCCGACCGGAATCAAATCTAATAAGAGAGGAGGATAAGAATGTCGGAACAAAAAGATCTGGAATATGCAGTTTTAGGTGGAGGCTGTTTTTGGTGCGTCGAAGCGATCTATCAATTGGTGGATGGAGTAGAGTCCATTGTATCCGGCTATGCGGGGGGCCATGATCCTGCGCCAAATTATAAATCGATCTGCACTGGGCTAACAGGTCATGCAGAAGTGATCAGATTAGGATTCGATCCTAGTAAGATATCTTACAAAAACATTTTAGAAATTTTTTGGGAAGCACACGATCCTACTACAAGGAACAAACAAGGAAACGACGAAGGGCCTCAGTATAGAAGTATTATCTTATACGAAAACCTAACTCAAAAGGAAATTGCAGAAGCTTCCAGATCGGAAGCAGGTCCTAAATTTGCTGCTCCGATCGTGACAGAGATCGTAGCCTTAGAGAAATTTTTTCCCGCAGAAAACTATCACCAAAATTATTTTAGATTAAATCCTGCACAGCCTTACTGTCATTATGTGATCCGTCCTAAGATAGAAAAATTCCTGAAAAAGAAAACTCACTGAGGCAGGACCACTAAGAATGCAGTTCCTTTAGGAGAAGTTTCGAACCCGATAGATCCACCGTGGTTTTCCACGATACGTTTCACTATGTCCAATCCCAATCCTGAGCCTTCTCCAGGAGCCTTTGTGGTAAAGAACGGTTCGAAAATTCTTTCTTGGATCGTCTCTGGAATCCCAGGCCCGCTATCCGAAATTTCAATGCAGATCTTATCTCTTTCTCTGTTGCCTACATTAATTTTTAGAATTCCTTTGAAGGCCATCGCCTGTGCCGCATTGTAGATCAAGTTGGTCCATACATGCAACAGATCGTCCGAATATCCTTGGACGACTGGAATTTCCGCGTCATATTCTTTTATGATCTCGATTCCTGACTTCAATTGGTTTTGATAAATGGTGAGTACAGTATCGATACTTTCCCTGATATCCACCGGAGCTTTCGGCCCACCATTACTGAAGTGGGAAAAGTTTTTAAGCGCGTATACGATCTTAGAAGTCCTATCTACAGACATATCCACTAATTTGGAACTTCTGCTCGCTTGGATCTCGTCCAAAGCGTATTGGATAACTTGTTGGGTTTTTTCACCGATAAATAGTTTTGGAAAATCTTCCAAAGCCGCTTCTAATCCAGCTTCTATTAATCCTTCTGCGAGATTTCTAGCTTCTGAAATTCCAAGCTCTTTCAATCTAGATTCTAAAATTTTCGTTTTAGCTCTTACTTCCTTTGGAGGGATAATTTCTTGGTAGGCTCTTCCCTTATTTAATAAGGTTTGGAATTCGATCTTTGCTTCATTGCCAAGATTTTCCAAAACGGAAGCTGCTTCCTGCATTCTATCTAAGACTCGATCAAAATGGTTTTTGACGGATTCATTCGCGGCTCGGATCACACCGATCGGATTATTGATCTCGTGCGCTATCCCTGCAACTAGTTGTCCTAAGGAGGCCATCTTTTCGGAAAGTATGAGTTGGTTTTGGGTCTTTTGAAGATACTCCAGTGTGGATTCCAATTCCGCTTTTTGTTTTGCGATCAATTCATTCTGAGCGGAGATCTCGTTATTCAAGATCCTCAATTCTTCCGCTTCTTTTTTAGAAGAAACGTCTTTTACCATATTGATCATACGGGTTTCTCCGTCGATCACAGTGAATCTAGTAGAGAATTCTACTTGGATCAGACGTCCATCCTTGGCTCTGAACGTAACTTCTTCATTATATAAAAATCCGTCCCTCTTGATCTTTTCCTTAAAATAATCTCTTTCGGAAGAACTCAACCATATACCCAACTCGATGCTAGTACGGCCGATCGCATCTTCTCTTGTGAAGCCTAACAATTCGGTAAAACCGTCGTTGATATCCACATATTTTCCATCGTCGAAATTGGAGATTGAAGTGGCGTATGGACTTAATTTGAATACTTTGGAGAATAATTCCTGACTAGCTTTAATTTCCTCGCCTGCTATATGTTTTTCGGTAATATCTTGACCGGTTCCATAACCCATTATGGAATCTTTATATTTTCCTTTGGCTAAAATATATCTGGTTTTTCCATCATCTCCCTTGGCTCTAAAAATAAATTCGGTGGAATAAGAAGGGTCGCTGAAATTTTTTGCTCCTTCCATTAGGATAGCCGGTATTCTTTGTTTATCTTCTCCTTCTATATATTTTTCCAAAAATTGGTCCATAAGCATCGTCATAGATTCTTTGGCAGTTTTATCTCCCAACATGATGCGGTATTCTTTAGACAAGGTTACTTCCTTAGTCTCCAAATTAAGAGTGATCCCTCCTAACTTAGCATCGATCTGTGCCCTGGATAATTCCTCCCTTATTTTAGATAATCCTGATAAACCGAATTTCATTAGGACCCAGGACATAAAGAATCCCACTGAATTTCCGATGAATACGGACCATTCGCCCGAAGGATAATTCGGAGCCGGTATCATTCCCTTGGATTTTAAGTAAATACTCAAGAGCCCTGTGAAAAAAGAAAGAAGTGCGTAGAATAATGCCCCACTTTGTCCCAAGATCAAAGAAGAGAGAACTATTATGATCATGAACTGAGAAAACGATGTGGCGTATACTCCGCCTTCTCTCATAGACACTATACAAAGGGCCAACCATTGTAAGAAGATCATGATATTTGCGCCTAATTTTACCCTTCCCGATTTAGCAAGAAGGTGGCACAGGATCACTGCAGTCGGAATGAGATAGAAGGAGTAATAGACATTTTTAGGTTTTTCCGAAATGAGCGGATGAATGATCCTATATAATACGGCAACTGCAAAGGTGACATACATCAGACCGTAAAGAAGTTTGATCGAAACGTCTTTTTCAGGATCGGCGGATAGCGGAGGATAAATAGCTCGTTTAAGACGTCGTAAAATCATACTTAATGCTGTGAACTTTCAAATTAGAATTTCTTATGCGAGATTGAAAAGCGGGATTTAAAAAAAACTTTTGCAAATCGGCTGGCAATGTGTAATTGAGAACTATGAACTTCCTAAAAATTTTATTTCCTTCTCCTTTTAAGATCCACAGACTTGTGGAAGTTCTAAGTATCATTTTATTCTTAGTTTTTTCCGGACTATGTCTGTATGAGTTCGGAAAGTTGTCTCAGTCGATTCTACACGATGCGCCTTGGATCTTTTTGTCCAAACTTGTAGTTCTCTTATTCTTAGCTTATATTACTGCGGACTTTCTTTCCGGCTTTGTTCATTTTTTGGGAGATAGTTTCGGAAACGAATTCACACCTTATATCGGGCCTGCTTTTATTTTTCCCTTTAGAGATCACCACGTAGACCCCAAAGGGATTACTCGACACGATTTTGTGGAAACTAACGGAAATAATTGCCTAGTCTCTTTTCCTATTCTTTTGTATTGTTTTTTTGCACCTTTGGAGAGCGGGAACTTTCCTTGGGGCAGAACATTTTGGATACTTGTTCTGATCGGGATCTTCTTCACCAACCAGATCCATAAATGGGCCCATCAAGACGAGCCGAATAAGCTGATTAAATATATGCAAAAAAAGCGTTGGATACTTTCTCCTGAGCATCATAAAATACATCATACGGCTCCATACGACACTTATTTTTGTATTACCACAGGTTGGTGGAATCCGCTACTTCATAAGATCCGATTCTTTCCAACTGTTAAGAAGTCGGTGAACTCCTTTCTAAATCTATTCCGCTTCGATTAATACGAACATCGTTCTTTACTTCAAATTTGATTTTGAATTTTCCTTGATTCCATTTCGGCAAAGAGGAGGATCGCGGGTATGCTTCGTTTTCTTTTCGCATTCTTCGTATGCGTACCGCTAATCGTTTCTTGTTCCGCGAATATCGCGTTAAAAGGAGAGATCCTTCACCCTAAAACCTCCGACGGTTGGGACCTGACCCTAGAACATTTTCCTCCTTTGCAAGGAAGCGCTAATAAAAAATATCCTGTGATACTTTGTCACGGATTCATAGCGAATCGTATCTATCTTAAGATAAACGAAAAGTCGTCCATAGTGGCACATCTTCAAAAAGAAGGTTATGATGTTTGGCTTTTGGAGTTGAGAGGAAAACAAGAAGCAGGATCCCCTTCTTTATTCTGGGGAGATAAAACTTTTGATTATTCTATCGATGACTATATAAAACAAGATGCGGACGCCGCAATCCAATATGTTCTAAAAAACACCGGCAAAGAAAAAGTGAACTGGATCGGACATAGTATGGGAGGAATGCTCCAATACGCAAGGCTTGGAAGCTTAGGAGAGAACAGAGTAGCAAACTTCGTAGCAATCGGTTCTCCTGCGATCATGGATCCTCCATCAGACGCTTTAAAATTATGGTCTAGCTTTACATGGGCTATGAATCTTTGGCCCGCAGTTCCTACGGAAACCTGGTCCGGGATCAGAGGAGGAACAGGACTTCCGATCTTTCCTAAAAGAAGTTTCGAAGAAGTTTTTTGGCACGCACCCAATATAGATCCTAAAATCGTTTCCGGGATCTTTACTGATTCCATTGCAACGGTTTCAAAACGAGAAGCAAGACAGATGGACAAGATCGTGGAAACGGGTCAATTTCGTTCCGAGGACGGCAAGCTCATCTATTCGCAAGCTTTCGGTAATATTAAGATCCCAGTACTATTGGTCGCTGGCAGAAGGGACAAACTTGGATTTGCATATTCTCTCAGGTACGTATACGACCAGTTAGGTTCTACGGATAAAACATTATTCGTATTATCTAAAGGAAAAGGTTTTTCCGAAGACTACGGTCATACCGACTTAGTAGTAGGTAAGAAAGCGGATGATGAAGTGTTTCCGACGATCATAAACTGGTTAAACAAAAGAAATTAATTCCGGATCATAAAATGAAATTCAAAAATAAAATCATATTCTTCTTATTTTCCATTCTACCGTTTTTAAACTGCACTAGATATGCAGTGATCACGGAAGAAACTTTTAAAAATCAGACCGCAAACATTGCGTCTAACGTATATCTCACAAACTTTTTAAAGCACAGCTCCGATTATCCACCTGTTCTACTTTTGGATCCAATCCTCGTGAATAAAAAGTCTTTATATCTGGGAGACTATAATGGACTGATCGGAGTGTTAAGCGGAAATGGGTTCTCCGTTTTCCTTTTACATTTCGAAGTATATCCTGGATTAGATCTGAAAGAAGTGGGAGAAAAACTGATCCCTCAGGCAGTCTCTCAGGTACAAGGCTTAAGCAATCGTAAAGATTATATTTTAGGCGGAGTCTCAGTCGGAGGACAGGCAATTCTTCATTATATCCGATCCAAAAAAGATCCTGCGATCTCTAAGGTTTTCTTTTTAGGAACAGGAATGGATTATAAATACAACGATAGTTTCATAGACGATATGAAAAAAGAAAAACGATTCGGGACCGACCTTTCCAATTCTTGTAAGAACAAGGATAGTTTCTGTTCTAAATTTATTTCATTGGACGAAGACAATCCGACCACCTTATACCTTTACCAAACATTATGGAACTATCTTCCTTCATTGGAAGAGAATCCAAAAGTTTGGGCGGACTTCGAGTTAATGGATTTTCCGACATTATTCGTTGCAGGCAAGTTAGACAATATCGCAACTTCCGAATCCATACACCCAGTATATCGTAGAAAAAGAGGATTCACTCAATTCTTTGAAGCAGGGCGAGACAATGGTGGAAAGATAGATTACGATCACCTTTCACTGTTCGCGCACGAGTCCGCTCCTTCGGATATTTATCAGAAAATCGCAGACTGGCTAGCTAAGAAGAAAGGAGAGTAACGGAGCGGCTCCGTGTTTACAGACCCAAAGGATTCTTGAATTCTTTTCTAGGTTTAACCGGAGAACAAAGTTCCCTAACACGATTCCATTCTTTGCTAGAAATCCCTAATTTTCCTTTAGGATATTCCGGATGAGAGATGATATTCTTCACATATTCGATCCTGTCCTCTGTGGCAGGATGAGAACTTAAGAAATCGGGGATCTTGACTTCGTTTTCACTTGCAGCGTCTTCGCCCTCTCCTACTTGAGGAACCTCGTATTCTTCTTGGATCCTTTTAAAAAAGTTTAGGAAACCTTCTCCGGTTAGATTCGATTTTTTTAATTTTTCCAAAGCGATCTCATCCGCTTCGGATTCATACTCTCTGGAGAATTTTTGATCGTAGATTGTAACGCTCAATACCTCGTAAAGAGAATCCATGTTTTCCAACATGTCCACTCCTTCAAAACCGGAACCTATTCCTAAAGATAATAAAACAACATTTCCAGCGGAACGTATTTGTCTGCGAACCCCGTGTCTTTTATGTATATGGGCCATCTCATGAGCCAATACTCCCGCAAGTTCTTCCGGAGTTTCGGTCTTTTTTAATAATTCCGTGAAAACTACAATGGTCCCGCCGGGCATAGCAAAGGCATTAAAAACCTCGTCATCAATCACGATAATATCGTAATCGAAAGGATCTTCCGGATCCTTCAGCTTTTTGCTGATCTTCTTCATGGTGGATTTTAAAGCCGGAGAAGAACATTCGGAAAAATAATCCCGGACCCATCCTGACATTACCTCCGATTGTTTTTTGTCGTAACTAGTAGGAACAAAGAAGTAAGCGTAGGATAGTCCAGCGTTATAGACTGAAAAAGCTAAAAATGCGGTCAGTACCAATGCTCCAAGCTTAAGAGCAAAGTGTGCATTCTGCCATACGTTCAAAAGGGGAAATTTATTTTGGGACCTTCTTCCTGCTTGGATAGAACCATAACTTTCCTTTGAATAGAATACCACGACAAAACTATACTTAGGATTCTCCGGATTCCGGATCTCTATTCTGAATTCTCGGCCTACCGGATCTAGGTTTAAAATATCAGAATATTGAAAACTAAAGGACTTCTGGTCCGAAAGAAAGACCAATCTGTCTTTCTCTGCGACCAGATTCCCTTCAAAAGGAATAGCGGTTTTTCCATCGTATAGTTTATCTTCCATGCGTATTTTATTGGACTGAAATTAATCGAATATGTCCGCAAGAGCTTCTAACGAGCTTTCGAATCCTTCTGCCAATGCGGAGGCTCCTTTGTCAAACTCAGGCTGGATCTGGCTCAAATCCGGTTCCACCTCCATAGAAATCGCTTCGTAGAATAATTTATACCAAATTACCGCGATCCAAGGAAATGCCAAACCGAGAGAGAACAAGATCGCCATATAGGAGAGAATGGTATAAACCAATATATCTTCTCCCTTTAAATTGGACTTAAATCTGATCCCGTTAACGGTGGTTTGATTCCAAAAATAGTTATAAACATTCGCCTGCCACCAAGAAGCATAAAAACCTAATGTAGGTATAAGAAGTAGGAAACCTTTCATATGGATCCAGAACAAGGCTCCCCCAGTTCCGTCAAATTTGAATCCTGCATTCCCGTAATATGTATTCTCAATTTGGAATCTTTTCAGACGGATCGTGAACCAAGGAGAATAAAATCCTAATGTGATGATCGTTAGCGGAAGTCCTACCAAGAAAATTTTGACTAGCTCTAGAACTCTTCCGGCAAAATGGAATCTGATATTATTGTAGGATGTCCTACTTAAATGGTATCTTAATCTTCCTACAAAGATAAAAGGTCCTAAGATATATAATAAAAGAAAGATCGGAATTACGTTTGAGAGAGGTTCCAACTCAGCGGAAAAAACCCACCATTGTAAAGGGAATTTAATCGCGCAGAATAATATGATCGCGATCGGAGCCGCTTTTAAAAATCCTAAAAACCTTTCCATACCGGTAGCATGGAAATCGAATCTTTGTCCTAAAAAACTAGTGTGTTGTCTTAAGTATCTTTCGACCCTAACTCTTGCCCAAAAGGAATAAATGCCTAAAGTACTGATTGTAGCTAAAGCATTAAAAAGATATAATTTAAATAGGTCCCATCCGGCCCCGTCAAACTTGGCGCGAGTCGTTGAATTTTCCATTCGATTCTCCTGAAAGAGTTCCCTATTCGAAGATCAGCCGGATACACCGATCGTAAATAGAGGGTCAGATTAGATCCTAGTTTTCCCATCTGCAAGAAACAAATTTACTGCAGATCCCTTTTTACTTCGGGATCGGATCTATCTATACTATCCCGGACGTTTCCAATCCAGTCGGTCCAAGACTTTTTTTATATCTTCCCAGACGTCTCTTTTTAAAGGGCTGTTCTCTCCGCCGTTACGAATTACGTAGCTAGGATGATAGGTCGGCATAACGGGAATTCCATGGAAATCTCCCCAATTTCCCCGCAGTTTGGTGATCCCTTCTTTTGTTCTCAGAATAAATCTTGTGGAAGGATTTCCCAAAGTAATAATCACTTTAGGTTGTATAATAGAAATTTGTCTGAGTAAAAAAGGAGAACATGCGATTACCTCGTCTTCTTCGGGAGGTCTGTCTTTTTCGAATTTTAGATCCACAGTAGGTCTACACTTGGTAATATTCGCAATGTAAACGCTATCTCTCGGAACACCCATCCCTCTTTCTATAATTCTAGTTAGTAATTCTCCTGCCTTTCCTACGAAGGGCCTACCTGTCAGATCCTCTTGTTTGCCCGGCCCTTCTCCAATGAACATTACTTCTGCATTCGGATTCCCTTCTCCGAAAACGGTTTGGGTCCGAGTCGTACTCAATTTACATCGAACGCAAGGAGCCACTTCTCTTGCGATGATCGCGAGCTCTTGTTCTTTAGAAGTTTCACTCATACCTGCTCTTATCGATAAAGAGAACCCGTTATCCTGCAACCAATTTCTAAAAAAGTGGCTGGAAGAATTTTGATATGTTCTTTATCCTAGATCCATGCACGGGCATCATCATTCTCACGATGATCATCATCATGGACACTCGCATTCTCATTCGGGAGATCCTCATTCTAGTTCTAAACCTGAAAACTCCCGTGCATTCTTATTTGCGTTTTTGTTAAATTTCGGATTTGCAGGCATCGAATTTGTAGGCGGGTATTTTTTTAATAGTTTGGCAATTCTTTCCGATTCCCTTCATGATCTAGGTGACAGCGGGTTTTTAGCTCTTGCTTGGATCTTCCAAAAGATCGCCTCAAAACCGAGGAACCAAACTTTCACATTCGGTTACAGAAGACTCAGCCTTTCCGCTGCATTAGTAAATTCTTTCGTTCTATTTTTAGGTTCATTCGGTATCTTATTTTTTGCGATTTCCAAATTAAAAGAGCCAGGCTCTCCAAACGGATGGGGAATGTTAGGACTCTCCATATTAGGTGTGATCGTAAACGGAGCGGCATTATTCAAATTAAAGAATAGTTCCGGCCTGAATGCAAAGACGGCATTCCTTCATCTTCTGGAAGATGTATTAGGATGGGTTGCGGTATTTTTCGGAAGTATCGCTTTGATCCTATTCGGTTGGTCTTGGGTGGATCCTATTTTATCTATCGCGATCTCTCTTTGGGTCGGGATCCAATCATTCCGTAATTTGAGAAAGATACTTCTGTTACATTTACAATCTTCCCCCGAAGGGATCGATACAAAAGAATTAGAAAACCGGATATTGCAATTGAAAGGAGTTCGTTCGGTTCATGATCTTCATCTTTGGTCCATGGACGGAGATTATCATGTTCTTACTCTCCATGTCGGTGTTCAGGAAACTTCTATTGCACAGGCCCAAAAACTAAAAGAAAAGATCCGCAATATCACCAAAGAATTCGATATCCCTCATGCAACCGTGGAAGTAGAGCCGGCCGGCGCGGAATGTCCTTATCAAGAATGTTGATTATTGGATTCGAAATGAATCCACTAACTCTCTAAGTTTATTTGTTTGCGAATTCATCTCGGATGCACGAACTTTCAATGATTTTGCCGATCCGTTCGACTCTTCGATCGAATCGTTAATCCGATAAACTTTGGACGCTATTTCCTGCAATGCGCTCTTTTGTTCACTCGTGCTAGCGCTAATGGACATAGACTTTTCTTTGATACCCACGATGGAGGATTCCAATTTATCCTTAATTTTCATTTCTTCGGGAAGTAGAAGAATCATTTCATTCAATCCCAAAAAGATCGAATCAACTCCGGAGGTGATCTTCCGCCAAGAATTTACGGAAGTATCAACCGCGACCTTTCCTGCTCTTGCCTCTTCCGAGTTATTCGTAACTATTTTTCTTATTTCTAATATACTCTGAGAAGTTTGTTCCGCTAATTTTGTAATTTCGGAGGCTACTACTGCAAATCCTCTTCCAGCTTCTCCAGCGCGAGCGGACTCAATCGATGCATTGATAGCAAGTAACTCGACTTTTTCGGCGATTTCATTTATAATATCTACAATTTTGCCGATTTTGTCAGAACTCTCGGAAATACCGTCTATAGTTTTTACTAGAGAACTCAAATCGGATTCACTTTCATTTGCGACTTGTTTCATGCTTTCCGTCGTAGTTTTGACCAATTGGATTCCGCTGGATATCTTTTCGATCAGATTGGAAAGCTCTCCTGCTTTCTCAGTTAGAAAAGATAAACTTTCGATCTCTTCTTCAACGGTACTTGTGACAAATTCGGAGGAAGATGCAATTTCTTCCGTCGTTGCACTTAGTTCTTGGATAGAGGAAAAATTATCAGTGGATGTCTTTTCCAAGGAATAGGATACGGACATATTCAGGTCGGCAATTTCCTTTAGTCCTTCCGTCACTTGGATCACATCGGATAAGATCAGACGAATTCTTTCGACAAAAGTGTTAAAACCGATCGCTATTTCTCCGAATTCCGCACCCGCATTCTCATCCAAACGTTGTGTAAGATCTCCCTTTCCGATCGCAATACCTTCCATTCTTTTTACGACATTTCCGATCTGAGAAGAAACTTTAAATAGTGTAATCGCAAGTCCGATGGCAGGAATTGAAAGCAAAATGAAGATGAATCCGAGTATGGAATAATTGCGTATCTTCAACCCGTTTATTCTTTTTATCAAACCTGCTTCGAGAGATGCGGAGGCAGCACTATATAGGGCTTCGGTATTTAAAGAATTTTTTAATAATTCTTCCGACATACGACCACGATAATCCTTTGAACCGTTTGTATCGGATATCAACCCGTTTAAACTCTCCACGCCGGATTTAAATTTTGAATAAGGAACCTGGAGATGTTCTCCGTATTCCGGACTTTTTTCGAGTATCACCGAAAGTCCTCTATCCATTCCGGAAATCGTTTCTGTCAACAATCCTGATTTTGCGATAAGGCGGGCTTGGATACTTTCAAGTTTTGTTTCTTGCTGGAGAAGATTCAAACTCTCTATTTCTCCCAACAATTTATGAAACATTGGAATACGAATTAGCACGATATCCATAAGGTAGTACGTATCCAGATCCGGATCTAAGATGAGATTCGAAATATCGCCGATACGGTTATTCAGTTCTAAAAGTATTGTTGTTTGTCGTTCGGAAGAGATTCCTTTGGAAAATTCTCTTTTAGATGCTTCCCAAGTCGAAACAAGTCCTTCTTGCAAATCCGATTTTTCATTCTCTTGATCGAAAATTTTTATCTTAGTGGGCCAATCGGTTTTTTGATCTTTCCAAAGATACATTACGCTTCTTAATAAGTGAACTCCCGAGAGTTCCTTTTCAGCGAACTCGATTCGAATATTTTGCTCCGAAATCAAAAAATAGAGTACGAAAGGATACGGTAGGGAAAGGAAAGCGGATAAAAATAATATCTTTTGCCAAATTTTCCAATTTTTCATTTTACCCGCCGAATAATTTCCCGTAACTCTTTTGGATAATTTATGACGAGACAAAAGATCTAAATTAACAAGAACTAACGTTGAAAAATATCAACCTTTCAATTTCATTCACTAACTCAACAATCTACAGTTCTTATCGAAATTCTACAGAATCCTATGTTTATTCCGTTCCAATTCGGGAGTATTCTGGACATAATCGTAGTTCTTTTCGGCCGGTTAAGTTAGAACTCATTTTGATTTGGCGGCACTTAGAGCAAACCTTCTATACTTGACAGTGGGGAAACGACCCGGATTTTGGTTGGTATGAACCAAAAAACAGCTAAACTTCTCAAAAAATACGCGGAAGCAAAAGGTATTAATGAGAAACAGATTAAACGTGAGTGGCTGGTATTAAACGAATTTCAGAAGGACCAGAAAAAACAGGAAATCCTGAAAGAACTGGTTAAAAAGTAATCTCTACTCGGCCTTCTTAAGACCGACTTGCGAAGTCGGTCTGCGTATTTCCGGATCGGCGCTCCGAAACCGGGCTTTCATTTTCCAGAACCAACCATTCGTCCAACATCCAAATGGAAGAAATAGAACTTACCAAAGAATTTCGTTTCGATGCCGCTCATTTCCTCCCGAACGTTCCGGAAGGTCATAAGTGCAGAAGGATGCATGGGCATAGCTTTCGATTCAAATTACATCTGAAAGGTAAGGTGGACCAAAAAACGGGTTGGTTAATGGACTTCGCGGAAGTCAGCAAGGTTGTTAAACCTTTGCTCGAAAACTATCTAGACCATTATCTTCTGAATGAAATAGAAGGTCTAGAAAATCCAACCAGCGAAAATATCAGCATCTGGTTATGGAAAAAACTTAAACCTCAACTTTCTCTTTTATACAAGATCACTTTAAACGAAACCTGCACAAGCGCATGCGTTTATAACGGACCTTCCGAGAAATAAAAAATGAGTTCTTCTTCGAGGTCGAACAGTGTTCGAACAAAATCTCATTCTAAAAATCCGAAAGCGGTCGTTCTTTTTTCAGGCGGATTGGATTCTACCACTTGTTTGTACCAAGCCGTCCAAGACGGTTATTCTCCTATCGCTCTTTCCTTCGATTATAATCAAAAACATAAACAAGAACTGAAATCGGCCAAAAAGATCACAAAACTTTTAGAAGTGCCTCATCTGATCCAAAAATTAAATCCTGAATTTTTCCAAGGTTCTTCTCTTACTGAAAAGAAGATCAAGGTGCCTAAAAATTCTTTAGGACATTCCGAGATCCCGAACACTTATGTTCCCGGTAGAAATATTTTGTTTTTATCTTTCGGAGTTTCTTTAGCGGAAGGTATCGGAGCCAAAAGACTCTATATTGGTGTGAATGCTTTAGATTATTCCGGTTATCCGGATTGCAGACCTGAATTTATAAAAGCATATTCGGACGCGATCCGAATCGGGACCAAAACAGGATCCGAAGGTCACCCTCTTGAGATCTGCACTCCTTTGCAGTTCTTAGACAAAAAAGAGATCGTGTTATTGGGCTCTAAATTGGGTGTTCCGTTTTCTATGACTCATTCTTGTTATGATCCCATCGGAGGCAAACCCTGCGGAAAATGCGACTCCTGCTTGCTTCGAAAAAAGGGTTTTCAGGAAGCAGGCGTCCCGGAAAAGTGAACGAACAGATTTTAAGGCATCGGTTTTGAGGAATTTTCCCCGCCGCCGTCCATAGGAAGCTAATATGGAACAGTTCGTAAGCTACCTGACGATATTTTTAATCGCAGTGTTCGTAGGAATCGAGGTCATCAACCGTATTCCTCCTCTATTACATACCCCTCTTATGTCAGGCTCTAACGCCATTTCGGGGATCACAGTCATCGGAGCGATCTTAACTCTTCATACTACAAATCATTGGATTATTCAAGTATTAGGATTTATCGCGATCGTTGCTGCAACCGTCAACGTGATCGGGGGGTTCGTAGTAACTCACCGCATGTTGGGAATGTTCAAGAAAAAGGATTAAACCATAAATGGAAAAAGCGTATATTAACCTCATTTATCTAGTTTCAAGTATCCTTTTTATCATTGGATTAAAGTTACTTTCTCATCCTAAAACTGCTGTAAGAGGGAATTTTACCGGAGCTTTCGGTATGTTCCTTGCGGTAGTGGGAGTATTCTTTGAATACGGGACCATTACCCAAAGCGATATCATCATTATAGGTGCTGCAGTCCTAGTCGGAACTGCAATCGGTACTTTTATCGCTCTTAAAGTAGAAATGACCGGAATGCCTCAGCTTGTGGCGCTTCTGAACGGACTCGGAGGACTTGCTTCCTTTTTAGTCGGTGGAAACTCTTTAATGGAGATCCTACAACCGGGTCATGATACTAAACAACTTGCAGATCTTCAGTTCACAATCTCTACTGCAGCTACCGGTATTATCGGAGCAGTAACTCTTACAGGAAGTTTGATCGCTTTCGGAAAACTGCAAGGTTTGATCTCTGAAAAAGCGGTTCGTTACTTCGGAGACCAGATTGTTAAAGTTTTATTTTTGATCGGTGCGCTTTACTTAGGTTACTTGAATGTAACCGAACCTACTAAAATAGAATGGTATTGGTACGTCGTACTAGTAGCTTCTGTTTTAGGAGTTCTGTTAGTAATTCCTATCGGTGGAGCGGATATGCCGGTGGTAATCGCTCTTTTGAACTCTTATTCCGGACTTGCAGCTTCCGCTACAGGATTCGTTTTAGGGAACAATGTTCTTATCATCTCTGGGTCTCTTGTAGGAGCTTCCGGTATCCTTCTTACTCAGATCATGTGTAAGGCTATGAACCGTTCTCTTCCGAACGTTCTTTTCGGCGGGATCGGAGCAGCTACTTCTTCTGCAGATTCCGGAGACATCTATACTGGTAAAACAAAAGCTACTTCCGCAGAAGAAGTGGCAATGTTACTGGATATGGCTCAAAGAGTGGTGATCGTTCCAGGTTACGGAATGGCAGTCGCTCAAGCGCAACACGCAGTTCGTGAGCTTTACAACCAACTTACCGATAAAGGAATCGAAGTTGAATTTGCGATCCACCCGGTTGCAGGAAGGATGCCTGGTCACATGAACGTTCTATTAGCGGAAGCTGATATTCCTTACGATAAAATGAAGGAAATGGACGAGATCAATCCTACATTCAACACTGTAGACGTAGTCATCATCAACGGTGCTAACGACGTGGTGAACCCTCTGGCAAAAACGGATCCAGGTTCTCCAATCGCCGGAATGCCGATCTTAGATGTGGACAAAGCAAAAACCATTATCGTGATCAAACGTTCCTTGAGTCCTGGATTTGCAGGGGTTCCTAACCCTCTCTTCATCCAAGAAAACTGCCTCATGTATTTCCAAGATGGTAAAAAAGCCACCCAAGAAATAGTGACCGCACTCAAGGATACCTAAGAAGGATTTTCCGAAAATAACGGAAATGATTCTTGCAAAAGGGAGGCTTTGGCCTCCCTTTTTTTATTAACCTGAATTGAAAACAAAACACCTTAGATAAGAGGTATTCCATTGGCAGAACAGAAGGATTATAGCCACGAAGTAAAACTTCACAGATATGGATTCGTTCGTTATTTATTGATCATAATAGGAACCATATCCTTGATTTTGGGAATTATCGGGATATTTACACCGGTCCTTCCTACTACACCTTTCTTACTTTTAACCGCTGCCTGTTATGCAAGGGCTTCTCAAAAGTTCTATAACTGGCTGATGAATAATAAATATTTCGGAAGTTTTATTAGAGATTGGAGGATCCACAAAGCGATCCCACTTAAAGCAAAGATCATCTCCGTTTCCACGATAGTGATCACAATGACAGTCAGTGCGATATTCGCACCTCTCTTGCAGGTTCGGATCGGAATGGCAGTGATCGGTATATGCGTAATTTATTATATTCTTCGATTTCCCACAAAAAAGCAAGAAGCAGCGGAATAATCGGTTAATAAGGAGATCGAGAAGGAAGCATATGGTATACTTTCGGATCGTTCTCTCTTAGAAGTTCCGCTGTATCCAACGCTTCTTGGATCTTTAATTTTTTTTCGGGCTCTTCCAACATCCAAGAAGCTACAAAATTTTCTAATCTTCTGTAATCCTTTATAAACACCAAAGATCTGAGATAATTGACCCTATCTTCTTCCGAAAGGATCTTAGAACCTGAAATTATAGAATAAATATTTGCAGCGGCCCTGTAATTCGCCGTATGAAAGTATGCATGGGCCAAAAATCTTTTCTCATTAAAAGGGAGATCGGGGAACTGATTATAAAGTTTGATCGCCTTACGGAAATTTTTATCTATATCCATCGCAAGTCTTGCATAGATATAAGCGAATTCCCTGTGAATAAAACCTTCTTTTGCAAATTCCTTACATTGAGCAAGTGCATCCGCTTTATTTCCCAAAAGAAAATTCACTTTTAATAAGATCAGCTTTAGATTTCTGTAATTAGGTTTGAGTTCTATTCCCTTCTCCGCTTCCGCTTTTGCTTTAAGATATTGCCCCGTTTCGAAATAAGCCAAAGCCATATTCAATCTGTAAAAAGGATTATAATTCGCAAGCTCCACAGCTTTTTGGAAATACTGAACGGAAGATTCCCATTTACCCCTTCTAACAAAGATCATTCCAAGAAGATAATAGGACGGATCATGGCTTGGATTGATCTCCACAGCTTTCAAGAGTGATTTTTTGGATTGTGGATATCTTCCGATCACGTACAAATACGCACCGTTTAGATAATGATACTCCAAACAATCCGGATCCAACTTTTTCAAACGTTCTATATTTGCTTGGGCTCGAGCCAAAGCATTGGATCTTAGCAGATTGATCGTTTCTGTATTCAAAGCCAAGATCTGGTATTTTTTTCTAGAAACTTCGCTTTGGTCTGTGGGTTGAGGAGGAAGAGGTAACTCCCCTTCAGGAGAAGGGGCAATTATGGATTGGTTTTCGTCGGAAGTTTCGGTTTCCTTAGATCCTAGGCCAGCTCCGAATAGGAGTACAGAACTTAGAAGTAACACAAAAATATTCTTCCGACAAAAGATCATTCGGGAGCAGGACCTAACTTTTTATAAACTTCGGTATTATTGAGTTCGGGACTGAATAGTTCCAGAGTCTCTTTATTCGCTTTTTTAACGATATAACGAATGTCGAATCCTAAATTCAAAAATCTAAATATAAGTTCAGGCTCTCTGGATTTGGTTTCTTTTTCGTAAAACTCATATTCTATCCTGCGCTGGTTTTCAGGATCTTCCGGATTTTCATAGATCGCAAGTCCTGGTCTAAAGATAGAGAGTTTAGGAGCCTTGCCCGGCTCTGAATTTTTGCACTGTCCGTCTGCAGCACAAACGGAAGTTCTTTCCCAAATACCTAAGATTCTCTCCTGTAGAGGAGGTTGACAGCCTATGAGTAAGGATAAGACCGATAGGGAAAAAAGTATTTTTTTCATGGAAGCCAAGCTATACCGCATAGTAAAGATGTCCAGGGAATTCCCGAAGCCCTGGAACCTAGGAACGAGGGTATAGTTTAAGCTGATTGAGCTGAGATTTTAGATCCGCTGAAAGTATTCGTCGATCTTTAGCACTTCGAAAGTTTTCATTAAATCAGGATGTATCTCTCTTATATCGATCGCTATCCCTTCTAACTTGGCGTTTTTGCAGAACCAAACCAGGGAACTGATAGAAATGGAATTCATCACAGGAATTTTACTTAGATCCAGGACGATTTTAGCCGGTTTTTTGGCGATCGCATCCATTAACTGGTTTCGAAATGCGTAATAGTCGTTAAAAAGGGCTGTCAGCTCCGGCTTGATCTCGATAATCTCCGAATTTTCACCCATTTTCAATTTGAGTCCTTTTTTGGCCTTTTCTAAGAAATTTTCGGCCAGATTCCTTTTTTTATCTTTGGGAATTTTGAAATTCAACCGAAATTTTATACGGGAGAGCTTTATGTTCCAAAAAACACATTTCATGAAGACTCAGGACTTATTAGAGAGAGGAATGAACGCCGCCTCTTTAAAAAGAAAAGTCCTCGCAGACAATATCGCAAATGCAGATGTTCCCCATTTTAAGAGAAGTGAAGTACTTTTCGAATCCATGATCAAAAGAGCGTTAGAATCGGAAAAGATTGAAGCTTCTAAAGCAATCCCGACCAGGATCGAAGACGAACGTCATATTTCCTTTTTTACTCCATTAGATTATAAATCCGTACAACCCAAGGCAAACATAGATTATCTGACCACAGTCAGAGCCGATGGAAATAACGTAGATCCCGAGAAAGAAGTAATGGAAGCTTCCAATTCTCAAATGCAATACATGATGATGGTCGAAAGAATGAATGCGAACTTCCGCGATTTGAAGAACGTAATGAGGTTGGCTTAATCTCAATAGAGACATAGCTAAGGTTTAGAGGAAGAAGATGGGACTATTTAGCGCAGTTAATATCTCCGCCACCGGACTTTCCGCACAAAGACTCCGTATGGATGTGATCGGGAACAATATCGCAAACGCGACTACTACTAGAAATACAAACGGTGACGGCCCTTTTCGTAGAGACAGAGTGATCCTGACTCCTGTAAATCTTAGAACCAAATGGAAAAGCCCCGTTTATCCTTTTGGCCTTTCTCCTGGCGAGGGTAAAGGTGTGAAAGTAATGAAAATCGAGAAGGATATGAGTCCTTTAAGATTAACTTATGATCCAACTCATCCAGACGCGATCCAAATCGGACCTAAAAAAGGCTATGTAGAAATGCCGAACGTAAATATAGTCACCGAAATGACGGACATGATCTCTGCCTCCAGATCTTACGAGGCAAACGTCCAGATGATCAACGGGTCCAAGGCAATGTTCAACAAAGCCCTAGAGATCGGAAGAGCTTAATAGGAAAGAAAAATGAACGTAGATTTTAATTCCAAACTTTGGTACACTTATAACTCCGGATATTCCGATTCTCGTTTTCCTCTTTCTCCTAAAGGAGACAAGGTTTCCGTAAAGATAGACGACCAACGTCATTACGGAGATGTTAAAGAGCCCGTTGCTCCCGATTACGTTGCTGAAAGTTTTTCAGAAGCGATGAGAAACGCATTCAAATCCGTAAACGATCTGCAAGTAGAAGCGGACGAACTTACTCAAAAAATGGTATACGATCCGAACAGTGTGGACGCTCACGAAGTAATGATTGCATCTGAAAAAGCAAGAGTGGCTCTCACATTCACTAAAACCTTAGCGGACGGAGTTGTAAGAGCTTACAGAGATCTTACTTCTATGAGATAATTTTTATCATTCTAATTTCGATTCGACTTATCTATTCCAAAAATACAATAAGACCATGCCTGAGTTACTCGGATGGTTTTCTGACGGGATGATCCTCTTCGGAGGATTTCTTTCGTTTTTACTCGCAATCGGAGAATTTCCTTCCGATAGAAAACATAGATTCCAAGTTTACCTTTCTTTTACTCTAGTCTCG
Source organism: Leptospira licerasiae serovar Varillal str. VAR 010 (assembly GCF_000244755.1). Lineage (NCBI taxonomy): Bacteria > Pseudomonadati > Spirochaetota > Leptospiria > Leptospirales > Leptospiraceae > Leptospira > Leptospira licerasiae. The sequence continues at coordinate 835,501 of NZ_AHOO02000005.1, read as the reverse complement.
TTGGGATTTATGCAACTTTCTGGTTCCCTCGTCCTGAACCAGAATGCAGGCCAGGATCTAAACCTAAAACTTTGGAATCTTCCTCTTTTATATCTCCCGCCTACTTTTGCTTTTTTAACTCTTCTTGCTTTCTTGAAAGAAGACTTCAGATACAAAGCAGTTCATTCGCTCTTCTTCCTTCCATTCTTAGTTTGTTTGGGCGCCGTTTTATTTTTTAGATTGGGAGAATATTCCGGACCTGCTACATCTACCGAGATCCACCGGAATATCCAAGATCCGATTTCCGGTATCGGCATCCTTTATATAGGCGCAGGAATATTCTCGCTAGGTTTTGTTTTTCCAATCTTTAAGATACTTCCTCAAATCTCTGAACTGAAATTTAAGATCTTATTTGGGATATTTGCTCTAGATTGTTTGATTGTCTCCGTTTTCGGAATGATTGGACTGATATTCGATCCTATCTTTCTGAAACTTGCACTTTTGACGGTGACACTTGCAGTATCGCTTGTGTATTATATTCGCAGGAAATATTTCGATTTTCCGGAGGCCATTCGTTCCGATATAGCAAAGTCGAAATATTCCAGGACCAGATTAGAAGGTTTGGAAATCGATCCTATATTAGAAAAACTAAACTTTCTTTTCGAATCCGAAAAAATACATCGTAGAGAAGATCTGTCCTTGGCAGAACTTGCAAAAGAATTGTCCCTGACCACTCACCAATTTTCGGAGCTGATCAATAATAGGATTGGAAAAGGATATTTCGCGCTCATCAACCATCATAGGATAGAAGATGCAAAACGGCTTTTGTCCGAAACGGATAAAACGGTTCTAGAGATCGCTATGACAGTCGGTTTTAATAACCGATCTTCTTTCAATGAGGCTTTTCTAAAACTTACCCAAAAAACCCCGATTTCTTATCGAAAAATGTGTAAGCCTTTATAACGCCGGACGACCTATCTCCGTAAACGATGTATCTTCTTCTCATTCTAAATGAGAGGACAATGATGCAAACTCAATCCATTTCAGATCAAACCGGTTCACTTATCAGTTGGATCACCAAAATTTTTCTGGCTCTAAATTTAGCTGTATACGCCGGATTTACCGTGGCATTCCTTCTGTTTCCAATTCCTTTGGCAAATGTTATCGGTTATACGATACATTCCAGTGCAGCGCTTGCGGATTTTAGGGCGATGTATTCCGGATTATGTTTCGGGGTCGGGCTTTTAGTATATTACGGCTTAGTAAAACAGGAATTTAGGACCCAGGCAATTCTTCTTTCAGTAGCAAGTGCTGCAGGATTGTTTATCGCAAGACTATACACTTTATTTCTGGATGGACCAGGAAACGAATACATCTACTTAAGTATGGCTACTGAGATCGTCTCCGTATTTTTAGGGGCTTGGCTTTTAAGAAAAAATTAAGGGGAGCGGAACTTCTCCGAAAATAAAAAAGGCGGGTCCAAGCCCGCCTTCTTCATATAAATGAAGCCTAAATCTTAAGGTTTGATCTTTTTGATCAATTTAAGATCGGCTTTACTGAACACTGCAATCTCCGTTTTTCCGGAACCTTCTTCCTTGCCCGTAACGTAAATTTTTTCACCGAAGAAAGTTACATTGGAGTTCGGGCTGATCTCTTCTTCACTTCCGGCAGTTTTCTTTAAACCTTTGTCGTAACGGCTTAAATAATATTTTCCGTTTCTTTCTTCAAAGGCATAAACCTCTTCACCTTTGATGATCATTGGAGAACGCCAGAATACGGAATCTGCAGACCAAACAGCAGGCTTTAATGTTTCTTGGTCTATCAGTATAAGTTTGTGAGCCGCAGAGTGATCTGACTCGTAACCGACTACGAGAGCTTTTCCATCGATTACTTCGAATGTGCGCCCGCAAATCTTATTAAAGTCTCCTTTGAAGATTACATCATCTTTGGTAGGATCTAATGCATTAAGCTCATTGCTATAATGCCCATCTGAAGTGTACTTTAAGGTTTTTAAGAACAGAATTTTTCCTCCGACAACGTTCTTATCGAAATCTTCTTTTTTCTTCTGTTCCTCTTTTACCGTTTCCAGTTCCTTTTTGGTTTCCTTCAGTTCTTGTTTTAACTCTTCCTTGGATTTATTATCGTCGGACTTAGCTTCTGATTTTTTTGAGTCTCCGGAGGAAGAACTTTTGGAATCGGAAGATGATGAGGAAGACTTGGAATCAGATTTACGAGATTCTTCTTTTTTCGCGATCTCTTTCTCTTTTTCCTTTAATTGTTGCTCTTCTTTTTTGGCCTTTTGTTGTTCTTGTTGGGCCTGTTTACGTTCTTCCTGTTTTTGAACGATCTTTTGTTTGTTCTTAACAGGATCTTTGTTCAGTTCCTGGATCTCTCTTTCAGCTTCTCTTTCTTTGTTGGAAGCATCTTCTTGTTTTTTTCTATTCTCTTCTTTTTTGTCCTGGAGTTTACGCTTCTCTTCTTCTGCCTTCTCGTTTTGAAGGTCGTTCATTTTTTTCTTGTCGTCTTGGCCTTCTTTCTTTTTGTCCAGGTCCTTATTGACTTCTTTCTCCAGCTCATCCGTATCCAGATCCTTTCCATCGTCGGAAAGAACGTTAAACACGATGGGAATGATGATCTGAGTTTTTCCAGGCCATTCCGTATAACGTCTACCGATACCGATCTTATCGTTTTGTGCGTTCTTTACAACTTCGGTGTTGTATTTACGCTTCACATAATCGGTCGCCTTACGATGGATCGCGTTGTAATAAAGTATATAAGTCGCTAATGTATCCGAATTCGCTTCTGAATATCCAAAGTTTGCTTTAACATACCCGGAAAGTATCCTTTGGATAGAGTTGATATGTCCGTAATCTGCGTCTTTACCGATGCTGATCAGATCGGCGCCGAATTTTTTTTCTTTCTCATCGGGAAGGATACGGATCGCAGTGATCCCATCCGCAGAAGCTGCCGATTTAGGATCCTTCTTTAATGCCTCGGATAATCCGGCTCCGGTTCTTGCATTACTTCCTTTTGTCTCTTCGTCCGCTCTTGCCGCGGATCTATTGACGAAGTTCACTTTTCCGGAAGAACGAACTTCCTTTTCTCCAAGTTTAGGCCCTTCTTGGGCGAGGATCGGAAAGCTAAAACTTCCGAGGAAGATTAGAAATACGGCCAGTCGAATCCGTGACATTATGGAACTCCTTTGAAAAACGAATCCTCCCAAAAGATGGGAGAGACGAATGGCTATCTTACGATTCTAGATAGGACTCTGCCAAGGATTTTTCAATTCTTACCGAATGTTGGAACAGTAAGAAGTTGCCTCCCAAGACCTGATTTTTACCCTAACCTCATGAGCAAATTTGAGCGCCGAATCTACAATTTTTGCGCAGGCCCTGCGATGCTTCCCACTCCAGTCATGGAAAAGGCAGCTTCCGAGTTTCTGAACTATCGCGGGTCCGGTATGTCCATTATGGAAGACAGTCATAGGGGAAAACTTTTTGAAGAAGTCCTGGATACTTCCCTTTCCTTGCTCAGAGAATTATTATCCGTTCCCGAAAATTACGAAATTATGTTTCTTTCCGGAGGAGCTAGCCTTCACTTCTCCGCCCTACCCTTAAATCTCCTAAAAGAAGGAGAGTCCGCAGATTTTGCAGTCACAGGTATCTGGGCAAAAAAGGCTATGGAAGAAGCACTTAGATTCAACCCGGTCAAAAAAATTTACGATGGAGAGGATCATAAATACACCGAGTCTCCGGAACTAAACGACTCCATGGTAAATCCTGGAGCAGGTTATGTGTATATCACTTCTAATAATACTTTATTAGGAACTCGTTATGCAACAATCCCGAATATAACTAAGGCTCCTTTGATCGCGGATATGACTTCCGAAATTCTTTCCAGAAAAATAGATGTGAGTAAATTCGGTGCAATATTTGCGGGAGCACAAAAGAATATCGGGCCTTCCGGTTTAAGTGTGCTCATCATACGCAAAGACTTACTTGGTCGCTCTGGCAGAACAGTTCCGATATTGATGGATTATGCTTTGACCGCAAAAAATAAATCCATGTACAATACTCCACCTACTTATTCCATTTACATGTCCAAACTTGTATTCGAATGGTTAAAGGATCTAGGTGGAGTGGAAAAGATCGAAAAGATGAACGAAGAGAAGGCAAAAATCCTCTACGATTATCTGGGCACCACTTCCTTCTATAATGCTCCGGTAAAACCGAATTCAAGATCCGTAATGAATGTCGTATTCACTCTGCATGACAAAAATTTAGAATCTAAGTTTTTGGCGGGAGCAGAAGAAATAGGACTCCACGGTTTGGAAGGTCATAGACTAGTCGGCGGCTTAAGAGCTTCTATCTATAACTCTATGCCTAAGGAAGGTGTAATTGCCTTAGTGGAATACATGAAGGAATTCGAGAAGAAGGCCTAAAGCTTCCGGACAAATAGAATGAAATACATTCTTCTAATCCTAACTATAGTGTGTGCAGGTATCGGTCGGATATCCGCTTCTCCTCTATTCTTTCCTACAAAACTTAAGATAAACCATTGTTTATCCCAAGGCGGGACATCCAAAGAATTAAAGGAATTTTATACTTCTAAACTTTCTCCGGAAGAAAGAACCAAGATCGCCGAAAATCTTGCCTTACACGAAGCAAAATCCGCGTACCAAAGTTTAGAATGTATCCGTATGTCCGGATTAACCGATGAAGAAAAGGAAAGTTTACTCGCGGACCATTCTCATCACAGGGAAACTAAAGAGCTTATGTTCTCTTATTACGAAAACTTTTTGCTCTCGGACGAAAAGACCATTCGTTTATCCGCATATGAAGAGAAAAACCTACGTAATTTTTTAGAGGCTAAAAAGGAACTTTTAGCAAGGCTGCACCAGGCTGAATATCAATCCTTATCGGAAAAGCTTCTTCCCTTATCGACTTTCCAAAACACCTATATGGCCCTATTCTTCCAACATTGGGAATTCTACCAGACCGCTCCCGATTTCTTGAAAGAAGGACTCTTCGATTAAGGATATTTTCCTTATTTTCCGATCCTTGTTGTAAATTGCTTGAATCGGAGAATTCACGTAGGTACGGTACCTATAGAACATGAAAAAAATTGGCATCGCTTCCGATCACGGCGGATTCGAACTCAAAGAATACCTTCGCAAAGAATTGGCGGACTCGATTGAGATCCTGGACTTTGGCGTAAAGGACGAGACCTCCGTGGATTATCCTTTGGTAATTGCAGACGCTTGCAAAAAAGTACTTTCAAAAGAAGTGGATGGACTGATCGCACTTTGTGGAACAGGAATTGGAGCTTCTATTGCAGCAAACCGTCATAAAGGGATCAGAGCTGCTCTTTGCCATGACGAGTTCACTGCAGAAATGTCTCGTCGTCATAACAATGCAAACGTATTGGTATTAGGCGGAAGAGTTTTAGGCAAAGAACTTGCTACCCGCATCGCTCAAAAATGGCTGAATACTTCTTTCGAAGCTGGACGTCATGAAAGAAGGGTGGGTCAGTTAGACACCATCGTTTAAAAACGGAAAAATAACTTTTTAATAATGCGAAACAAGATCCTTTATCCGGTCTATCTCTTAGGTTTGGTCGGTCTTGTTTCCTCTTTCTCAGGCTCGATCTCTGCCGAATCCAACTCATTTTCTTTAAGCGCATTCGTTCTTAAATATGTCCGTTTGGGAAGTACAGAAAACGGAGCCCCGAAATTAGAATTAAGTCCTCGAGATCGTAAAGAAGGTTCGGATCTATTTTTAGATTTCGAAGAGAAAGAAGCCGCCGATCTGAGCGATAAGTCAGGCGGCTATAGAATATTATCTTCTTCTTATCTTCCGGATTCAGCAAAAGCACATTCCGGAAAAAGATCAGCGGGTTTCGTGGGTAAAAGATCCGGGATCAAAATATCCGGCAAAACAAAAGGAATACTTACAAGCCCGGATATCAAAGAAGAATTCTATATCTCCTTCTTTTTATTGCCGGGAAACCTAGATAAGGAAGCTGTATTACTCTCCAAAGACATTTACACAAGAGGGAAAAAATTCGGGTGGGACCTCAGGATAAAAGACGAGATCCCAATATTAGAATTCCGTAATTTTTTTCAGAAAGAGGACAAGACCCATCTATCACTCAAACTTTCGGGGAACTCCAGACTTTCCAGATCGGATTGGAATCATTTTATCATCCATTTCAAACCTGCTCAAAGAGAGATCGTATTATACATAAACGGAAAAGAAACGGATAGAGCCTCTGTTTCTTCCAAAGAGCCTATTATTAGGATCGGCTTTCATCCGGAAGACAGCACACCGTTTAAGATCGGGGAAAGTTTTTACGGATGGTTGGATGATTTTTTGGTCTCCAAGGGAAGTCCGGATCCTGAAGTCTTGTCCACTCAATACGACGGACAAAAATACGATCCATCATCGTTTACCGCGGATGCAAAATTCGGGACCGCAATCTCTCCTGTTTATAAAACCAAATTCTCCAACTCAATACCGGAAGCAGTATTATTAAAAGCGAATGTTCCTAAATCTTCCGTATTAGAATTATATTTCAGATCATCTCCAAAAATTTTCTCCAAAACGGAAGAGTATCCGGCTTGGAGGTCTATAGATCTCAGAAACATAGACGAAGAATTTAAAGAGGATGATCCGTACAGAGAAACGGAAGAAGAAAGATCTCCCAAAGGAAAAACCTCCAGCTATCGTATCCCCTTAGATAAGGTATGGGGAAAAAAGCTCTATTATTTCAAATATTACCAAGTAAAAGTAAAATTTAAGACGGACTCCGGCTCTAAGTCCAGTCCCGAGTTAGAAGCATTAACATTTTCTTATAGAGAAACGGTTCCGCCGGTCAAACCTGCCGGTTTAAAAATTGTAAATTTTGACGATTTTGATCCTGAAGCGCAAGGTCCTCGTGTTTGTTTAAGCTGGACCCAAAACCCGGAAAGGAATGTGCAACAGAAAGGCGGCTATGTCATTCACTATGGAGTCGGCCCGAATCGTATGGTGGGAATCTTAAAAGGCACCAGTAAAGAACTCTCAAAAGGAAAAATGCCGGTTTTAACCGCTAAGGGAAAGACCAAACATCCAATGAGTGAGTATTTGGATCCGATCCTGGGTGATGATTCCAGCTGTCCCAAGCGTAATGATATGAGCGGTCCTAAACTTTGTCAGTGTATAGACAATCGACTCATTTCTTTGAACGCGGAAAAACCCGAAGAAAATGACGAGGATGACGAAAGTCCAAAATCCAAAAAGAAAAAGCCGAAACCTCGCAAAGACCCTTACGATAAAAAACTTTTATTCTTCCAAAAGGGACTAACGTATTATTTCAAAGTTGCCGCTTATAACTCAGTGTATGATCCGGAGAATGGCCCGGACCAGCTCAGTCCTTTAAGCGACCCCGTCGAGGTTTATTTCCTGAGCGAGTAAGATCTTTACTAGATTCTGCTCTTTCCATTTAGGATCTATGCACAAGATCCCGTCCAGATCAGCCAAAGAAGCTGTAGCAATCTCCAACCATTCTTTCCATTCTAAACTCTTAGAGGCAGAAAGTCGTATCGCAAGAGAGATCTCTTCTTTTCTTACGGGAAGAAAATCCAAGAACAGATTTTTGGACTGGGTCCAAATGATCTCTCTAGTTAAAGGATCGGATTCTTTTGCAAGAACTCCATCCAAACTAGGAAGAGCCAAAACGAAAATATGATTTTTTTTGGTAAGAGATTCGATCGCGTTCGATACGGAACGTCGAGAAGTTGGATTTCCAAGCAGCAATTCCCTAAAACAATCGGAAGAAACTAATAACTTCAAACTTTTGCTTCCGGATAAATTTTGGATAATTCTCTCAATGCTTCTAATCTTTGATAAGAATCCGATTTAAAAATTTCGTTCCTGAAACAAGAGCGAAGTAACTCGGAAGCTGAGAGGTCTCTTTTTTCCGCTTCCGTCCTTAATAATTCGAATTCTTCCTCTGTGAGGAGCATTTGAAATCTTCTTTCGACACGAGCCATTACTCCTCTTCTTTCAGTTCCTTTTCGTTTTTCAAGTAGGTTCCGTAATAAATTTGAGAATCTAGTATCTGTCCCAGGCTTTCGTAAATCGCCGCAATATTATAATTCGCCTGGTTTAAACGAAAATCATGTTTAAAAGACTTTTTAAACAGCTGGATGGCCCGGTCTTCCCTCCCCGCATACCACTCCGACATAGCCCATAAAAAGGTCCACTTACCCAAATCGGGATCTCTTGGACTTACCTTTCCTAAATAGCCCACATTCTCCTCGAAAAGACTCGCAGCTCGCAGATAATTGTCCCGAATTTTTCGTACCTTCTCCATTCTTGAAAATACATCTTCGGAATGACCGGGCAATTCCAAATCGGCTCTCCAAAAAAGTGCCCGAGCCAGGTAGAGTTTGTAGATTAACTCGTTCGGATTTTTTTTGACGTATTCTTCTAAGAAAGGGAGACTCTCCGCTTCCTTTCCGCTTTGGTGAAGAAGTGAAACTTTCTGTTTCGCAGCCTTATTCCATTCCCTTCTATTCTCTTCTTGGGAATAAGAAGCAGATAGACCGGCACAAAATAAAATTACAATACAGAGAAAGCGCATTTCAGATTCAATTCTATCCGATTTAGGAAAATATTAAATATACGTGTATAAATTTTTTCCATTTTCCGGATAAGGAAGAGGAGTGATCTTATACTCTTTACCGATCGAATCCAAAATCATTTTTAGTTCGGATTCTCTTTCCTCTCTGGATAAAACAAAAATTTCGGAAGGAGAAACTCCAAAACCGTAATCTTCCGATCCAAGCCTAGGTTGGATCTCCTCAAGGACTTCTTTTCTCCATTTGTCTATAGAAGAATAATCCAAGTCGCCCGTACATTTGATCTTGTATAAATTACATCTGCTCCTTTCTCCATGGGTTGCCCAACGAAGAAGTAAGAATTGGATCTGCACCAAATCTCTTTTGTCTTGGATGGCATGAGAAGCCTGCTCGATCTCTAATTGTAAAAATGCGTCTTCTACTGGTTCAATGGAATTTTCAACATTCTCTCTTATCTTCTCCGCCAGATCGTTATTAGGCGGATCTGGGAACATTAAGAAAAACCTAAAATCCAAACCGGATCTGAAAAGTGGGAAGGAAATAATCCTCATCACTCCGTCCAAATCCGCAGAGTCGAATTTTTTACGGAAAAAATGATCGTTACGTCTTTCTTCAGTGACGTCTATGATAGAAACATCTCCCACTTCTTTTCCTAAAAACTGGTCTCCATATAGAAAGATCATATTCTGGCGACTATAAGGCTGTAAACCGTAAGACACAACAGGGAGATACGCCCCTCTCCTTCTGTCATAAAAATGAATACTGAAAGATTTCAGATGAAGAGAAGAAAAAATCGTAAGATAATATTTTAATAAAGAAGAAATTGGAGTATCCAGACCTTGGTGGATCTCATCTAAAACTTCTAAGATCTTTCTTTTTTCACGGATAGGTTGCTTATCCAGCCAGCTTCTGAACTTTTCAGAAAGTGGAAGTTCTTCATTCGGATCCGTTTTACGAATTCCCCACCAAGCCCTTGCCCAAAGGAAAAATCTGGACTTATGTTGAGGCGCAAGACCTCTCGCTGCTTTTAAACCGATCTCTGCAAGCCCGGTCACTCTGAGCGCTTTCGCTAAAAGTCCTGAATCTTTAGGACGATCCGATATTTCTATCTGAGGAATTTCAGGAGAAGTAGATTTGACCTTCTCCACAAGCCTTGCCAATTCGTCCGTAAAGATAGAATCTCTCTTCTTCTGTAAAGCTTCCGGCATTTCGACGACAGATACGGAAGAAGGAGCGGATACGGCTTCTCTTTCTATATGGATCGGTTCCTTCTTCTCTCTTAAAAATTTAGGAGTTAAAAACGAATCTCCAGGTAGGTCGAATGGTAGAACATAAAATGTGCCGCTTGCGTTCGGTTTCGTTTCCAAAACGGGAGGAACGGTTACTATTTCAGGCACAGTTTGAAGTTCAGGAAATTTTGCGGCTTCTACCTGTTTAAAATTTGTTTCTTCTATTCTTTGGGAAAGAGTTTGGATGAGTTTGGATACATCCGATTTTGCGTAAGAAGAGGAGGATTTACTTTTTCTTACAAAAAGAATGCAAACATCCAACAAGAATAGTAACCCGAAAAACACCGGGAATAATATTAAGAAAATGTTACGCTCAAAAGGAACTAAAAGAAGAATGCCCTGAATGAACCCTATTTTCTCCTCCGGATAGAATGCATAATAGGCTCTGTATAATTTATCTCCCAGGCGAATTTCCCTGAAGTCGTTCCCGCCTTCCTTCATAGACTTCAGGACTTCTTCCGAAATTTTTCTTGGATCGGTCTTATCTCCTTTTTCTTCCCAATCTTGGAATGTGCCGAGTCTAGGCTCAGGAACAAAGTATTCTACTTTGTCGTCCAAGGAAATTTTGAATTTTTCCTTATCGAGTACTGCAAGCACCGCAACCGACTTTGTATATAATGGAACGAATAATACAGGTTCATTTTCCAAAGAAAGAAGACGGCTTATCTTACCTTCCCATGCCTGGGACAACAGATATCTTTCTTTATCTCCGGAAAATTCCAGGTTCGGAGTATTTTTTAAGTTCGGATCCCATGATAAAAAGTTTCGAACCGGAAGAAATAGATTATTGGTATCCAACTCTTCCGGATCGGATTCACGTATCTTTTTTTCAAGCTCTAAGATCTCTTTATTAAAAGAAGAGAAGACTGACTCCAATCTGGACTTATAAAAAATCCCGGAAGGAAAATACGGCTCTAAGAATAATACTGAGACGGAAAAAATAAAAGATAGAGCGAGTATGAGTCTGAATTTAAAGCCGATCATTTTGTCTTTTCCCTAAATTGTCCGAGTAAACGGATTAGCTCGGTTTTCACTTGGATCACTTCTTCTCTTTCAGAAAAACGATTCTCCATTCTGATAGTGAACAAAACTCGAGAGGCGAGTATCCCGCAGACCAGGGAGATCAAAGAAATTCCAAAAGCGCTTAAGATCAATAACAACTCTTCTGCTCTTGTCTTTCTAGGTTGTGATAGGAATATTTCAAGATCTGCCTTAGTTATCTTCTCCCAAACAGGACGGACTAAAATATTTTGAGATTTAGAATTTTTATCCAAAAGTGCATGTATCATCACCTTGGATTCTTCCGAAGTTGGAACTTCGTTATTATCCGGAAATAGTGTACTATCGGGATTCAGATTTGTTTCTAGCAGTTCGGAATCCTCTTCCTTTTTTTTAAAGACCCAATATAAAATTCCTTCCGAGAAGTCTCTAGGCAAAAAAGATTTTTTATAACCGCTTGCTTCTTGTACGATCCTGTCTCCGTCTTCTTTTAGGATTTGAAGATAAAGATCTCCGGAAGAATTTCTGTATAATAAAAACCCGTCCGTATCTTCTGCCCAACTTGCTTTAGGGACCTGCATTCCGAGTAGTCTGAGCCCTTTATGAAATCCAGGTCCCTTCGGATCGGAAGAATACATTGTCCTATAATTGTAATCGTAAATGCGGATCTGTTTTAATTGGATAGAAGAACTGAAAAGTTTGCCGAGAACCTCCGCATCCTTGTCCGTTTCCGGTTTGGGGAGTTCTCTCATTAAATATTCGAATCTATAACCCAAGTCGTAATACTTGTTCTGAAATCTTTCTAGGATTGAGTCTAGGAAAGATTCTTTTTTCAGTTTAGGATACAAACTAAGAATTTGGATAGGGGAAAAGAAAACCGCGTCCTTCCATGCACTCGGAAAAAAAGGGATGGAAATCAATACGATACATAGCAGTATCAGAGTTAGAATTCGAGATCTTTTGCTATGTTTACGCGGGTTCACGTTTCTAGTATCGGCGATTCCATCATAAAGAATCAGTCTAATTCAGTGGGATAATCGATACTTCTCAGACCAATAAAATGATATTTTATGTATTTATAGACGGGATAGGCTTTGGGGAAAACAATCCGGATAAAAATCCGTTCTCCAAGTATGCAAAGGGGATTTTTCTACCCTTGGGCGGTAAAACGATCCCTGAAAATTCTCCCTCCCGTTTAAAACAACTCACCTATCTGAAAACGGACGCGAGTATGGGGATCAAAGGTCTTCCCCAAAGTGCAACAGGACAAACTTCGCTTTGGACCGGAATCAACGCTTGCCAGGTGTTGAACCGCCATATGAGTGGATTCCCTACATTCACCTTAAAACGTATCATCGCAAAATATTCCATTATTCGTGTTTTAGAAGAACATGGATTTAAAGCGGATTTACTGAACTGTTATACTCCCGGATTTGCGGAACATATAAAAAAACATCCTAGGCATGTGTCCGCTTCTACTCTCATCCAAATGGCTGCTGACAAACCTTTAAAGGATATGGATGATCTTAGAGATGGCAAAGGTCTCTATATGGACATCAGCCGTGATTTTCTCCGAAAATTCGGAAAGGATTTTATAGATAAGGATGATCCGGTTTTAGAGCTCCAAGATCCTTACAAAACCGGAAAAGAGATCATTCCCGCGATGAAAGATCACACGTTATGTATCTATGAGTATTTTATCACGGATAAAGTAGGCCATAAGATGAATTGGAAAGGAGCCGAAAAATGTATCTCCGACTTGGAGAACTTTTTACTCGGAGTTTTAGATGCGATGGATCCGGAACAAGATCAACTCATTCTGACTTCCGATCACGGAAACCTAGAAGATCTTACCGTCGACGTTCATACTATAAATCCAGTCCCCACCATTCTATTCGGTAAATACACAAAACAAATGAAGGACAGGATCCACGCATTAAAGGATATCCCGCATGCAATCTACGATTGTTTAGGGTTACATATCCAAATGTCTGAACAGGAATTTATTCAGACTTCAGCTCATTAAAATTTATTAATATTTCCAGTCGTCGTCTTGACGATCGTCGTCGCTTGGTTTTGCTTTTCCGCCGCCTTCTCCGTCCTTATATCTCAGGTCGTCTTCGATCTGATCCAAGGCTTCCTTCTTCCAAGCAGCGGATTTTTTACCCACCGGAGTATCAGGATTTCTATCAGCGGATTCTTGGAAAACCGCAGCGGCTTTCTCATACTTTCCGCCTCTGAAATAGATGGTTCCTTTTCTGAACATTGCAGCTTGGTCCAAGGTCCCGTCCGAATTTTCCAAAATTTTGTTAAGATACTGGATTGCTTGCTCCGATTTTCCCAAAGCATCGTAACTTTCTGCAATATAATACCAAGCTTGTTCTCTAGCTCTTTCGCTGACACCGATATCCAATGCTTTTTTTAAGGTTTCGATAGCGGAGTAATATTCTTTACGAACGTATAATTCTCTTCCCTTCTCCAAGAGTCCGGAACGGAATTCTTTATCGACGGCAACTTTGTCCGGATCGAAATATGCATCCGACTGAACATAGTCTTCGTACACATCGTAAGCGGACCAATCCTTGCCCATTCTACGCAAAGATTTTCCCCATCTTACCCTAGCTTTTACGTTTTCCGGATCTTCTTGTAAGGCCAATACGTAGTTCTTTCTGGACTGATCGTAATTGCCCTTTTTCATATAATAATCGGCAATCGCGGATAACGCGTTGGATCTAAGTTTATTATCACCGGAAGTTCTGAGAACTTCCTCCAAGTGACCTTTTCCTTCTTCGTCTCTGTTTAATAGAAGAAGAAGGTTTCCTAGGCCGTAGGAAACCTTAGCCTTCTCTTCACGAGCCAAACCTTCTTTTTGGTTCAACTCTCTAAAAATACCGAGAGCTCTCATCTTATCTCCGGTCTTATCCAGAGCGGTTGCAAGATCGTACTGGATCCTAAAAGAAAGATCGGTACCCACATCCTTGGAGGATAATTCCGCAAAAATATCCAAAGCCTTTTCTGAAGATTTAGGATTGGAATGTTTTAGAAATTCCTCTCCTTCCCTGACTTTCTCGATAATCCCTTTATTTGTAGAATCCGTGTCTTGGATCACCGCAGTGTAAATCCCGGTAAGAAGACCTGCGCATACGAATAAAAATCCTGTAACTAATATGATGGAACGGTTCATCTTCTTCCTCCGCCGATCCGGGCCAGACATTGTTTGGTCCAGAACTCGGTTCGTTCCGGATTATAGTTTTTCGTATCTTTTTGTACGAAGAACTTTAGGGCTTTGTTATATTCGCCCTTTTTATAGAAAGACATTCCAAGGAAAAACTTGGCTTTTCCTCTAATATCAATATCGTTAGAACTTGCATAGGGAGCCAATTGTTTTACAGCTTCTCCGTATTCGTTTTTCCAATAGGTTGATCTTAAAACTCTATCGACTTCTTCTTCGCTAGGCTCTTCTTGCTCTACGATCAGAGGCTGTTTTTCATTATTCTGAACATTTTGGTTGTTCTGATTATCCTGAGGAACTTGCTCTTCTTCCTGCGGTTCGTTCTTGTTAGGCTTATCGTTCTCTGCGGTTTGTGTATTATTATCCGTAGGGTTCGTTCCACCAATCGCAACATAAGATTGATCCTGAGTTAGAGTAAAATCTTCTAGATCTCCTCGTTTGACAGTAACGCCGAAATACATCGTCCCAGAGTATGGTTTCATTTTAACCATAACATTAGTATCCGGATGAGAAACCTCTCCCAGTTTTCTAACATTGCCTCCTAAGAACGTGGAGACTCCACCTGACAAAGGTTTTCCTGCTTGGTAGATGGAATAGATCGTATTTTCGTCGGCACGATCAGGAGATTTCCAATCTAAACGAACTCCCCCATCGACCACACTCGCCTTAAGATCCTTCACGTGCATTTCGTCGTACGCAAATTGAGGATTCGTAACTACAGAGTCGTCTTCCTTAGGAGGTTTTCTCTTGTCCTGATCGTAGACATAGAACTGGCGAATAAAAGATTGGTTCTGAACTAAAGGTAAAACTTCTTTCAAACCTTGTTTTACGGAAACACCGTAATAAAGAGTTTGCGACTTTGTCAGATCCTGATCCAAGAAAGTATTTTCCGGATGAGAAACTTCCGCTAACTTTTCCGCTTTCCTCATCAATGTCATACTGGACATCGGTTCTGCGGATTTGTAAATAGTGTAGATTGTCTCGCCAGGAATTCCTTTAGGATAAGGTTCCCAAGAAATACGAAGGAATTGACCTTCTCTTTTTACAGAGATGTCGGTAACTCTAGCGTTATCCGAAAGATACTTCTGCTCTTCCGGCGGAGGTTGATTCGTATTCGTAGCTGGGGGATAATTATTCTGAGTGTTGGTCGGAGGATAATTCGTCTGAGGTTGCGGGTTATTTTCGATCACGATCGGGATCGTAGTGTAGTTACGATTCGCGACTAATCTTACATCCTTCTTCCTTACATGGTTCGCAAGTACAACCGCATAATAATAAGTTCCCGGTTTCAGATTATAATCGTAGATCTGATTCACACCGTTAGCTACACCGCTCGGAAATTTTCCCAGAGAATCGGAGATATAACATTTTTCAGGATTATCGATGATGGAAGAAGAGCGAGCCACAATGATTTCGCCTGTTTCTCTTGGAGCTTCCCAACTGATTCGGACGGATCTACCATCCTTAAGTACTTCTACGTTGATGGAATTTGCTACACTTGCGTTATCATTGTCCAGACGAAAGGTATCCTGGGCATAAATAGAATTTCCTAATGCCATCAGGAAGAATATAAATAGGATCCGGAGTCGAATTTTCATCTGGAAATAAGGTTCCGAATTAGATTATCGGTTGCTACAACGCAAATTTTTACTTCGGTTTTTAGGAGAATGTGGGGAAAATAATATAAAATGCGCAAGATACTGAAACTTTTCCCTCCGGTTTGATCTTGACTAATGAAAGCATTCATAAGACATAATACGACTTCCGACATTTAAATGAACGATATAGAATATTATTACGACCCAGAATATCAGAATTTCCTCCTCTCTAGTAAGAGACGTGAGCTTACTCCTCCGGAAATCGTTTTGAAACATTTTTCCCTAAAGGACGTACAGAATATCGTAGATTTCGGGATGGGTCTGGGTTTCTGGACGGAAACTCTTCTGAAATCAATCCACAAAGAAGGCTGGGTCTGGGGAGCAGAATGTAACCAGGACTTCCTAGACGAAGTGCTCCATTGGAAAAATAGAGAAGATATCCAAAGATTTACTCCATTTTATATGGAGAAGGCAGACCGTCCCCTGTTGCCGGAATGGATCCCGGTCCCAGAAGTGATTTTTGCTTCTTTAGTACTTTCTACCTTTGCGGATCCTGGCCAAGCAATGGACGGTCTAGTTCGTTCCATGAAGAAGGGCGGCAAATTGATCGTTCTTGATTGGGTCAAAAACGAATATCCTGTCGGACCAAGGATCAACGACAAGATCTCCTTAGATAAAATGAAATTCTTAGCTGAGCAATATAAACTAGAGATCGTTAAAACTGTGAGAATCAGCGAACATGTATACGGTTTAGAGATCCAATCAGGTCCTGAATTCGAATACGGTTATTACGACCTAAGAGAAGAAGAAACTTACTCCGAAGAATTGATCAGGTCTTAAAAAATTAGTCCGGTAGAGCAGCTGGCGCAAGGTATTTTAGAAATATCTAAAATACTAACCGATTGCTGCCAAGATTCTTGCAGAGACCTTGCCTTCTTTATCTGCTTCATCGGGGATATATTCTCCGATCTCCACGGTCAAAAACTGTCCTGGGCTTAGGCTCTTTTGATCGCTCTCCGAGATCACGGCTTTCAGATAATTATCTGTAACAGCGATCCCGCCTCTTTCCAAAACTGCCTCTCTTTTTTTGGAGAATTGGCTTTCTGCATATTTGCGATGGAGTCTTTGAGAAAGATCCATAAGAGAATGAACTCTTTCTTTTTTAGTTTCCTTAGAAACTGTTTCCGGAAATTGCTCTGCAGAAGTGTTTTTCCGAACGGAAAAAGGAAACGCATGTATTTTAGAGAAACCTAATTCTTCTAGGATAGAAGTAGAATCCTCAAAGTTTTGTTCCGTTTCTCCAGGAAAACCCACGATCACATCCGTTCCTAAAAATAGATCCGGAACCTTTGACTTGGCAAGCTCTATCCTTTTACGGAAAGTTTCAGGAGTATAACTACGTTTCATTCTTTTTAGGATTTCTTTACTTCCACTTTGTAAAGGAATATGTAAAAAAGGAGTAAATCTAGGATGAGTAAGAAGTTCTGCAAGCTCCACTCCCACATCAGGCGGCTCGATAGAAGAAAGTCTAAGTCTCGAATATTCTAACTTATTTAAGATTGCTTCGAGCATTTTAGGAAATGCCTTTCTGCCTTCCCCATCTCTATACCAGCCCAGGTTCACACCGGTAAGGATGATCTCTCCTACTCCATTGTCTTGTAAAAAGGAAACTTGATCGAGCACATCCGACCAATTTCGGGAGACACCCTTGCCTCTTGCTTGAGGAATTTTACAATAAGAACATTGGCGATCGCAACCGTCTTGGATCTTTAAATAAGCTCTGGTATGTCCATTTGGTAAAACATCGGAATAGGCAAATCGATCAGAAACAGAATGGATATGAGAAGGATCTGCACCTTCTTTTTCTAAGATCAATCTAGGCAGATCGGATTTGTTCTCGTTACCAATCACACCCGCGATACCCGGAATTGACTCTATAGATTCTTTGTCTGTTTGTGCGTAACAGCCGGTCACCCAGACCTGAGCTCCCGGATATCTTTTGATCGCATTTCGAATAATATTACGATTTCTTGAATCTGCTTTGTTAGTGACGGTACAAGTATTGACCACTACCACATCAGGGATATCTTCCCCGGCAGCCACGGAATACCCGTGTTTACTCAAAGAAGAGAATAGACCGTCAGACTCAAAAAAATTGAGCCTACAACCTAAGGTATGGAATAATACCTTTTTTTCACCCGGCGGAAAGGGCATTGATCCTTGCCTCTATTCTTCTGATATTACCTTTTATTTTTTCGTCATCAGGTTTTATCTTAAGTGCGGATTCCAATTGTTCTTTAGCGTTTCTTAATTGTTCGAGGGCCTTTTTGATATTCCCTCTTTTTGCTTCTTGGTTTCCCGCTTTTTCGTAAACTAATCCGAGATTATTTAATACATTCGGATTATTAGGAACTAAAGACTGAGCCCATTTCAAACTGACTTCTGCTTTTTCTGCGCTTCCTAAATAGAAATACACCTGAGCCTCTAAAACTAAAGGACGATAATCGTTCCCGTCTTCTGCTTTTAGTTTTTCTATGATATATAATGCTTCCCGAGCTTTATTATTATATAATAATGCAGTCGCATATAATAGTCTTACTTCTCTATTTTTAGGATTAGCTTGGTAAGAATTATAAATGATCTCTAATGCGTCGGAATTCCTACCGACTTGGATCAAATATCTGGCAAAATCCACACTTACGGCAGGATCTCCAGGTTTTAGTTTTAATGCTTCGGACCAATGAGTGGCTGCGGATTTATTTCTTCCTGCATTATAATGACAGAAAGCCGCTAAGTAATGAGTCTCGTAAGATCTTTTTCCTTGTTCGTGAAGTACACGAATGATCTCTAAAGCTTTTTCAGAATTTCCTTTTTGGAATTCTGCCAATGCCGTTTGATAATCCGGTTCGCTCTGAGCGAAACTATTTCCCGCAGAAAAAACAAATAGAATCAGTGTAAGTAGGAGTATTTTTCCTTTGTGCATCTTTTGGTCACTTTTTATAGGCGGGAAAAATTTTAGGTGGGGACCCCCATTGATTTTGTATTTAGACAATCAATTAAGGAATGAAATGGCTCCACCGGGTCGATGAAAACGATTATACTCGGATACCGTATAGAAAGGAAATGTTCTATTCTTTCCTCAGATACGATCTGAAAATCCCCGGTCTCCAAAACAGGCAAACCGTCCAAGTTTCTGTATATCTCGTATTCCTCCTGATCGAGGAAATCCGCCAACAGCATATAACCGGATCCGAAATAGACCCCGCCTTGGAAGTAGTATTTGTAGAGGACGCGTACCTCGGGAAGAAATAAATCAGGCTGGAAAACACATAGGGAAATTTTTTCGATCCCGGCGACGGTTCTGATCTTGCGTAAATGGAACCATACCTTACGGACCAAAAGGTAAAGGAGCACGAATATAATGGGAATCAGGTACGGCATACACCTTCTCCAAGAAAGTCTCCCTTTTTAGATCAAAAGCCCTCCTTTCGTTTCCGTAGGAGGGCAATAATCTTTTACACTAGCGCAGGTTCTTCGGAACGCTCCGGATTGTTCGGAGAACTTCCTCCGTCTGAACCTTGATCTGCAGGTTTATAATCTGTCCAAACTTCTTCCAAGAAGTCTAGTTTACCCTCTTTGAAGGCAACTGTGATCTTGGTAGGCTCTTTGTAAGCGCCTTTCAAGGTTTGGACTGCCATATAATCCTCTAACTCTCGTTGGAATACTCTGCGTAATGGACGTGCTCCGAACTTCTCGTCGTAGCCTATATCCATAAAGTGGTCCTTCGCTTCTTGAGTCAGGTCTATCTTGATCTTCTTATCCAATAATCTCTTATTGGTGTCTCTGATCATGATATCCATAATCGCCATAAGCTCTTCTTTTCTGAGAGGTTTGAAGTAAACAACCTCGTCCACTCTGTTCAAGAATTCCGGGTTGAAATGTTTTTTCAACTGTTCGCGAGCTTGGTCCGACTTGTATTTGTCCTCTTCTCCCGAACGATCCTCGAATCCGAGTCTTACGCTGCTGGAAATTTCCTTAGCACCGATGTTAGAGGTCATGATGATGATCGCGTCCCTGAAGTTTACCTTACGACCTTTTGTATCAGTCAGGTTCCCTTCTTCCATTACTTGGAGAAGAACGTTGAAAATATCATGGTGAGCTTTTTCGATCTCATCCAATAGAATGATTGAATACGGTTTTTTACGAACGAACTCAGTCAATTGTCCGCCATCATCGTAACCAACATAACCAGGAGGAGCTCCGATCAATCTACTGACTGCATGCGGTTCCATATACTCGGACATGTCTACACGAAGCATAGCGTCTTGGTCTCCGAATAAGAACTCAGCCAACGCTTTTGCAAGCTCGGTCTTACCGACTCCTGTAGGCCCTAAGAATATAAAAGATCCGGTAGGTCTACGTTCTGCTTTGAATCCAGTACGCGCTCTACGAACGGATTTTGCGATCTTCTCGATTGCTTCGTCCTGACCGACAACTCTTTGTTTGAGTTCTTCTTCCAAACGAAGTAATCTGGAAGACTCATTCTCTTCCATTCTTTGTAACGGAATTCCGGTCCATTGAGATACCACGGAAAGAATATCGTCTTCGTCGATAGAAACTGCGAAATCGTCCAGTTTCTCCTGCCAAGATCTGATCTTTTCTTCCAGAACTTGTTTTTTGCGGTTCACTTCATCGCGAACTCCAGCAGCCTTTTCATACTCTTGGGAACGAACCAGATCTTCTTTCTTTTGAGAAAGTGATTTGATCTCTTCTTCCAAGTCTTTTACTGCTTGAGGACGAGCACAGTTCGCAAGTCTTGCTTTTGCACCTGCTTCGTCTATGATGTCGATCGCTTTGTCAGGAAGATATCTATCATTGATATACCTGTGAGATAACCTAACCGCTTGGTCCAAAGCACGATCCGAGTAACGCACCTTATGGTGAGCCTCGTAAGCTTTTTTCAATCCGGTAAGGATTTGGATAGCATCGTCTACGGAAGGTTCCGCAACTTTTACAACTTGGAACCTTCTTTCTAACGCGGAATCACGCTCGATATACTTGCGGTACTCGGTGCTGGTAGTAGCTCCGATACATTGCAGTTCCCCTCTTGCAAGTGCAGGTTTCAGAATATTAGCTGCATCCACAGCTCCTTCTGCTGCTCCCGCTCCGATCAGAGTGTGCAACTCGTCGATAAATATGATGATATTATTAGAAGAAGAAATTTCTTTCATGATCTTCTTTAATCTTTCTTCGAATTCTCCGCGATACTTGGTTCCTGCGATCAGGCTTGCCAGATCCAAGGAAAGTACACGTTTTTCGAAAAGAAGGTCAGGGACATTCTTCTCTACGATCGCAAGTGCTAGCCCTTCTACGATAGCTGTCTTACCGACTCCTGACTCTCCGACCAATACCGGATTGTTCTTGGTTTTACGAGAAAGGATCTGGATCACCCTTTGGATCTCGCTGGATCTTCCTACAACCGGATCCAGTTTTTTATCTCTGGCTAGCTGAGTAAGATCTCTAGCAAACTCGTCCAAGATCGGAGTTTTAGTTTTTTCGGCACGAGGAGTTCCAGGTTGAGCGGTTGGCTGGCTGGATACTCCCACTGTGCTAGTAGGAGGAGCGCCTAATAAACGAAGTATCTCCCCTTTGATCACATTATAATTCACGCTAAAGGAGTATAACGCTCCACCTGCGATATTATTATTATCTCTTAATAATGCTAGAAGAATATGTTCTGTTCCAACATAGTTGTGTTTCAGACGTTTGGCTTCTTCCTTAGAGAGTTCGATAATTTTTTGGTATCGATCCTGTCCTTGGGCCATGTCCATCAACAATGTGCCGGAGTTCTCCCTGGTCCTGCGCTCTACTTCTTTACGAAGTTCGTTCAGGTTGATGTTCAGGTTATTCAGTATTTTTATCGCGACCGAATCTTCTTCCTTTAACAAACCTAATAAGATATGTTCAGGGCCGATAAATTCGCTGCCTAGACGTTTTGCTTCGTCCTGCGCGATCTCGTTGATTACTCGTTTTGCTCTTTTAGTAAATTCCAACATAATTGCACGCCCTTCCTGATGGGTTCTGTAGGTTAGACTGTATTCGCATCCAAATTCCAACTGGGAGCCGGAATCTCCCTTAAAGAATATATCGGACTAGTTAACCAAAAAGGATTACAGGTCAAATGAGGCTTTTGTCCCGTCTTTTCCGCTTATTACCAGTAAGGCTAAATACGAAACCAAATTGAAAAAGGAATTTTTTCGATTTGGGCCGAAATTTTTTCGGAAAAAGACCAATCTGCCCTTCAATTCTTCCCGATAGAAGCCCCAGTCTGTGGGCAGCCTGAAATCCCGTATCTCTCCCGAGTCCGCAAGTCTTGCCGGAATTGAAACAGAAAGTTTGTCTCCAAAACCGGAGTTGGTAGGACAGGAATTGATGAATCCGATCCCTTTTTGAAAATCAAACTTATCTTTCGCCTCGAATTTCGTTAAAAAATCGGATTTTAGGACAGAGTTCAACTCAAGTAGGGAATCAGTCACATATTCCCAGCGAATATGATCCTCGTCTCCCATCACTAATGTCCCTGAATTCCAGGGAATTCTTTGTTTTAATTCTAAGATCGGATGTTTTTTTACCGAATTCAGATCTTCGATTTGGGAATCATTCTCTTCTAAAAACCGGTTTAAGAACTGGTCCGTTTTTTCGGTACGTTTGGTATATGTGGAATTTTTCGGATTTCTAGCAATACGAAACCTATACGTGAAAGGCAAACGAAGAGAATCTATATAGGACAAACCTTGTTCCCAATTTGTTTTTTTGAATTTTTCCCAAGTGTCAAATGCAGTGAAATGAGAAGGTGGCTCCCATTCGGAAGGAGCCTGGAGAGGAATAAACTTAGTATATTCCTCTCCCAAAAACTGGATGCAATGAACACATCCTATCTTTCCTCGATTTTTCCAGTCGAGACGGGATAAGCCGCAATAAATACAGCCATCCATGATCCTTTAAACCGTCTGTGGGACCACTGCGGGTTTAAGCTTTCCTTGGAAGATCTGATTTCTTTTATGAGCGAGAGCCGCCAATTCCATATCGTGGGTCACTAGTATTAGACTGAATCTAAGATCCTTTTGGAGTTCTTGGATCAGGCTCATTAGATTCCTGGAATTTTCTCTATCCAAGTTTCCTGTAGGTTCATCTGCGAGAATGAGTTTTTTTCCTGCAACAAGCGCTCTTGCCACACCTACTCTTGCACTTTCTCCTCCGGATAGTTGAGAAGGATGACTATGGATCCTTTCTTTCAATCCGACTTTTTCCAATATGGAGATCGCTTCTTTCTCCGCTTTAGAAGTGGAATAACCTTTTATCAAAAGTGGGATGCTCACATTCTCCAAAGCCGAAAAATCCGGAAGAAGAAGATGATGTTGGAAGATAAATGCGATCTTCTCCGCACGAAAGTTTTCTTTTCCTTTTTCGTCCAAGTTGTTCAGATTGATCCCGCAAACTTCCACATCTCCTGAATCAAAACTGTCCATTGCGCCAAGAATATTGAGTAACGTGGATTTTCCGATCCCGGATTTTCCTTCGATGGAGAAGATCTGTCCTTCTTCTACATCCATATCCAATCCGTCTAACACGGAAAATTCCTTTTCCAGGATATGATACTTTTTAACCAGATTTCGGATCTTAATAATACTCACGTTAGTCGTTCCTTATGGTATCGACAGGATTCAGGCTTGCGGCCCATCTTGCGGGGAAGTATCCGGCAATCCCGGAAAGTATCGTAGCAGCAGTGGTTACCATAAAGATAAAAGGTATATTGATGTCCACAGGCAGTTTATCGAAATAATAGATTCGTTTCGGAACGAGCTCTACAGGCGTCCAATCGGAACCTGTGAAAGAAGGTCCTAACATGTTGATGATCTCTTCTATGTAGCCGACAATACTATCGAGCGAGTTTGCTAAAAATATTCCCGCGACCCCTCCGGTTAAAGAAGCTAATATCCCGACAAGCATCGCATTCAATGTAAAGATCAAAAGTATATCGGAAGCCGGAAGTCCAAGAGCTTTTAACACTCCGATAGACTTACGTTTTGCACGTACCAAAGAATATACGGAAGCGACCATTCCGAGCGCAGCCAAGATAATAAATAAGAAAACGATAATAGAGATGATCGTCTTTTCCAACTGCAACGCCGCTAAAAGATTTTCTTGTTCTTCTGCGATCGTCCTTACGGATAAAGAAGAAGCCGCATCAATCTCTTGTTCGAACTCTAAGCTGTTAAATAATTTGTATAGTTTACGTTTGCTGATCGCAAGATCATCCAAAGACTTTGCTTTGATAGTGATCTGATTTACGGAATCTTTCATTTTGAAAAATTTCTGAGCAACAGGCAAGGCCATATAAACGAAGCTAGAATCGAACTTATAGTTCCCCGTTTTAAAAAATCCGGATACTCTGAAATTCTGGACGCTTACTTCTACACCTTTTCCGAGAGAAAACCTCCCCCCGGGGACCGCTAAAGTAAGTTGTTTGCCTAAACCGAAATTGTAAAGGTCCTCCATTTCTTTTCCTAGAATGATATAGTTCTCTCGATTCAGATGACCGAGTTCTTCTCTATCGTAATGAACAACTCTGGGAAAATTATGAAGTTTATGTTCTATCAATTCGTCCACGCTTGGAACGGCGACCGCTTTGATAAGAACCGGATAAAATACGTTATATCTTTGGATGAGTCCGTGACTTTGAATCCCGCCTTCGACAGAGATGATCCTGTCTTTTAGGTCCGGATCGTTTTGTATGTATTTGATGATCTTCTGGTAATCTCGGATCTCTCCGCCATTAGAACTACTTTCAATTGTAATATGTTCCCCACCTTGCCACAGGGATTCCTTAAGTTGCCTTTGAAAGCCGTTAAAGATGGAAAGTACTACGATAAGAAGGGCAACTCCGACAGCCATCACGATAAACGAAATCCTGGACTTGATCGATAGCAATCCTGTAACTCTGGATCCTCGGATATATCGGGAAGTGAGAAGTAGGATTAGGGGGGATCTATGAAAGAAGAAATGCATCAGTTGGGCGGTTGAAATTAAACAAATCCGCAAATTTCCTTAGTTTGACAATTATCAGATTCCGATGCAGGATGTCAAAAAAAAGTCGATACCGATTTGGCCTCATAGTAGGATCGGTCTTTCATTCGAAATTTTATGCCATCCGAACAAGTATATTCCTTATTATTCCAGTCTAGGGACGGAGCTTCCTCTCTTTACATCTTATTTGGGGGAATCGTAGATCCGGTTTCCAGTCGGATCGATAGATTCGAAGTAGTCGCCGTAGGAAACAGCGAGTTGATCAACATTCCGTTATCCGGAACCACCTTCAAAGACATCACCAATGTCTGCCAAAAGATCAAATACGAAGGCAAACAACTTAAAAATCTCACTAATAAACTTCAGGAATTATTTTCAAGCAGCGGACGCTCCGACGATTTTATGGAGCAGCTCATTCATTACATCAATAAACGCGAAGACGACAAGATCAAATACCTGATCAACCAGATCCAAAACCAGGCTATGGGAAATTCTAAACCGGATATCAGTCTTTGGTATTCTTTGATTGATCGTGATAAGATTGACGAAGCAGGATCCGGTAAATCTTCCTTTGAGACTTTAGATTCCGAAGAATCTCAGGAAACATCTGCTCAAGAAGATCTTCCCACAATTCCAGTTGGAGTTCCGACAGGGATAGATGCTTCGATTCCTCCTACTGCCGCAAAAGTTCAGTTCAAATTTATTCTTTCTCCTGTTTCCGGGATCCCGGTAAACCAACTAAAACCAGGTGATCAAATCGTAGTACAGCTCACGGGAAGCGACCCGACTACTATGGGAATTATAGATTCGATGAAACTAAAAACGGAAGACGGAAGTATTAAACCTATTCCGGCAACGGTCGTCGCCACAGAAAACAAAGGTGTGGAAAATGAAACCGTAGTCAAAATAGGTAACGACGTTTTCGGTAAAATTTACGAAGAAGAAAATTCCATTAAAGTCCGACTTTACACCGGCGAAAAACCGGTTTCTAAATCCGGCGGCTCAAGCGTATCCTCTGCATCCAGCGCTTCCTTAGAAGCGGGAGAATCTAGTTTACTTTTGACGGTACTAATCGCTTTAGGAGTTGTTGGTATCGGAATGATCGCGATTTTTGTATTCTTACTTTAAATTCAGGTCTTTCTCTTTCAACTTTTTGGATGGAGAGAATCCAGCTTAGTAAAATCATAGCCCTAGCAACGGATCCGATATGAAATCTCGCATTAAATTGACCATCACTTACATTATTCCTTTCGTACTTTTATTGGTCAGCGGTTTTCAACTTTTCCTGCAACCTACTTTTCTGAACACCAACGACACTTCTACTATGGAAGCTTTGTTAGACGGAACAGCAAGAGAGCCTATCTCCGGATTTTATTTTCAAGGTGGGGCAATCTCTCAAATGCTTCTGACCGAAAAGATCATAAAAGAGATAGAAGATCCAAGCCTTCCAAGCGATTCCCAGCCGGAAGAGATCAAAAACAGATTAGGAAGAGTTTTACTCGGACAAAGATTGCAGATCTTCTTTTATGTATTCTTAGCCGTATTATCTCTAACTTCTTTTCTTTCTCTTTATTTTAGGGCATTCTTCTATGCCTTCTTAAATCGGATCTTATACTTTTTCGGTTTCATTCACGGTTTATTCAGTATGCCGAATATCGCTTTGGCAGCGGCAAGTTCCGGAAGAACGGAAGATTTATTCTGGGTAATACCTTCTCTGTTCTTAGCGTTCGCTTGGATCATAGGTATGATTTATCTGATGTTCACCGTCGGAAAACTTTTCTCTAAAGAGGAAGCGGATCGTTTTCATTCCCTTAAAAATCTGAGAGAAGACGAATCTGAATTCAGATCCGAAAGTGGCAGGAACAATTCTTTTGCTACAGCCCTTCTGCACTTTTTAGGGATCGTGGCATTAGGAACCTTGATAGGAAATCTAGTGTATATTCCTCTATTCGTTCTCCAAAAAAATTATTCGGAGCCTTTCGGGATCTTGATCGCAGTCGCAGTCATTGCCGTTTCCGCATTTTATATCAGAAATTATCTCAAATTCGGAAAAAGTGCAGAGTTAAGCGCCTATCAAAATTTAGCCTTGGGTATTAGTTATCTACAGGTTAGGTTTATCAGGATCGCTTTGATGATACTTTTGGTACTGGTATTGGTAATCGTATTTATTCTTTTCTTATTCAATCTACTTACGATCAACTTTGGAATCTTAGAATCCCTGTTTCCATCCATCGATAGTAGACAAAATCTCTAAGGCGTTCTTACCCAACCAATAGCAAAGAACAATGTGAGAAAAAGCTAAAAAAGAATAGCTTAATCTATCTAATACTCTTCTGAACGCGATAAATATCCCGAGATGGGTCACAAACAGCGAAAGTATAAGACCCTCTCCCGCATAATGATTCAATGTAAGGTATACGCTTAAGTAGACTGTGACTATGAAAAATCCCGAGGCTGCAAACTTCTCCAGTTTGAGATGCCTAGGATCCATATTATCCGCAGTGAGATTCTTTTTTCTGAACTTCGCAGAGAACTTTTCCACTCGGGGAAAAGATCGTTCTAGATAAGAAATTACCGTTCTCGTCGAAAACTTCGACAGACTCAGTTTGTCTGTTCGGGAAATAATAGAACCAAGTGCGGATCTTTTTTCCTTTGGAATAATACCCAGAATATTCCAATTCTCCGTCTTTGAAGTATTTCTGCCAGAAATCGGACTTTTGTCCGTTCTTATAATTGCCTTTTACTTCCAGGACTCCTTCCGGATAGTATCTCTCGTACGGACCTTCTTCGTTTCCTTCGTCCCCGTTAATTTGGGCGAATTCGTCCTTGATCTGACTCCCGAATCTTTGTTTGATATAAGGTTTGCCGTTCGCAAAATACCAAACCCAGTCTCCGATCTTAGAACCGTGCTCGTATTTTCCTTGGGAAGAGATACCTTCTTCGGATCTGAGATAGGATTTGCATAGCCCGTGATATAGTTTGTTCTCATCTAAAGGGCATTCGAAATACAACTTTCCATTATCGTAATATATCCTGGCAAGCCCCGGCTCGTTCAGAATATAGGCGTTCATGTTTTTATCGTATTTTGCACCTGCAGGCAAACCATGAGGTCTCTCTGCGGACTCGCAAAAGAAGGTAAAGAAGCAAAGAAAGGATATTATAAATTTTGAAAACTTCATCTAGTCGATGGTGAATTTTTTGGTTACGAGAATTTCTCCATTCTCGTCTTTGATCTCAGCTTCGTAAGAACCTTCGTCGTCGAAAAAAGAATCGTCATAGTAGGTCTGGAATTTATCGAATCTGCGTTTGAATTCTTTTTCTTGAACGCTGATCTCTTCCTTAGATTCGTCCACTTTGTAGATCGTAAGTTTGATCTTATCCGGGGAGAACCAACCGCCTCTTTTATAATAAATGAAAAAGTCCTGTCCGTGAGTGAAATGGTATTCTTTTTCGGAACCCATTCCGGAAACTTTGTCCGGAGTCATCTTGTCCACGTCCATATAGATCTCGTGTTTAGAAGGCCAGATCCACCAAACAAGGATCAACACCAAGAAGACACCGAGAATGCGGATCCATTTTTTATTTCCGTTGGAATCACGGAGTCCCGTTTGTGTGTATTCTTCTATCCTCATACCGTTGTTTAGCTTGAAAATGGGCTCTTTTTTGGGCAATTGTTTTTCCCGGCTTTCAGGCGATTCGGAAGGAGCAGAATAAGTCTCGGATTTAGGACCTTGATCCGGAACTGAACCGGATGGCGGCGGATCGGAAGTAGCAGTGGAAATTGGTTCTGAAACCTTGGGCTGGGAATTTTGCTCGGGCGCCTCGGAAGCCGAGGAAGCTTTAGGATTAGATTTTTCTTCCGGGGAAACTTCTCCCCCTAATGTTTTTTTGACGGCCGCTCCTGCCGCTTTTTTTAATAAGTCCTTCTTACCCGCCAAAAGAGTAAACCTCGTCCGTGAATTGTTGGTAAGCTTTGGTCGTTTTGTTCTTCGGCTGGTATTCGAATAAAGATTGGTTCAAAAGATGCGCCTCTTCGACTGCAACAGAAGGAGGTATTTTAGATTCGAATAGACGGAGATGTTCTTCGATCATCGGAACTACCGTTTGGGACATCGTAGTCCTCTGTTGGAATAAGGTCAATAATGCTCCCAAAATTTTGAGCCCAGGGTTAAACCTTTTTACAGTGTGATTTTTAGCTTCTAAGATCGCTTCTATTCCATCCAACGAAAACTTAGAGATCTGTAATGGAACAATAAGTCCGGTTGCGGCAACGAATGCATTCATGGTGATCAAAGAAAGACTAGGCGGACAATCGATCACTACCCAATCAAAATCATTCGTAACAGTTTCTAACGCTTCTTTTAGAACAAAAAATCCGTCCATTTTTCCGGAAAGAAGAACATCTATCTGGGAAAGTTTAGAAGAAGCTGGAAGCAAACTCAAACCGGGAATCCTGGTCGAAGAGATCAGCTCGCGAATTGGGACCTTCTCACTAAAAAGTAAAAATGAATCCTTTCCATCCTTAGAGAAAGATTCCGGAAACACGGAACTCGCGTTGTTCTGGGCATCCAGGTCTATGAGTAAAACCTTTTCCCCCTTTCTGGCAAGACCGACGGCTAGATGGACAGACGTAGTGGTTTTTCCTACTCCCCCTTTTTGATTGGCTATACAAAGAGTTTGTTTCATTCAAAAATCCGTTGCCCGTACTGGTCCTCTTGGAAGAATAACTCCATAAGCCTCAAAAATTTCAAGAATAAGGAAAAAATTTCCTGTTCTTTCGGGACTGAGGCAAGGGAGCCCTAATGGAATACGAAGTAATCATCGGTTTGGAAGTACACGCTCAATTAAACACAGATTCCAAAGTTTTCTCCGATAGCCCTTCCAAGTTCGGAGCCGCTCCCAATTCTCAAGTCTCCTCAGTATGTTTGGGACTTCCGGGCTCTTTGCCGGTCTTAAACGAAGAAGTTTTGACCAAAGCTATTATGGCCGGCCTTGCATTCGGTTCCAATATTACGCTTCATACTAAGTTCGATCGAAAAAATTATTTCTATCCGGATCTTCCAAAAGGTTATCAAATTTCACAATTCGACAGACCGATCTGCGAAGGCGGCAAAATCACTTTTACGGTTAAGGGAGAAGATAAACCTAAATCCGTAAACCTCACACGAATTCATATCGAAGAGGATGCCGGAAAATTAATACACTCTGCAGATCCCAAAATCCCTCAGTCTTATGTGGATTTAAACAGAGCAGGAACTCCTTTGATAGAGATCGTTTCCGAACCGGAAATGAGATCTTCCGACGAAGCGTATTCTTATCTTTTAGCTCTAAAATCAATTCTTAGATATATTAGAGTTTCCGATTGTAATATGGAAGAAGGTTCACTCCGCTGCGATGCAAACGTATCCATTCGACCTAAAGGTTCGGACAAATTCGGAACAAGAGTGGAAATCAAAAATCTAAACTCCTTTAAAGCAGTCAAAGCGGCTATCGATTACGAAGTCGAATGGCAAAGAGATATGTATTCTCAAGGAAAAACCTTCCCTCAACAAACTAAACTTTGGGACTCGGCTTCTAACGTCACTCTTACAATGAGAACCAAAGAGATGAGCCATGACTATAGATATTTCCCTGATCCGGATCTTCCTCCTGTTATTCTTACCAAAGAAACGGTAGAAGATATCCGCAAATCCCTTCCGGAACTTCCGGACGCAAGAAGGGACAGATTTGTAGAACAACTAGGCCTTCCAAAATATGACGCAGAAGTCCTAACCGCGGAAAGAGAGATTGCAGATTATTACGAAGGCGCTCTCAAAGTTTCCGGGGACGCTAAAAAAACCTCTAACTGGGTCAAAGACGAAGTATTAGGAATTGTTAATAAAGAAAGTATTACTATTTCCGAATTCAAAGTAGGTCCGGAAAGAATAGGCGGGCTAGTGAAACTGATCGCAGACGGAAAAATTTCCGGAAAGATCGGTAAAACAGTCTTCGAAGAAATGTTAGGTTCCGACAAAGATCCGGAAACGATCGTAACCGAAAAAAATCTGATCGTTGTTCGTGACGACAAAGAGATCGAAAGGATCGTGGACGAAGCAATTGCGGCAAACGAAGACGCAGTCCAAAAATACAAATCCGGTAAAGACAGAGCTCTCGGCGCGATCGTTGGCTACGTAATGAAGGTATCCAAAGGAAAAGCGGATCCGAATCTAGTAAACCAAATGTTATTGGATAAACTAGGACCTCTGCCTCCTAAAGGCTGATCCAAGTTGGACCCATTAAACGCAGATCTTAGGCATGAGATTTTTTCTTTCCTGAGTTCTGCTTTTGATCGGATTCTATTTGTCCATCCACCATATTGATCCTCCTATCCGCGAGAGCCGCGTATTCCGGATCGTGAGTAACGTATAGAATAGTTGTGCCGTTCTCTTTATTCCTTCTTTTAAAGATCTCCATAGTCTTATCGCCGTTTGCGGTATCTAAATTACCGGTGGGCTCGTCAGCAAAGATCAATCCAGGATCCATAATAAGTGCTCTTGCAATTGCAGCCCTTTGTTGTTCTCCTCCGGACATTTGCGACGGATATTTATCTTTGCATTGTTCCAGTCCGAAATCCTTCAGCAGACTTCTAGCATAATCTCTTTTTTTACCTTCTTCTCCGATCTTTCTCGCAGGCATCAATATATTCTCTATCGCACTTAATTCAGGCAGTAGATAATGGAACTGAAAAACGAATCCGATATTTTCATTCCGAAAACGGTGAGCCTCTTTACTTTCCATTTGGAACAGGTCTTTTCCATCCAAGTATACTTTACCGGATGTCGGAATATCCAAACCGCTTAACATATAGAGTAAGGTGGACTTTCCCGAGCCGGACCTTCCGGTCAAAGAAACAAATTCACCTTTTTTCATACTAAGACTTACGTTGTTTATGGCTAAAGTTGCAGGCTCTCCAAAGGATTTTACTAGAGAATCACAACTGAGAATCGTATTCGGATCTGGTTTCATGCGCTTCCCCGAATGATCTCGACAGGAGATAATTTTGACGCCGACCTTGCAGGAATATATGCCGCTATACCACTCGTAATGACGGAAAGGCAAAAAGCCTGGACGTAAATCCCATAATCCCAGGAGATCTTCATCACATTCGTCATGATCGGACCTTTTGTACTTTTTCCTCCGATCGGATAACCATCCAACCAATAGCAGGCACCCGCTCCGACTAAAAGTCCCAAAATAGCTCCGACCAATCCCAATAACAATCCTTGGATAATGAAAAGTCGGATCGTATCATTCTCGTCAAAACCGAGGGATCTCAAGATCGCTATTTCCTTTTTCTTATGATTCACTACCATATTTAACACATTATAAATTCCGAATGCAACTACCAGAATAATGGTAAACGTGGTAGTGTTCCTTACTATGTTTTGGGTCTTAAATACCGAAAGAATACTTTCGTAAGCCTGATCCCAACTCTGTACTTTATCTCTAGTCAAAAAGGACCACTCGGTCGCAACATCCGCCGCCATAGAGACGTCCTTTAAACGAACTACTATCTCAGAGATGATACCGTTTGCCTGAGTCAGTCTCTGCACTGTGCGGATCGACGCATATACGGAACTCTCGTCTATCATCCGATTTCCGACCCGAATCACCCCTTCTACTTTTACATTTGAGATTTTTCCGTCCGTAGAAACTACTTGGATGATATCCCCGGCTTCCGCGCCTAAACGTTCTATTAGCCCGGCACCGGCAAAAATAACGTCGCCACCTCTGTCCAGGTCTCTCAAATTTCCTTTCTCAACATAGTTCCCAATTGTGGTAACTTTCATTTGTCGCACAGGATCTATCCCGAAAAGTTTTGCGGGAATAGTCTGTTTTCCGAACTTGAAAATCAACTGTCGATTCAATTGAGGAGCGTAAGCCTCAACTCTATCATCCAGGTCTAATTTCAAAAACCATCCCTTAACGTTCGTTAGCTGAGTTGAGTCCGTTTTTCCGGATGGGGGTTTGATCCAATGAACGAAAGATCCCGGAAAAAAAACTCCGCGAAAACTTTCTTCCTTTAGTACCTCGTCTCTCGGGGATATTCTGATCTGCGCGTCGTTATTCACCAATTGATCCGTAATATACTCTTGAAAGCCGAGCATCATCCCGGAAAAAACAACGTAACCTGCGGTGCCCAATAATATTCCGAAAAATGTAAGAAAGGTTTGTTGAGGACGACTGATTAGCTGCCGGATCGCTAAAAAAAACATACCGATCTCCTATCGGCTTCCGTTCAAAAGGACGGAATCGGATTCTAATACGGAGTTTTCGAGTATCTCGCACCATTCTCCATCAACTGCCCCAACTTTCGCATCCACCCAAATTTTTTTCCCGGATCTTATCAAATGGATCCTTCCTTTTTCGATGGCACTTACCGGCACTAAGAGCGCTTTATCTTTTTTTGCCACCTCTACCGCAACGTCAGCAGTCATCTCAGGCAAAACTCCTTCCGGCATCGAATCCACATCTACAGTTACGTAAAATTGCCCGTCGGATGGATACACACGGTCGATCTTTCCGGTAAGCTTATTTCCACGAATCGTTTCAAAACTTAGTTCGGCTCTTTGCCCTGGTCGCATTCTCAGGACGGAATCCTGGTCCAAAGAAAGCAAAACATAAGTTCTTTTCAGATCCATGATGGTAAGAATAGGAGCGCCGGGCATTACGACTTCACTCTCCTGGTATGGAAGAGTTGTTACTGTTCCCGAAAAAGGAGCTTTGAATAAGGTCCCGGTATCCGCGTATAATAAGTCTGCGCCTTCTTTTACTTCCTGGCCTTCTTTTACGTACAACTTTCGAATGGAAGATGTTACGCCTAACTTTAAATGGTAAACTCTTTCCGATTTTACAGTTCCGAGAGAATAAACCAACTCGACGATCGGCCCTACTTTCGGCGAGACCTCTTCCTTTCTGCCTTTAATATATGCATAAGAAAGTAATAAGACTAAAAAAAGAAAGATTCCTGTAGCCGCAAATCTTCGCTTTTTGGACGAGTATATTAATTTTACAAAAGCTAGAAACTTGCTCATTCTGAATTCCCAACAGATTTGATCTTCATTACCTTTTACGCTATTTATCGCAATAGGTCAATAGGAGATGTGGCAAAAGGACGATCCAGCCGATAATCAGTCCAGTTATAGGGAAAAAATCGGCCAGGCTGGGGCAGGATCGAAGTATAAAGCTTCATTTCTCTTTAGGAACTGCCCAATAATAGTGCAAATATTCTTCGTTTAATTTAAACCCAAAACGTTCGTATAGATGTCTCGCATGACGATTGTCCGGGTGAGTTTCTAATCCCATTCCCTTACCGCCGTGCTCTGTAACATGGTCGGCAACTTCCTTAAGGATTTTTTTAGCGATTCCTTTTCTACGTTCCGTTTCTCTAATATAAAGATCGTTGAGTATATAGTCCCTTTTCAAAGATAAAGAAGAGAATACGGGATACAATTGTGCAAAGCCTAACAAACCCCCTGCTCCTTCTGCAACGATCAGAACTGAGTCTTTATGCAAGAGTCTATCTTCTAAAAACTTTTTGGCTGCGATAAGATCGGAAGGAAATCCGTAAAATTTACGGTAGAGGTCGAACAATTCAGAAAGTTCCTCTAAATCGGAACGGCTGGCTGTTCTTACGTTGATCAAATTTTCTTTTTGCATATTTCTTTCAGAGGGAATAAAAACAATTTACGCGTTTTAAAGTCCATTTCGATTTTCTAAATTATACCTTCTCGCCCATAGTTTTTATAAACTTTCATCCGCTTTCTATTATTTTTGAAATATTTTCCTCTCCATAAGTAGCAAAAATCATTACAGGAGGGTCCTTTGGATAAGTTCGTTAAAGAGTTAGCATAGCGGCAAACCTTCGGGTTTCTCGCTCCCTATGGGTCGCTTGAAAAGTATGGATTTTATTATTTTTTCCCATTATGATTCTCAAGGAAAGCCTTCGGGAAATTCTGGCATTTCGATACGGAAATCCGAAACCGGTTTTTGAGATTTCCGGCTACTCCGCTTGACGGAGACAGGACCCGGTTTCTATTATGTCCCTTGGTATGGAAGACTTCGCCCACCTTCATCTCCACACAACTTACTCTATGCTCGACGGGGCGATCCGGATCAAAGAGCTAATGCAGCACGTTAAGGAGCTTGGAATGAGCTCCGTGGCAATGACGGACCATGGAAACATGTTCGGAGCCATTGAATTTTATAACGAAGCGACCAAAGCAGGTGTAAAACCAATCATCGGCTGCGAATTTTACGTTTCTCCGAACAGAAAAGCCGAAACCGAAGAATTTAAGATCGCCGACGGAAACGCATACCATCTAATTCTTCTCGCTAAAAACGAAGTAGGTTATAAAAATCTAATAAAGCTCGCAAGTAAATCTTATACCGAAGGTTTTTATAAGAAGGCAAGGATCGATTACGATCTTCTGGACAGACATAGCGAAGGCCTAGTCTGTCTTACTGCTTGTCTTGCGGGAGAAGTGAATCGTAAAATTTTAGAAGGTAAGGCCCCTGAATCCTTCCAGCTCGCCGGAAAACTAAACGAAATTTTCAATAAAGAAGACTTTTATCTAGAGATCCAAAACCACGGAATTCCTGAACAGGATATCGTAGCCAAGGGAGTATACGATCTTGCTCAAAAGACTGGCATCAAATTAGTAGTCACAAACGATTCTCACTTCTTAAAAAAAGACGATAAAGAAGCTCAGGACATTCTTCTTCGTATCGGAATGAGAAAGAACATAGAAGACGAGATGGAGTTTGGATTCAACCAACACTTCTACGTCAAAAGTCCTGCGGAGATGAAAGCGCTCTTCCCCGAACTTCCCCAAGCATTTTATTCTACATTAGAAGTTCGTGATAAAGTAGATCTCAAATTAAAATTCGGCAATTATCTTCTACCTGAGTTCGCCGTTCCGGACGGCTTCGACGAATACGGTTTTATGGAAAAACTGGTTTGGGAAGGAATTAACCAACGTTATCCTCAGGTTACTTCCGAGATCAAAGAAAGAGTAGAGTTCGAGCTAAACACGATCAAAAGTATGCACTTCGCAGGTTACTTCTTGATCGTTCAAGATTATATCAACTTCGCCAAAAAAACCGGGATCCCTGTAGGCCCAGGAAGAGGATCTGCGGCCGGTTCTATCGTAGCCTACGCACTTGGAATTACCAACGTAGAACCTCTACGCTTCAATCTACTCTTCGAAAGATTTTTAAATCCGGACAGAAAGGATATGCCGGATATAGATACCGACTTCTGCGTGGAACGCCGAGAAGAAGTAATCAATTATATCCGCCAAAAGTACGGAGAAGATAGAGTCGGTCAGATCATCACATTCGGATCTTTAGGAGCAAAGGCCGCACTCAAAGACGTTGCCAGAGTGATGAATCTTCCCTATGAAGAATCGAATAAACTCACAAGTTATTGTCCAAGCAAACCTGGTATCACAATCGACGAAGCTCTGGCTATGTCCGGTGACTTAAAACAAGCCAGTGAAAAAGACGATCTAAACAAAAAGATATTCGCCATCGCTAAACGTCTGGAAGGGAACCATAGACAACCTGGACGCCACGCAGCCGGTGTCGTGATCTCACCTTTTCCTTTAGAGGAAGTAGTTCCACTTTCTACGGTTGCGGAGAAGGACAAGCCAGGCGTTCGTTCTATCGTAACTCAATACGAAAAAAATAATTTAGAATCCGTCGGTCTTATCAAGATGGATATCCTGGGTCTCAAAAACTTAACGACCCTAAACTATGCGATCAAACTCGTAAAAGAAAGAAGAGGGATCGAATTAGATCTGGATAAAATCCCTCTGGATGACGCAAACACTTACGCATTATTACGAAAAGCGAATACACTTGGGATCTTCCAGTTAGAATCCACCGGAATTACGGATCTTGTGGCTCGAAGCCAGGTCTCCAACTTTGACGAGATAGTAGCCTTAATCGCACTCTATCGTCCTGGTCCGATGGAATCGGGAATGTTAGAAGAATATTTGGAGCGTAAGAGCGGAAAGAAACCTGTTACATATCCGCATTCTTCTTGCGAAGTTATCTTAAAGGAAACTTTCGGACTCACTGTTTACCAAGAACAAGTGATGAGCATTTCCCGTGTTGTGGGCGGATACACCATGGGCGAATCGGATATGCTCCGAAAGGCTATGGCCAAGAAGAAAAAAGAACTCATGGATCCGTTACGGGTCAAGTTCATAGACGGAGCTCAAAAGCAAGGTCATGCAAAAAAATTCGCAGAAGAACTCTTTGATCAGCTGGAAAAATTCGGAGGATACGGATTTAACAAATCCCACTCCGTGGCTTACGCGTTAGTCACCTATCAAACCGCTTATATGAAGGCAAATTATCCGACCGAGTATATGGCCGCATTGCTCGCCGGAGATCATTCCAAAACGACCGACATTACAAAATATATCAATAACGCCCGTGAAATGGGGATCAACGTTTTAACTCCGGATGTAAACGAATCCGATGTATCCTTCTCCGTAATCGATGACCAAACAATTCGTTTCGGGATCTCCGCAATGAAAGGAGTAGGAGAAGGCGCTGCAGAAAATATTATCCAGGCCAGAAAAAATCTCGGAGGATTTAAAGAGATCACCGAGTTCATGACCAATATAGACACTCGAGTATTAAATAAAAAAATTCTCGAAGCGTTAGTGCAAGGTGGCGCCTTAGATTCTTTCGGCTACACTCGAAAATGTTTATTTGAGTCTATGGATAGTTTAGTTTCTTTTGCGCAAAAAGAACAGGAAAGATCTAGAGAAGGCCAATTCTCGCTTTTCGGAGATAGCGGGCTTAGCTACGAATTAAAACTTCCGAAAGACGCAGACGAATGGGAGATGGAAGAAAAACTCAGAAGAGAAAAATCCGTTACGGGTCTTTTCCTTTCCGGGCATCCATTAGATAAATATAAAGGTCACTTAAAAAGTCTGAACTCTGTCCCTATCGAAACCTTGGATAATATCAAAGCAGGTAACAAGGTAGAAGTAGTCGGAATTCTAACTTCTTTAAAGATCAAGTTCACCAAGAAAAAAGAAGAATTCGTAAATTTCAAACTGGAAGATCGCACTGGAGAAATCGAATGTGTGGCCTTCCCGAAAGTATATCAAAAGTTCAAAGAGATCATCAAAGAAGACCAAGCAGTATTTCTAAAAGGGGACCTGGACAGGATAGAAGCGGGAGAATCGGAGCTCAGAGGGCAGATCAAAGTAAATAGCTTCGAGATTTTAAACGATGCCACCATCGAAGACAAAATGGAGAAGGCGCTTCATATCAAACTAGGAGACCGACATAGAAAAATGCCGGATATAATCGGCCAACTTCATACCTTACTCGCAGCCTATCAGGGAAATTCCCAAGTGTATTTCCATTTGATATCCGGAGACGAGGAAAAGAAAGTAATCCGTGCTCATAATCATTATTCCGTACAACCGAATCCGGAATTAATGAATCGATTGGTTACACTACTGGGAGAAGAAACCGTTTACGAAAGTTTCGGAGATAATGTAAGACTCTACGGAACAAACGGAACAAGACAAGCAGTTAAGATGTAAGTCTTTCCACGGTCTCCAGTCGATCCTGCTTTTTCGGTCCGCAAATGTTAGAAACCTCCCGCCTAGTATTAAGAAAATGGCAAGCCTCCGATCTGGAACCTTTTTCCAGAATGAATTCACATCCGAGTGTAATGAGATTTTTTCCAAAATTACTCAATAAATCTGAAACGGAAACACTCATTCTTCGTATTAACAAACATTGGGAAAGATACGGATTCGGACTATTCGCTTTAGAGGAAAAGTCTTCCGGAAATTTTTTCGGATTCACCGGGCTTATGAACACGAATTTTAACTCATTCTTCACACCTGCCATAGAAATAGGCTGGAGATTGAACCAAAACTTTTGGGGAAGAGGATACGCAAAAGAAGCCGCTGCAGAAGTTTTAAAATTTGGATTCGAAAATCTCCGCGTAAAAGATATCGTTTCTTTTACTTCAAGGATCAATCACCCTTCTAGAGGAGTAATGAATAGTTTAGGGTTCAGTTATTCCGGAGAATTCGAACATCCCAGAGTGAAATTAGGATCTCCCCTTAGAACTCATGTACTTTACAGGATTCATTCGGAAGATTGGAAAAATAGAACTTAAAGTTATCTTTTTAAAGTTACCAAACTGGCCGAAACTTTTCCATTACCGCTCGGATCTACTTTAAGATCCCCGCCTGAATGACTGAGCAAATCTCTAGAAAAACGGCTCCAATCCCCTTCCATCAAATTTGCCCCTTCTACTTGTAGCTCCAAAGTTTTGACGGTAGGATTCCTAAAACTGATCTTCAGATCTTCCACGTGGTTCGTAACAGATTCGGAAGTTGCGGAAACTATCTCCCCTAAAACCAAAAGAAGAAGATTTGCTTCTTTTACATCCAGTTGATAATGTTTTGCCACCGGATCCAAGTTAGGCAAAGCTTTGTATTTGGAAACGATGCGATTCAGATAATTTTCGATCACTTCTCCGATCGATACACTTTGAATATGTTCGGCGTCTTGTGAAACGGCGTGAACGGAAGCAAGAGCCAATATTCTTCTTTCTAGAATCTGCAAAACATTTCTAGTTTCCATAGAATGTTCCGAATCTTTCAGAAAGGAAACCATCTCCAAGATCACTTGCATATTATTCCTGACCCGATGAGATAGCTCTTTTAAAAGAACATCTTTGTCCAAGATCAACTTATCCAAATTTGCTCCTATTAAAATGGCGAATAACGTTAGAATACAAAGTGACGCAATCGAGTCGGTATAAATTTCACTGCCGCTAGATCCGATCGGAATACCTGTCTTCCAAAAGATAAGCCCTAAACAATAGAACATAGCAAGAAGGGCCATCTTACGATTGAAAAAGTAGAGTTGAAAAAAAACTAAAACCGGAAACCAAACAGCCGCATTTTTTACGCCTGGACCGTAAACAACTCCAAGTCCCAATGCCAAGGCAAACAAAAAGGAAGAAAGATAAACTGCTTCTTTATATCTGGATTTATAAAGTAAAAAACAGCATAAGATAGAAGTGATCCCTGCAACTGTGTAGCCGGGCCTGAATGTATGATTTCCTGTTAAAAATTCAAAGCCCAAGATTGCGGCTGACATAAAGCCGACTACAATCGTTATCCCTAAAAGAAATTTTTTGCGAGGCAGACCTGGGATATCTATGATCTCAAACATAAGGGCACCCTATTTTCCGAAAGAGCGGATCGAATGGCTTATTGGACGGTTAACGGATGCGATTTACGTAGAAAGTGAATGTTTTTTCTGTAAGATTCTGGCGGAAGTCCCAAGCCAAAACCTTGATCACATTTTCTCCATTACGAAAATCCAAATTACCTACCAAATATTGGTCCTTATAATAAAGGTCTGAAAAAGGAAAACCTTCCGAATTTTTCCATTCTCCTTTTTCATAATGTAGATTGGAGAAGCTAGCTTTCTTTAATAATTGACCGTTCAAGGAAACTTGGATTTGAGAAACACCCCTTCTCTGGCCGGGTTTTTTTCCGGCGTCCTGGATGCCGACTGTCACCGGAAATGCACGAGATATATTGATATTGTCCCCGTCATTTACCTGACTGTATTTATATTCGTCCTGATGAATGAGTAAATTTCCGATCACTGGAGGATTTTCATCTTCCACGATAGGCAAAACCTTCATAGGGTCCTGGATGATCTTTCCAAAATCCTTAAGTAAGACGAAATGGAGGTGGGCACCGCTGGAGTGACCTGTGTTTCCGGTGTAGGCGATCTTTTCCCCCGCGGCAACTAGACGCTCTTCTAATAAACCGGGAAGCCGTCCGTCTTTTAAATGGTAATAGGAAGAGTACGTCCCATTTCCATGATCCAGCCACACTGAGTTTCCTGTACCGAATTCTTCCCCAAAAGGATCGTCTTCGCCAAACCGTGAATAGAGGATCTTTCCCTCTGCCATTGCCAAAACCGGTTCTCCAGTAGAAGCGATGTCCATTCCGTTATGGAAATGGTCCCCCCTGGATTCTCCGAATACGGAGGTGACCTTGTTCTCGATTCCGTCGGTTTTCACCGGGAAAAGAAAATTTATTACTTTATCGTTTTGCGCAAAGGTGCTTAGATGGAACGCGGCCAAGATAATTCCGAGGGATATACTACGTCTCATATCGTTGGCTCTCAGGTGCAAGGTTACATAAAGAATGAATTTGTCAAAGGATAAAACCCTCGACCTAGTTACCCGTTGCGGGGAAGGAGACGAGGCCGCCCTCAAGTTATTCTTCGAGTCCTATTCCGAAGATATTTACAATTTTCCGATGAAGATTTTTCACCTTAGTGAAGATGACGCCGGAGATTTCTTCTTATACGCGTTCGAAAGATTGAAAACCGGAGCCAGATTCTCTAGCTTCAAAGGTAAATCAAGTTTTAGAACGTGGTTCTATTCCGTTCTACGTAATATGCTCATTGATTGGCAAAGGACCAAACGAGAGCTGAAAATGACCAACCTTGGAAAGATCAACAAGGAAGGAAAAGAATACGCCACAATCGAAGACGAACCGGATCTTCGCCCGGATCTAGTGGAAGAAGCCCAGGAACTGACCAAACATTTCCACCAGGTATTGGGAGAGATCGGCGTAGAGAAGAGAGTCATTTTTAAACTTTCCTATATATATTATCTCAACCTAGACGAGGAAGAGATCCAATTCCTGATCGAAAAAACGAATCTTGGTGTAGAGGAAATTAAAAAGAAAATTTTAGGTCTTCGCTCCGAACTTTCCAAGCGGGAAGAAGAGAATATACGTATGGAAGACAAGATTACGTCTCTATATTTAAATATTCTAGAGCTGAAAGAAAAACAGACTATAACTGTTAAAAAAGCGCCCTTACTCCCTCAAGAAGTAGATAAAACTTCCCAAGCGTTAAAGAAGAAATACGAACAAAGGAAAAAACTCTTAGAAAAACGCAAAAAAGGCCATTTCCTAGCAAGAACCCCGTACAG
This sequence comes from Leptospira licerasiae serovar Varillal str. VAR 010, assembly GCF_000244755.1. Lineage (NCBI taxonomy): Bacteria > Pseudomonadati > Spirochaetota > Leptospiria > Leptospirales > Leptospiraceae > Leptospira > Leptospira licerasiae. The sequence goes on along the minus strand of NZ_AHOO02000005.1, from coordinate 793,638 downwards.
AGAGGTTGCTGACCTTTTAGGGATAACCGAAGGAAATGTGAGCGTTACATTACTCAGATTGATCGAAAAAATACAAAAAAAACTCAAATTTTCCGAATTGTCTGAGTAGAAAGAATCGTCTTAAAACCTATTGGAGAATCTTACTCAAATGGAATCCAACCGCGAAAACTCGGTGCCAGAAATCATCCAGTCACTATTCGAAGGGAAACCTGAAGTTCTGACTAAACTAGAAAAAGACACCGAACTACAAAACGAACTTATTAGAATGGAAGAAGCTCTCCAGGCTAGTCTAAAAGCTGCCGGCGAGTCCTACTTCGATTCAGCTTCACGTAAACATTCTTTCCAATCCTTCCAAGAGGACTTGGATCTGAATAAGGCCGAACTAAACGAAGGATGGCAGGTTAAACCCTTTCCAGAATATCTGAAAAGATATGTGGAAATGGAATTAGCCCGTAAGGCACAAGGAAAAGAATCCATCGTAGTTAAATTAGGAAAATCCGGAGCACAACTTTTCGGAAGCCTGATCGAAACTCTTCAAATCAATACTCGTGTAGATTATGCGCCTGCTATGCGTTCTGCAGTAGCTAAATCGCCTTCTTCTTCCGAGTTCATCGTATTTGAAGAAAAAATGGATAAGGACTGCAAGTTCACTTACCAAGTCGTACAAGAAACCGAAGAAACTGCTTACTTAAGTGTCAAAATCGAATGTCCAAGACCGGAAGATTTCCAAAGAGTAAATCTTTCTAAGGACGGAAGATTCATACTTTCCAACCAATTCAACTCCGAAGGGATCACTAATTTCTCCGGATTGAGAGAAGGAAAGTACACAGTAGAGTTTCAGGGAAAAGACTTGTCTAAATCCATAGATCTCTTTATCCTTTTGGATTAAGAGCGTTGTAACCAGTTTCCTTCCTGACTCTTATGTCACGGCGAGGAAACTTCTTAGGCGCAGTTTTTAGATCCAATGCTGAACCTAATCATAGACAGAGTCGGTGCCGTAAACGTATTCAATATCCTAGATAGTTCCGGCAGCGGATCAGAATCGCATCTTCAGTCCACAATGGACGAAGACCTAATCTTAGAGTATATTAAGGAAATCGAAAACTTAGTTCGTGTTTCCGTTGCGATCCACCAAAAATCGGCACAGACCCCGACTTTAGAAACGGACATTCTTCACGATCTAAAGATCTTGGGAGAGACTTTTTACGATCAGTTTTTCCCTGCTGCCATCCAAGAAAAACTCAGACTTACTACTGAAAAATACCTTCACTTTAATATAGATCCTAAGTTAGGAGTGATCCCGTGGGAACTCCTACATGATGGTACTTGTTTTCTCTCGGACAAATTCTATATAGGGAAAACCGTAAGAGGAGAATCCAGTAGCGGCGCCTTCAAAGAGAAGGAGAAGCTCAGGATGCTCATCATTGCGGATCCAACCGAGGATCTAGAATGGGCCCAAAAAGAAGGAGAGCAGATCTTTAGGGTCCTAAGCGAGAAGGTACCAAGTTCCAGATTAGAGATAGAATTTATCGGCGGGCGTCAGGTTACTAAATTAAAACTTCTTTCCCTCATCAAAGGAAAGAATATCATCCATTACTCTGGACATCTTTACTTCTCAGACGATCCTTTGGAAAACGGATGGCTAATCTCTGAAGGAAAGATCCTGAAAGCAAGAGAGATCAAAAACTCAGGATTCAATACCGATATGGTATTCTCCAACTCCTGCCAATCCAACAAGAGCGCGACCAGAAATCTGAACGCGGATCTAATGAACAATTTTGCCGGATCCTTTTTGATGTCCGGGATCAAAAGTTTTATCGGTACTAACTGGGAAATCGCAGACAATCAAAATACGATCGATTTCACGATCCAATTTTATACGAACTTATTTGCAGATAGAAGTATAGGCGAGTCCTTGTATCTTGCAAAAGAACACGCCAGAAGGAATTACGATCCTAGCGATCTAACTTGGACCAATTACAGTTTGCACGGGCAGCCGATCATCAGAGTGGTTTCCGATCCCGCAAAAGGTAAACCTGTTCATAAAATAATTAATCCTTCTTTAATATTCAAATTTTATCCTAACCCGATTGCGGCATCCTATTACAAATTCACTGAAAAACAAAAAGAAGAATCGCTCACTTCCTATCAATTGATGGAGTATCTGATCTTTGCTTTTGAGGAGTTTTCCAAAGTGATCGGCGGAATATTATTTAGCGATCACCAAAATCATTCATTAGGAAAATACATCCCGAATAATCCGGACGATGCGTATAATACGGAAAGATGGTGGGAACTGATATTCCAATGCCTTCATGACTTCAGGAAATTGGAGATAACTCCTGTCGTTACCGATCTACCTGAAATACTTTTCGCTAACAAGGATACTATCTCTAAGATGATCCAATGGATTGATCTATATTCCAAAGGACAGATCCAACCTGAATCAGCTGACGGATATCTGATCACATTCCAGTATTATTTCGAAAACCTTCTGACAGAGTTAGAGGAGCTAGAAAGGATCAGCGTTTTCTTAGTTTCTACAAACTCGAATAATCATCTATTCTTCCGCGGTTTAAAACCCGAATCCTCCTTAGTAGCTGCTCCTATGATCAAACAAGATTTTATAGGAGAGCAGATAGAAAAGTATAGAGGAAAGGTAATCGTTTTTCACGAAGATAGAATGCAGATATTCCCTCTAAACTGTAATATAGTGGAAAATCCCGAGACCAAAGAATTAGAACTCGCGTTCTTGGGATTTCTCCCTTCTAAAGCAGGGAATTTGCCTCACGGCGGTTTATAAGTAGTGGGGCTTTGCCAACCTTCCGCAAACGTTCCGTTTTCCTGCGGAGCCTGCTGCGGATTATTCAATCTTGAATTAAAGCCGGACCAATTCAGAACTATCCTGAAAGAAAGGACCGAAACTTTTAAAGAGTCAGTGGACTTCTCGAAACCTTATACAATGGCCGAATTCAGAAAGGTAAGGGAAGAAGCTGAAAAAAATTACGTTAAGAAAGATCCGCTTACCTATAACTGCCCTTTTTTAGGAATGCTTACGGAAGAAATAAATGGGTATTCTCCGGAGACAAATGTCAGAAGCAGAATAGGCTGCATGATCCATCCTGTTTACACCGGAGATCCTCGTAGCCAGAATTATTCCTTTTACGGAGCTTCTATCTGCCAAGCCTATGATTGTAGGAATAAAGAAAGAAATTTTGCAGATGAATGGGAGAATGTATTTTCCGAATTTGCAGATGATTCTTTTTCTTATTCTGCACTTTCTTCGGATTATAGAAGTATAGATCTGATAGAAGGTTACTTAATCGAAAAAGGTATCCCTTCTTCCGAATGGTTTACTAGTTCGAGAGAGATGATTCTCAAAATCCTGAAGATCAAATTCGAACAGGGAATCTCCTTATGGAATACTTCTTTCGAATTGGATATGGAAAGTCCTCCTCCGATCTCTTTTAAAGAACGATTGGCGAAATGGTTGGGCCTGGAATCGGATGATCCCAGGCTTTAATTGTAAAAATCTATTTGGATTGGTGGGGAAGATTAAAAACGAAAAGTAGTGAGATCTCAGTCGTTAGAGTTTTTCTTACCGAATTCTTTTTTCGCTTCTTCTACTTTGGAATTAACTTGGCCAGCAAGACCTTCCACGGAACGTAATGCGTCTTCGATATACTTTCTAAGATTATTTGCAACTTCGCTTTGATCTTGAGAACCTTTTGCGGAGAGTTCTTTAAATTCTTTTTCCACTTTTAAAAGAATACTGTCCGCTTGTTCCCTCAGGGTTTTTGCCGCTCCGATCGCGAAATTCAGCGCTTCTTTGATTTCCTTTTCCATACTTTTGATCCTATATATTGTATGATGATTATGCGCCGCACAACGGTTTGTCAACAACTTACCGAAACTAAGAGGGCATAAAAAAGGAGTAAGTGAAAATCCCACTTACTCCTCCGGAAATAAATCCGACTTTTTAAAGCTGTTAGCCTAACTGAGGTCCAAACGCTGTGAAGTCGAAGTCTTTGGAACCTTCTGCATATTTTTTGAAGTTCTCAATAAACATGCCTGCAAGCTTCTTAGAGGACTCATCGTATGCAGCCTTATCAGCCCAAGCCTCGCGAGGATCCAGGATGGAACTATCCACACCTTCTACGGTTTTAGGATATTCAACTTGGAAGATCGGGTGCTTTGTGAAAGCGGATTTATCGATGTTTCCGTTCATAATCTCGTCGATAATTTTACGAGTAGAAGGAAGGTTCATCCTCTTACCAGTTCCGTAAGCTCCACCTACAAGTCCTGTATTCATCATGTATGCGCGCACATTGTGTTTACGCATTTTTTCTCCCAACAACTTAGCATAAACAGTTGGGTGAAGTGTCATGAACGCAGCTCCGAAACAAGCGGAGAAAGTAGCGGTAGGCTCTTTAACACCTCTTTCAGTTCCGGCAACTTTTGCAGTGTAACCTGATAAGAAGTGATACATTGCTTGTTCGATAGACAAACGAGAAACCGGAGGAAGAACTCCGAATGCATCGTAAGTCAAGAAGATGATCACTTTAGGATGATCGCCTTTGGAAGGAACTTGGATATTTTTGATGTGGTAGATCGGGTAGGAAACTCTGGTGTTTTCGGTTTTAGCAGCGGAAGTATAATCTACAACTTTCGTTTTTTCGTCGTAAACTACGTTCTCTAAAAGAGCGTCTTTTTTAATCGCTTCGAAAATTTCAGGCTCCGTCTTAGGATCCAGGTTGATTACTTTCGCGTAACAACCGCCTTCGATATTGAAAATTCCGTTATCGTCCCAACCATGCTCATCGTCTCCGATCAGTTTGCGGTTCGGGTCGGTGGAAAGAGTAGTCTTACCTGTTCCGGAAAGTCCGAAGAATAAAGCGGTGTCGCCATTCTTGTTCCCGATATTCGCGGAACAATGCATGGAAAGAATTCCCTGTAACGGCAACTTGTAGTTCATTACGGAGAAGATACCCTTCTTCATTTCTCCGCCGTACTCGGTTCCGCCGATGATACAAAGTTTTTTTGCTAGGTTGAAGATCACGAATACTTCCGAGTTCAGGCCATGCTCTTTGTATTTTTCGTTCTTCACTCCGCAAGCATTGATGATAGTGAATTCAGGAAGAAGGTTAGCCAACTCTTCCTTAGTAGGGCGAAGGAACATGTTGGTGCAGAAGTGATGCTGCCAAGCTTTTTCAGAAACTACTCGAAGACCGATTCTGGTCTCAGGGTTCGCTCCAGCATATCCGTCGAATACGTAGAGTTTTTTTCCGTTCAGGTAGTTTACACATTTCTGATAAAGTTCTTCGAAAACCGCTTCGGAAGCTTTAAAGTTAATATGACCCCACCAGATATTCTTATTAGAGGAAGGTTCATCTACGAAGTATTTATCTTTCGGAGAACGTCCGGTAAAAATACCGGTATCTACCATCATGGTTCCGTTAGAGGAAATTACCGTTTCCCCGTTATTTTTTTCGTGTTCGAAAATTTCGTCGTATGAAAGGTTATGGAAGACTTCGGAGGGCTCTAAACCGAGCTCCTTCAGTCCCTTCACTTGCGTCTGGGCCTGCATTTGGCTCTCCTTGCTGAGATCGTATTTCAATTTTTTTTCGGAGTGAGATACCGTCAATTCGGAACCGGGTCGAATTTGGAAGCAACTCCTAAATCCGACCCGCATTTTGTCTCTTTAGGGGCGGGTTATTGCTGTTGTTGCTGCTGATCTTGGAAGTCTTTACGATTTCCGAAATCATCTCCCTTATTCTCGTTTTTATCGCCTCTGTCTTGGTAATTGCCGCGGCCCTGGTTTTTGTTTTGGTAATCTTTACGGTTACCTCTTTCCTCGTTTCCTCGGTCCCCACGATCGTATCTATTTCCACGATCTTCTCCGCGTTCTCCGCCCTTACCGCCTCTGTTTTCTTTTTCAGGGGCGCGTTCACTTTTATCAAAGCCACTGTTTCCGTTGGCCTTGGTGAATATCATTTTTCCGGCTGCAGTTTGTATGATAGAAGTAACAGTAACTTTCACTTCTTTTCCGACTAGATGTCCGCCGTTCTCTATCACTACCATGGTTCCGTCTTCTAGATAGCCGATACCTTGGTTTTCGTCCTTTCCTTCTTTGATGACTTGGATAGCTAATTCTTCTCCAGGAAGGACGACAGGTTTTAATGCGTTAGCCAAGGTGTTCAAGTTTAGGACTTTTACTCCTTGGAGTTCTGCAACTTTGTTGAGGTTGAAGTCGTTAGTTACGATCTTTCCGCCGGTGTCTCTAGCTAGTTTAATCAACTTAGCGTCCACTTCTCTAGTATCGGAATAATCTTTGTAAGTGATCTTAACTTCGATAGAACCTTTTCTTTGGAGCTTGTTCAACATCTCCAAACCTCGGCGTCCTCTCGCTCTTTTGATCGGATCAGAAGAATCACTGATCAACTGGATCTCTCTCAATACGAAGTTAGGTAGAATGAGAGGTCCGTCGATAAAATGTGTATCAGCAATATCTAATATCCTTCCGTCGATAACAACGGAAGTATCCAGGATTTTGTCTCTGACTTCGTCTTTACCGATAGAAGCAACACCGAATGGATCTACTAGGGAAGTAGGTCCGGAAGCGCCGCCTCCGAATACGGAAAGGCCAGGTTCTTTTGCAAATGACTTACCTGCTCTAGCTCCGAAAAGACCTAGGATCAGGTACAATGCAAGATTCAATTCCTCGAAACGAATGATAGTTCCAATAAACCAAGCTAGGGCGAATCCTAATAATGCACCCACGCCTACACAAAAAATAACGTCTCCGCGAAGTTTTGGAAATAGTTTAGTTTCACCGAACAAAAGTACGAGAGAAATAACGAGTACAAGCCCTGCACTGGAGCCTGAAAATACAAACTCTTGAGTTTGCTTTTGCGTTACAAAGAACGACACTAAGGAGAGTAAGACGGCCGTTAGACCTTTATAAAAATACGCCATAACTCAAATCCTTTTAAATAAGATTCGAGTTTTATCGGAAATTATTCTTCGTCTATGTCGACTGCTGCTACGGGAACTCTTTCTCCCGGAGCGAATGTACTAGCTAGAACATCTGACACAAGGTTCCCAGCTTCTTCTTGGGAAACTCCTTTGCTTAGGGCGACTTCCATCTTAACTAGATTGTACGCACTTTCGTACAATTTCCGTTCCATGATGGACAGTTCTTTACCGTTTGCCCTGCGGAATAAATTCCTGCACACATCCGCCACTTCGAAAATCGATCCGGACTTTATTTTGTTCAGGTTGTTTTGGTACCTGATCTTCCAGTCCTCTTCAGTATCGACCTCGTCTTTCTTGAGTAGATTGATAACTTTTTTGATATCCTTCTTGTCGATAATCGGTCGAATCCCGACCTGCTTTGCTTTATCGACCGGGATCATCACCTTCATCTTGCTACCCTGGATTTCCATTACGTAGCACTCTTTTTTCTTTCCCAGGATAACCTTTTTAGCGATTTCGGTGATTTCACCTACCCCGTGGATCGGATATACGACGTAGTCACCTACGCCATGATCGTAGCCAGATTGTTTCTTTTTGCCAGCCAATTAGTATTAAGACTTCCGTTAAAACTCTGCCCAAAAATATAGCAAATTTTGAGGCAAAGTCAAGGAAAAAATGAGTTTAAGCTCAGATCTGAACTTTGTTCGAAAATTCAGATCAAAATTGAAGTTTGTGAATGGAAGTTTTGTGAAAAATCGGATCATTCAGAGGACGAATGGATTCCAGCGCCTTGGCAGCTTCTTCTTTTCCGTAAAAGTATCCTAAAAATAATTCTCCGTCTTTGGATCTGAAAAATCTTCCTTGGAATTCCGGTTTTGCTCTAAGCAATTTTTTTCCAATTTCCATCGCCTCTACAGAGTCTTCGGTCGGGATAGATAGGAAATAATTTTCCTTATCCGATCTTGCCGGAAATTTGAGACCAGGATTTTTGCTCGAGTTTTGAGAAGAAGAAGTTTCAGTAGAACTTTCCGTAACATTGGAGCTTACGTTTTCGGAAGAAGAATTTTCTCTCTCTTCTACTGATTGTTCCGTTCTAACGTTTTTTCCCGCATTATAAAAAGATTGGGTTTCGTTTTGAGCAAATGCTTGCTCCTTCTGATCCAATCTAAGACCGACTACTACTCCGCCTGTAAAAAGTGAAATGGCTCCCACCAAAACCAAAAAAATGGATCTGGAGCTTGGGAAAGAACGGATCGGAGAATTTCCTCCCCTCACATGCTGGATGGTTTGCACGGTAGGAAAAGACTCTCCCTGACGTGGAGCCGGACCTCTGGTTCCGGATTGTCTCAGTCTTCTGGAATAATCTATATTTTGCATATTGCGTCCGGGAAAACTTGTCTCTTTTCAAATATCGGCAGGATTTGCCGTTTCTTTGCAGTTTTTTTAAGTCCTCAGTTTGGTGCAGAAAATAAAAAAGCCGGAGCGAGCGCCCCGGCTTTTTCGCAATAGGCCTTTCGGTCTCTTGCTTGGTAATTCTAACCTATCCCACCAGATAAAGAAGAGGGAAGAGGTAAATCCAGATCAAGTCAACTACGTGCCAAAATAGACCTACTCCTTCGACTGGAGTGTAGTATTCAGGACCAACTTGGTTTTTGATCACTTTCAAAAGTACCCAAAAGATCAGGAATGCACCTGCAAGAACGTGCAAACCGTGAATACCTGACATTACGAAATAGAATCCGAAGAACAAAGGCCAGTTTTTGGTTTTTTCCAAAAGGGTAAGGTGTTCGTATTCAGTCTCGTCCAGATGAAGTTTGTGTTCTCTTTCTGCTACACTAAGTTTGTTAGCTTCGGCAAGTAGTGCGCCTACTTTGGTTACCTTTTCGCCGGAAGCGCTTAACTCTTCAGTGTAAGCGTATTTTCCAGGAACCGTACCTACGTGGAACTTGTGAGTGTATTCGAAAAACTTTACGACCATGAAGATCGCAGCACAAGCGATAGTCACTGCAAGAGCGATGATCGCCTTATTTTTCATACCTCTTTGCACATAGTTAATTCCAAGCGCCATTGTGAAGGAGCTGAATAGAAGAACTACCGTGTTCACTGCACCCAAGACAACGGAAAGTTGCTTACTTCCCGCATGAAAAACTTGAGGATATAGAGAATGATAAATGGAATATCCTACGAATAATCCACCAAACATCAGGATTTCCGTAACAAGGAATAACCAGATCCCTTGTTTGGAAGACTCGTATTGATGTTCTGCGCTATCGAAATGATGCGCGTGATGAAAACCACCTGTGTGATTAGCGGTACTCATATGGCCCTCCGGTTAGTACTGGGGTCTTTTCAAAGTTTTCGTGTGGAGGAGGAGAAGGAATAGTCCATTCCAAAGTTTTTCCTCCGAAAGGATTATTGCCTGCTTCTTTTCCTTTTAGAAGTGCATGAATCACTCCGAAAAGTCCGATCAAAAATCCCGTTCCGATCAACCAAGATCCGAAAGTCGACATTTGGTTTAATTCGGTGAATGTAGGAAGATAATCGTAATATCTACGAGGCATTCCCATATTTCCTAAGATGAATTGAGGGAAGAAGGTAACGTTAAATCCTGAGAAGATAAAGACCCAGGAAATTCTTCCGAGTACGTCGCTGTAAATTTTTCCGGTAACTTTAGGGAACCAGTAGATCAATGCTCCCATAAGAGCCATCAGAGTTCCACCAACCATCACATAATGGAAGTGAGCCACTACGAAGTAGGTATCGTGGAAGTGAACGTCCATACCGGTGGAAGCCAGATACACTCCGGTCAAACCGCCGATGGTGAATAAGAACATGAACCCGATCGCGTATAACATTGGAGCATCCAGACGAATGCTTCCTTTATACATTGTCGAGATCCAGTTGAACAACTTGATCGCAGTAGGAACCCCTACCAGCATTGTGATAAAGGAGAAAAGAACACCCGCAAACTCGGATTGTCCTGAAACGAACATGTGGTGTCCCCATACTAAGAAGGAAACCCCAGCGATCGCTAAGGAAGAATAAGCAATTGCAGTATATCCGAAGATTACTTTACGAGAGTAAGTAGCAACCAACTCGGAAATCACTCCCATCGCAGGAAGGATCATAATATAAACCGCAGGGTGAGAATAGAACCAGAAGAAGTGCTGGAACAGTACCGGATCTCCTCCTAACTGAGGATCGAAAATCCCCACTCCGAGAGTTTTCTCCGCAACAAGTAGAAGCAGAGTGATCGCAAGAACTGGAGTTGCCAATACTTGGAGGATCGCAGTCGAATAAAGCGCCCAAACCATGAGAGGAATTCTGTTCATGGTCATTCCAGGTGCTCTTAATTTATGAGTGGTTACGATAAAGTTTAAACCGGTCAAAATGGAGGAGAATCCAATGATGAATACTCCGAGAACCATCGGAATCACACCCATTCCAGTTTTAATGGAAGAATATGGAGTGTAGAAGGTCCAACCGGTATCTACGTTTTGCATAAACAGAGTGGAGCCGGTGATCGCAGCGCCGATCATTAGCATGTACCAGCTCATTAGATTCAATCTAGGGAAAGCTACGTCTTTTGCTCCGATCATGATCGGAAGAACGAAGTTTCCGAAAATTGCAGGAATACCAGGAACGATTACCATGAACACCATAATGGCTCCATGGTAGGTCATCATTCTGTTATAAACGTCTGCGGAAAAAAGGGTCTTTCCCGGTGTGAATAATTCTGCGCGAACTAATAAAGCGAAAATTCCTCCTAAGAAGAAGAAGCTCATGATCGCGATAAAGTACATGATCCCGATACGCTTATGATCTAAGGTAGTAAGCCAGGACCAAATCCCCTTTTGGTGATTCAGGTAATTATGTTGCTCGTGGGCCATTGTCCGTAATCCTATTTAAGCGTCTTAATGAATTCGATGATGTCCTTGATCTCGTCCTCTTTGATCCTTCCTTGAAAGGAAGACATCGCAGGAGGGAATCCAGCTACGATCTTAGCTGTAGGAACAAGGATGGATTGTTTGATATAAGCGTCGTCCGCAGTTACGGAAGAACCGTCTGCGAATTCTCTCTTATTGCCATAAAGACCTTTGAAGGTCGGTCCAACAATCCTGGATCCATCGATGGAGTGACATCCGCTACATCCAAGGCTTCCTTTGAAAAGAGCTTCTCCCCTTTCCGCAGGTCCTCTTGTGCTCGCGCCGGCAGAAGCAGCGAGTTTTTCGGCCTGCCAAGCAGCGAATTGCTCTCCGTCCACCACACGAATCGTAGCCATCATATTGGAGTGTTTAGTTCCGCAATACTCTGTACAGAATACTGTGAAGTCCCCTTTCTCAATCGGAGTGAAAGTGAAAGTAGTTCTTCTGCCGGGAACCGCATCCATTTTGTTCCTGAATGCAGGAACATAGAAGCTATGCAGAACGTCATCTGAAGTAAGAATGAAACGAATGGTTTTGCCAACCGGAACTACCACGACCTCAGGTTTGAGAAGAGTAGAATCCGGATCGTCAGCTACTAACTTTTTGTCGCTAGGGCTATTGATCTCGATATCATTCGCGTATTTGAAAGTCCAAGCCCACTGACGAGCAGTAACGTGAACCTCAACATCACCTTTCTCTCCGACTCGGCGAAGATCATGAAACACGCTCCATCCCCAAGCGAAGATGACCATCATGATCACGAAAGGTATGAAGGACCAAAGAAACTCAGCAAGAGTGTTGTGCGTGATGTAAGCACTTTTCTGATCTTCAGATTTCCTTCTATACTTGAAAATGAATATTACCATTCCCCCAATGAGAATGATAAAAGAGATAAGGCCCGAAACAAGAAGAAAGATATAGAGGTTGTCTACATCTCCCGATTCTTTAGTCGCTGGAACCGGCATGAAGCTTGTCGCCGTAATAAAAGAGAACCAGTTCATCGGATCGAAATCACTCCTTCCTTTTTTTATACTGTACTAGACGAGTTTTGTTTCTTCCAAAAGCGGAATAAGAACGCTGCAAGGATAACGACGGTGAGAAAACCGCCGATTCGCATGATATTGAATGCGTATAATGTATACCTATTTTTGGATGGATCAAATTGGAAGCAAAAAAGGGCAACACTGTCAGTCAAATCGCCGATTTTACCGTTTCCAGCCTCTACGAGAGATAATCTGAGAGTCCTTTCTTCCATCGGAATGCCTTTTAAATACCTGGAAATTTGCCCTTCCGGGGTAATCACATAGGCAACGGAAACATGCACCCATTGATCGTTATAAGGATTCCATTTATAGGTAAAACCTAGGCTGGAAGCCAAAGCCTTTATTTCAGGATCGTTTCCGGTTAAAAAACTCCAGCCGGAGCCGTCCCCTCTTCCATAATCTTTCACATATACTTCTTTTTTCGCTTTTGCAAGATCAGGTTTTTCTTTCGGATCGAAGCTTACTGCTACGTAATTAAATTCTTTTCCGACTTCTAAATTCAGTTCTTTGAGAGCGGTTGAGATCTCATTTAGATAAAGACTGCAGAGAGTAGGACATCTATAATATACTAAGGTTAGAAGAAGCGGCTTTCCTTCTTTCAGATAGTCGCCTATGCGGACTTGTTTACCTTGCTCATCTACGAAAGATAAATTAGTATCTATATGGTTTCCTAATTTTTCTTCCAGACCTACACCTTCGAGCTCAGGAGGAACTGCATGCGCAGGTAGTTCTCTTTCGGTATCGAAGGATAGAACGGATAGGAATGGTAGAAAAAAAATTAGAGCCGCAGCACCTTTAGAAAAACGCTGCGGATGATTGGAGGAGAACAAGGTTTTATTCCCGGATTCTTTCCTTACTTCGCTGCCGAAGTGTGGGAAGGAACTACTTCGTTATAATCTTTAACACCTTTATGGAACGCAGTAAGATAAACGAAATAAAGAATGTTTGCGGTCAATACGACCACGAATGTCCAAAAACCTGCCTTGTTGTAATGGTCTCCGTTTTGGCTCATGGAATGACTCCTAAAGTATCAGAAAAAAACGTTTCACTTTTGTAAAAAGCGAAAGATACCAACCAGTTTTGAAGACCTGTCCTTTTTTTGAAAGCGTTTTTGCTTTTCAGTCTTTTCAAGCATTTAGAACGGACATAAAAAGCTTCTGACCGAAGGTCGGGTATTAGAACGTTCGTTCTTCAGAATCTTAAAATGCATTTTGCATGAGAATTAGTCTCAGATCAAAATGGAAGCTTTCGATTTTCAAACATCAAATCTCTTGCCCCAAATCAATCGCGCTCAAGTATGGTAAAGAAGAGCTCGGATCCTCCGAAAAAACAGAATGATCGCTTCTACTTATTCTCATTTCAGAAAGTTTTCTCTCTTTCTGGTCCTGTATTCAGTTTTAATTTTTCTAAATTTATTGTACGGACCGCTTGTTCGAGCCACTGACTCGGGACTCGCTTGTCCTGATTGGCCTTTTTGTTTCGGCAAAATTTTTCCGGACTTCGATTTTAATATTTTTATGGAAGTCGGACATAGATATTATTCCGGATTTTTAGGAATTGTGCTCATTGCTGGAACTATCTGGACCGCAATCGTTCCGGAACTTAGAAAACCTTTTCTAGGTTATTTTATCATAGGGATCCTACTGATCGCTTCTCAAGTTACTCTGGGGGGTTTGACAGTTCTTCTTTCATTGGATCCTGCTACCGTAAATCTCCATTTATTGAATGCTATTTTATTCTTACTTTGTATAGTTACCGCGACTTTTAAAGCGCGCTATCTTGCAAATTCCACCGATTCAAATGAGTTTTTAACAAAGAATAGTTTATTGCAGAAGGACCAAATCCCTCTGCTGATCGGAGTATTGTTGATCTTCTTCCAAATCATTTTAGGGGGAAGAGTAAGTTCCAACTATGCAGGGCTCGCTTGTTTAGAGTTCCCGACTTGTAACGGAGAATGGATACCTTCCGTCCCGGAACCCAAAGTTCAGATTCAAGTACAACACAGATTGGGCGCCTATTTGGTTGCATTTTATATTCTTCTAATAAACCTTTACGGAATATTCAAAGGATTCTCCGCGGAGACTAAAAAATACGTTAGAACGGCGATCATTCTGCTGCTCATACAGATAGGATTGGGAATTGTAAACGTATATATGAAGCTCCCTAAATTAGTGACAGCCGCCCATACCGGCGTGGCCATTCTTCTTTTCTTATCCATGTATGCAGTTTGGGTGCAGAGAGCTTCCGAGCTTTCTAAGAGTAAGGTTTCCTAAATAGAATGAATAGTTTTCTTTCAGACTGGAACCAAATGATCAAACCAAGGGTGAGTTCACTGGTATTAGCTACTGCTGTACCGGGTTTATACCTGGGCGGCTCTTCTGCACCAAGTACACTTTTGGTTTTTATGACAATGCTTGGGACTTTTTTGATGTCTTCCGCATCTTTTGTCTTTAACCAGATCATAGAAATAGACAGAGATTCTAAAATGAAACGGACTGCGAATCGTCCACTTCCTGCCGGAAGGATAAGTGTTGCTCAAGCTTGGATCGCGGGATTTGCGATGACTTTCGCAGCATTTTGGATCTTATATTATTTTGCGAATTTGCTGACAGCAATATGTGCATTTGCAGCACTTCTCGCTTACGTTTTTCTTTATACAATTCTTTTAAAACCGAGGACTCATCAGAATATCGTAATTGGTGGAGTAGCAGGTTGTGTAGGGCCTCTAATAGGTTATGCTGCGGTTAGCAATTCTTTACCTCTGCCTGCGTGGATATTATTCCTGATGATCTTTCTCTGGACTCCTGCTCACTTCTGGGCGCTCGCAATCTTCTTGAAAGAAGATTATAGCGACGCGAATTTTCCTATGCTCCCGGTTGTGAAAGGTGTAAAGGAAACAGGACGTTCTATTTTGTTTTATACGATTCTGTATGTGGGATCAGTGATCGCGTTCTATTGGGCGGAACCTTCCATGGGTTGGCTGTATATGATCTCTTCCGTGGCGTTGAGCATCTCCATACTTTATCTTTCCGTAAAATTGTTCCAGAACCCAGAACCGAAATTTGCGAGGGGATTTTTCTTCTTTAGCATTCTTCACTTATTTTTGATCAATATTTTAATTCTGATCGATCATTCCATCGCTGCCTAATTTAAAAGTCCACCAAACCGGTTTTTCGCTCAAAAAATTTCACTTCACTTTTTAAACCTTTCAGAGTTGACATTCGTTTAATAGCAGATAGTTTTCTCTCCTCAAGAGGTTTTTCTTATGATCGATCTTTCGAATTCGGTTCGCCCTTATGTCCTGAAATTATTGGTGGTTTTAGGTTTAGTATCCTTCTCGGGCTCCCCAATTTTTTCTCAAAGTAAACCGGGAGAATTCGACGCGGAATTATATGCACAGTTAGTAAGACAGAGTAACGTGCAGTTCACCAATCTGATCAAGTCCAAGACAGTACTCGCGGATCATAAAGGCTGGAAGAAACCGATAGACAAAGCTTTCGGAAAACTTTCCAAAAATTCAGGAAACCCTCCTTTTCCTCTAGTTTATAAAATCGTAAAGGAACCTAGCTTCAACGCGTTTGCGATGGCAGGCGGACAATTCTGCATTCACTCCGGCGCTTTGGATTCACTCGATGAGATAATAAAACAAAAAGAAGCGGATGCAGCCCAAAAGTTGGACTTCCATCGTGAAAGATATATCGCAGGAGTCCTATCTCACGAGTTAGCTCACTTCTATAATAGACATGTTTTCAATAGTGTAAAAAAGTTTTATGCACTTAAAGATGAGCCGTCTGGAAAAGCATTTTTGGAAAACAGTAAATTCTCTCAAGAGCAAGAGCTGGACGCAGACCAAACAGGATTGTTCTTGTTAGACAAGGCAGGTTACGGCGGAGACTTCATGCTAATCACTCTCCAAACCTTGAACGAGGTGGAACAATCTTATAAAGAAGCATTAGCTTCTTCTAAAGCGGATAAAACCAGGCCTGAATTGATCGGCTCACATTATTTCTCCAGTCACCCTTCTCCAAACGAGAGATTATCCAGACTCAAGACGGATAAACAAGAACTGTACAGCTTCTTAGCTAAGATGGAAAAAACTTTCGATGATATCCAATTAGGAAGGAACTTAGACGAAGCAAGATCCAACTTAGAAGACGGACTCAAAAAATTTCCCGAGAATACTTATTTGAGCAAAGCTCTTGCGGTTTGTATGCACAAGATTTGGATGGCGACCGCTTCTAACGAAGAATTAAAATTAAAGCCTGTGTTAGATATGCCTTCTTTCAGAGACACTATGGTGTTTCCACCGGACAAAAGTAAACGTGCAGTTATGAGGATCGTTCCAGGAAACGAGGCAGCATACAATCGAGCGCTCAAAGCATACAGAGAAGTGATCGTAAAAACGGACGATCCTTACTTTCTATCTAACTATGCGGTATTACTTTCATATTCCGCAGACGAGAAAGATCTGGATGTAGCAGTTAATGTTGCAAACCAAGCTTTCCAAGCGGAAGGAACTGTTGCATTAGCAAACAACTTGGGAGTAGTTCTTTTCTGGACGGATAAAAAAGAAGAAGCAAAGGAACTTTTCAATCGTCTCGCACTTTCTATCGATCAGAAAATCAGAACTCTTGCTTCTCAAAGTGGGAACAACCCTCAGATAGCTCAGTATCTGAGAACAATCGGTCAATCCACCGCTCAAAAACAACAAGTGGATCCTGATTATATTTATGAGAACTTTACCCCTATTTTAAACATTGCACTGGTAGAATCTTATTCTGCAGTAGATCCAAAGTCCAAAGGACTCGCGAGTTATTATCTGACAAATTACGATTCCACTTCCGGTTGGGCAAAGGTATTAGCCAAGATCCATTCGATTGAACTGACTGCTCCTACGGCTCCAAACGAAGTGAATGCTTTTAAAGTGGGTGGGGTAGGTCCGGGAGACAAGTTAGAAGATCTTTTGAAAAACTGGGGAAAACCAACTCGTATCAAAACGGATAAGAAAAGCGGCTTGGAATATTTCGAATACGATAACAAAGAGACCGCGTTCATCTTAGATATGGGAACCGTAGTACAGGTAAACGTCGTAGGAGATGCTAGTCCTGGCTTGGGACAAGGGATCACGGTTGGATCTTCTAAACCGGCTGCGGAAAAACTTTTGGGTTCTAAATTCCGAAAGCAAGGCGAGTATCACGACTACTACGAAAAAGGAAAGGCTTTCGTGAAATATAATAAACACGGAAAGATAGATCTTTTAGTGGTTCAGTGATCGATCTTTAAAGACAAACCTTCTCATTAAAACACCGGTCCCGGAAACCAAAACCGCCGGGACCCAAATCCAAATCAGTTCCGATTGGATCACAACCCAACCTCTCGCCGTAAAAAAATTTCTAGGGCCGATAGGAGAGACTCTAATCGGCCGGAACTCGAAAAAAAATCTTTCAGAACTCCAAGGGATAAAAAACCCAACTCCTAAACCACCTGTGGTCATTGCGTCCAATACTCCATGAGAGATCAAGGATACGAATAAAAATAAAAAGATGGCAAGCCAGCTTGCCTTCAGTTTGGTCCTGAAAAATGCAACAATACAGGACATGATCAAAGCAAATAAGATAGAATGAGTAAACCCTCTATGACCCCAATCACTTTCGTACGGAACCCCGAATTTAAAGGCGACTACGTCAAAATCGGGAAGAATAGAGAAGAATATTCCAAAAACTGCAAGTATTAGAGGGATCTTCTTTTTCCCGAAGAATAAAAAGAGAGAGATAGGTACTGCAGGGTGGGAGAATATAGTAGCCATTGATCGATCCGGATCACGTCCTACAACGGACCAAACTCCCATCCTTGCGGAAAAAGATCTTCATCTCCATCCCCTTTTCAGGAGCTTGTGCGTGATAATCCAGTTTGCATTCCGATTCTAAGGGAGAGAAAGGATTTCGCGGAAGTTTTTCCTTAGGACACCAAAATCTTTCCTTTTCGGAGCTGTACAATTTCCAATCGGAAGGATAAAGAGGAGCAATCCCGGCATCTAAAAACAGATTTCTGGAAAGTTCCTGGGGTTGATAAGGACTTCCTCCTCCATGTACTCCTACAAACATATCCATTCTATCGTCTCGGATGTACAGGGGCGACCCTGTATCGTTTAAACAGAAGTACCCGTCATGGTACTTTCCATTCTGCATTTTGATCTTCTTCTCTTTAATCCTGGGAATGAATGCAAGCGCACCGATCACCTTGGACTTATTACAGGAAGAAATTTTAGACCCGATCTTTTCACATAGATCTTTAAAACTCACAGCTAAGGTGCGATATGGAAACACCTGGTAATTATATCCGGCACCCCAACCCCATTCCAGATCATAGAGTTCATATTTTCCTTCTCCTGCGAAATGGTATTTCTTTCCATCCTTTGCTATTCCGGAACCTTCCCAGCGAACTTGTTCTAAGAATGTAGCGGATGCTCTGCCGATCTCTTTTCCGGAAGGAGAATATGCCGCCACTTCTGTTCCTGGAAATGCTTCTTCCAATGCTAAATGATAATAGGTCGGATAATATGCTCCCAAACTCGTTGGTTGGAATTCCGACAAACGTTCCAGGTCTTCTTGGGAGAGAAATCTTTCTAAAGGCTTAGGAGAATGGTCCAGAGACGTCTGCATCGGTCGAAATGAGTGTTGGTAAGCCAAAGGTTTCAAATTTGTCCTTGGATAGATGCAGGAATCCTTAGAGCGGCGTATCTTTGAGGTTTCGGTTTTGGAGATTGGGTCTTCTAAGATGACAGCTTCTCCATGAAATACACGAATTCCTTGCTCCCTTTCGGGAAACTTGCATTCACAACCTTCCGGAGAGTTAATACAAAGTACTTTTGCATAAACAGGAGGAGTGTTTTGGCTGAATCTGGATGTGGAGAAGAGTAAAAGGTAGAGTAATATCCCGCTCCCAAGAGGGAGCGGGACCAGTTTTTTTAGAAAAAAGAGCAATTAGATGTTGCTCTCTCCTTCGCTGGAACCGCCAGTTGGGAACAGGCTTGGTGCAGGCGTAGGTTCTGGGGTCGCAACTGGAGCAGCAGGACGAGGCGCCGGTTTCTTTGGAGCAGCTTTTTTCTTAACTACTTTCTTTTTAGGCGCAGACTTCTTCTTAACTGCTTTCTTCTTAGTGGCTTTAACGACCTTTTTTTTCGCTACTTTCTTCTTTGCCGCTTTCTTCTTAGGTGCGGCTTTTTTCTTTGCTTTCTTCTTAGCTACCATGGTATAGATACTCCTTGTATCTGGGGAATCTTTCCGTTATTCCTAGAGTAAATTTCCACTCGTAAGACTTAGAGCCAAAAGAGTAAAACCTTTTTTCATTTTCTTTCGTTAAAGCAATCTAAAACATTTCATAATGTTTCATTTCTATCTTAAGTTGCGCTGAATGAGTATCCTAGATCGGTAAAACTTTCTTCAGGAGAACGTAGTCGATGGCTAATTAAGAAGGTTTTGACTAAACCTTTTCCTTTCACCTTGATCTCTCCCCTTTCTGTTAACGCAAAATCGGATCGAATGAGTTCTGCTGTGGACTCTGTGACCTGAATTTCTCCCGGAACACCATGAGATTCCATGCGACTAGCAAGATTTACTGCATCTCCCCAGATATCGTAGATGAATTTTTTCGTTCCGATGACTCCTGCAACTACCGGGCCGGTATTAATCCCGATCCTCATACGCAGTTTAGTACCCATTTTTTTGAGTTTGAATTTGGAAAGAAGTTCCTTCATATCCCAAGCCATATGAGCGACTAGCAAAGGATGCGCCTCATTCGGCAAAGGAAGGCCTCCTACAGCCATATATGCATCTCCTATCGTCTTAATCTTCTCTAAGCCGTACTTTTCTGCCAGAATATCGAAGTGAGAGAATACTTCGTTTAAGATGCGTACGACGGACTCAGGCCTCATCACCGCGGAAATTTTGGTAAAGCCTACGATATCCGCAAATAGAATGGAAACATTCGGATAACTATCCGCTATGAGTCCTGTGTTTGACTTCAATTCCTGAGCGATAGAGTCCGGAAGAATATTCAAAAGTAATTTTTCCGCCTTATCTTGCTCAATACGCACCTTTTCATACGCATCTGCGATCTCGACCCTTGCCTTTTCATTGTCTGCAAGCGTGGATCGTACCGTTCCGAGAACTAAATTGTAACGTTCTGCGATTTGCCCCACTTCGGTAAAAGGTTCTACAGGTACATCCACTGCCAGATCGCCCGTCTTTCTTTGGTAATCCATCGCTAAGAATAGATCGATCAACTCGGTAGTTGCCTTGTGCTCCGAGATGTTTAGTCCCATTCTTTCTTCGTCCCCATCTACCCTGAGAGGGAAAAATTTATTAATAAGATAGAAGATCAGCAAAGAAAGTCCGAATGCAAATCCTCCTACGGAAAGAATTCCTAGGACTTGGGTAAGAAGAAGAGAAGATCTGGTAACATTATGCCCGATCAGATTCAGGTCGGCGAAAATTCCAACTGCGATCGTTCCCCAAATTCCTCCGATCAAGTGGACCGGGATAGCTCCTACTGCATCATCTATCTTTAATTTTTCTAAAAGTTTTTCTGCGGGAAGGACTAAGGAACCCGCAATACTACCTATGATCGCGGATTGGATCGGAGAAAAACAATCTGCGCCCGCAGTGATTGCCACTAGTCCCGCCAAGGAACCGTTCAAAGGAGCAGTAGGCTCCGGAAATCCTTTGATCAACCACGCTGACAACATTGCAACCATGAGAGAGAACCCGGATGAAATGATCGTGTTCAGTATAATGCCCGGAACTTTTTCGTTAAAAGCTAAGGTGCTTCCCCCATTAAATCCCATCCATCCGAACCAAAGAAGAATCCCGCCTAACATTGCCATCGGCAAATTACTTCCGGTCACGGTTTTTGGCGGTTCGTTCTCCGGAAATCTTCCGATCCTTGCTCCCACGATAAGAAGAAGTGAAAGTGATACCCAACCACCTACGCTATGAACTAAAGTGGAACCTGCAAAATCATGAAACCCTCTTGCGGCCAACCAACCATGATTCTCATCCGTCAGGCTTCCTCCCCAACACCAATGACCGGCGATCGGATAGATCAATCCAGAGATGAGAGCAGTAGCGAATAAATAAGAATGGAACTTTAATCTTTCTGCAACTGCTCCCGAGACGATCGTCGCAGAAGTTCCACAGAACACTAATTGAAATAGAAAGAAGGTCGGAGGCCAAGCCTTACCTTCCGGAAATGCAGGGGCAAATAAAGAAGTCCCTACAAGACCGTTCCAAGTGACTCCGAACATAAGTCCGAATCCGAATGTGTAAAAAAGAAGAGTGGCGACCCCGAAGTCCGCCACATTCTTGATAGCGACGTTAATCGAGTTCTTGGCTCTAGTAAGCCCGGATTCTAATACAAGGAAACCGCCTTGCATGATTAGCACCAGTCCTGAACATACCAAGACCCAAAGTATATCTAATAAGCTCTTTTCTAAGATCATAGAAAAGGTTCCCCCGAATGATTCCTGCTAAATTTGTTTCGCTTATCAATCTAAATTATCGGAATCATTTTATTCTAATCTAACAAGAGGCAAGCGGGAAACCTCATAATAATGTAACAAAGATGGACGACGAGCGCTCAGAAAACCCATCCCCCACTTGAGTGAGTTATAGCCGTTAAAGAGGTAACGGATACTCCTACAATCCGTGAAACTTTCCTTGATTCGAGGGAAAATTCGATTTTTTTGAAGAACAGTGTTTATTTCGAACGTAACGACCGTTCTACAAAGTCTTATAGATAACGGCTAAAGCAGGCGCTTCGAAGGAGAAAAAAGCCTTTCCCTCTAAAAAGCCTGTTTTAAACAAGGATTAACTCTACAAAAACCGAGATGTTGGTATAATTCCATGAGGGAAATCAAAACCGTAACCGTTCTTGGCGCAAATGGGACAATGGGCGCCGGATCCGCAGCTATCGTGGCAGCTTTTGGTAAGGCAAAAGTCCATATGTTGGCCCGTGACGTAAACAAAGCTAAAGAAGGGATCGAAAAAGCTATTTCTTCCATTAAAACGGACACTATTCGTCCTAGATTAATTCCTGGTTCTTACGACCAAGACCTGGAAAAAGCAGTCTCCGAATCCGATTGGGTTTTCGAGCTTGTTGCAGAAAGTTATGAAGTAAAAGAACCGATCAACAAAAGGATCGCGAAAGCTCGTAAACCGGGCACTATCGTATCCACCGTTTCTTCCGGTCTTTCTATCGCTCGTTTAGCGGATGCTTTCGACGAAGACGGTAAAAAACATTATTACGGAACTCACTTCTTCAACCCTCCGTATAAAATGATCCTTTGCGAATTGGTAACTCACGCAGGAAACGATAAAAAAGTTACTAAAAAACTGGGCGAGTACTTAGACAACACTCTGGGACGCGCTGTAGTTTATACGAACGATACTCCGGCATTCGCAGGTAACAGGATCGGATTCCAGCTCATCAACGAGGCTGCGATCAAAGCGGAAGAATATTCCGACAAAGGTGGTATCGCACTTATCGACGCGATCATGAGCGGATATACCGGAAGAGCAATGGCTCCTCTGGACACTGCTGATTTCGTAGGTTTGGATGTTCACAAAGCGATCGTAGACAACCTCTATGAGATGACTAAAGATGCCGCGCATTCTACATTCAAACTTCCCGGTTATTTCCAAAAGTTGATCGATAAAGGCGACTTAGGAAGAAAGTCCGGACAAGGTCTTTATAAGATGACCAAAACTCCTGACGGTAAAAAGGAAAAATTGTATTACGATATCAAAGGTGACCTGTATGTTCCGGTCCCTAAATTCGATATTCCTTTTATCAAAGAAGCAAACCGCAGGATCGGCGAAGCTGATTATATCGGCGCAATGAATATCGTAAAAGAAGCGAAAGGTCTTGAAGCGGACATCGCTCGTTACTTTATCGCTCGTTACGTAAGCTACTCTCTTTCCATCGTGGGAGAAGTGGTAGAAACGAAAGAAATGAGCGACCTTGCAATGGGAACCGGATTTAACTGGGCGCCTGCATCTGCATTCGTAGACTTCTTAGGCGGACCTAAGGAAGCGATCAGTCTAATCACTAAAGCAAAACTTCCTGTTCCGGAAGTATTGGCAAAGGCAAAAGCGGGGAAACCTTTCTATCAACTGAAAGATATTCTAGACGCTCGTTCTCTTTTTAAAGGATAATAAGGGAGGAAAGATTACATGAAAGATGCAGTTTACGTACTCGGCGGAGAACAAACAGACTTCCAACGTAACTGGACTAAAGAAGGAAAAACCTTCATGTCCTTGTTCAGGGAAGCCGTTCAAGACGGATTAGAAAAAGTTGGTCTTACTCCCGAAGAGATCAAAAAGTTAAATAAACAAAACCGTATCGGAGTTTTCGTAGGGAACTTTGACGGGGAACAGTATGCAGTCCAAGGACATTTAGGCGCTTTTTTAACCGAAGTTGATCCTTGTTTCTTCGGAGTTCCAGGCGCTCGTTATGAAGCAGCTTGTGCTTCCGGATCCGTTGCTCTTGATGCTGCTCAAACCAAACTTCGCGCTAAAGATTATGACGTAGCGATCGTTGTAGGTATGGAAATCATGAAGACAGTTTCTTCTTCTGTTGGAGGAGACTTCTTAGGAACAGCAGCTTATTACGAAAAAGAAGCTAAGGGAGTTCAATTCCCATTCCCTAAACTTTTCGGAAAACTCGCAGACGTTCTTTTAGAGCGTTATAAGTTAGATGAAAAACGTTATATGGGAGCACTTGCGGAAATTTCTAGAATTAATTACGCAAACGCTAAACGTAACCCTAAAGCTCAAACTCGTTCTTGGTTCATGAACAACGAACATGCGAACGCAAGGGGCGGAGAGTTCAATATGGCAGTGGGTGGACGTCTTGCGATCACCGACTGTTCTCAGGTAACCGACGGCGCTGCGTTAGTAGTTCTTGCTAACAAGAACTACGCGGAAGAATTCGCTAAGAAAAAAGGGACCAAACTATCCGCTTATCCTAAGATCAAAGGATGGGGACACAGAGTTGCTCCGATCACTTTCGAAGCGAAAGTTGCCGAATCCAAAGGAGACAAATGGGTTCTTCCTTGGACTCGTCAAACCGTTAAAGACGCATTCGATCGTTCCGGTCTAAACACTAAGGACATCGACGTTTTCGAAACTCACGACTGTTTTACTTCTTCCGAGTATGCAGCGATCTCCGCATTCGGGATCACTCAACCTGGTAAAGAACACGAAGCGATCGAAGACGGAGTAATCGACTTCCACGGCAAAAAACCGATCAACCCATCCGGCGGACTTATCGGAGCGGGACACCCAGTAGGAGCTTCCGGTGTTAGAATGATGTTAGACATCTACAAACAAGTTACCGGAACTGCAGGTGATTACCAAGTAGAAGGCGCTAAAAACGGACTGATGCTCAATATTGGCGGATCTGCAACCACCAATTACGTGTTCGTAGTCGGAAAATAAATTCTTTCTACAAAAAAGAATGGAAAAGCCCGGTATCCCCGGGCTTTTCGTTTATATGGGTTTACGCACGGCAAAAGATTGGAATCAATTCTTACTTAGGTTCTTCGTTGCCCTTGGAATTTGGGAAGTAGCCTCTGTTTCCCTTCGAACTTTATTATTCTCTACTTTCTATTTTGATCCAAACTTAAAAAACTTCTTCGTTCCTATGTCCCAAGTCTTTTGGATCGGGCCTATCGTCGCAGACATCTTACAAGTATTCTTCATTGGAATATTAGCATCTCTTGTTAAACCTGCATTACCTTACGGGCTTTTGGGCGGGTTACTCACCGGGATCTGTTTTTCAATCGCTGCTTTTGTGTCACCTGCCTTAGCGATCTCTCAATTTACCGGCGCATTCCCGGTAAAACTGATCTGGCTTTGGGTATTCTACCAATCCGTCTTAAGCATCTTGGCATGTTTCGTTTTCACTTTTTCAAGCGAAGAAGATTAACTTATCCAAAATCCGTTCTCCATTTATAGAACTTCGTTCTAAATCCAAAAACCTCGGGAGTAAATCGGACCTAATCCGGGTCCAATTTTCCAAGGACAATTCCTGTCCGGCTTTTGTATGAAAACGATCCTTTGGATATTAATCTTATTGTTAACTTTCGGAAGTCTTTCCTCTGTTCCAAAAGACCAAAATGAGATCCAAAACATTCCTCTCTATTCGTTGGATCTTGAAAGAAAAACATTGTATCAAGAACTTAACCGAATCCCGGAAGAAGATTTGGTAATCCTAAATTTCACTAGTTCCGATTGTCCTCCTTGCAAAGAAGAAGTTCCTAACCTCTTGGAATATTCGAAAAAATGGAATGGATCTCATCCAAAAAGAAAGTTACATCTTTGGATCGTTTTTGTGGGAGATGATCCAAGTTCGGTCTCCAAATTAGCGACTGAACTCGGGATTAAAAAGCAAGCTTCCTTATATTTTGATAGCTTACAGACCAGTATGAGAATTTTGGAATTTCCAGGAACTCCAACAACTATGGTGGTACAAAAGAAAAACGTCCTATTCAAAGAATACGGATACACTCAGGAGAATTGGTCCAAAATGATCTCCGTTCTGGAAAATAGGAGGTAATCGTTTGGAAATTATTTTTGAAAGACCTTCTGTAACCTGGAAATCTCACAATGTAGGAATTCCTACAAGAAGCAGTTTTTTTAAATTTGCTTGCATCTTTTTATTTTTTCTTATCTCGAGCTCAGAACTTCTCTCGAAAGAAAATTCAGTCCAAAAGATCTATATACATAAACTCAAATTAGAGAGTGGAGTTCCTAAATATTTAGAGAGCAGATTTAGAAACGGGATCATCAATTCTATATTAAAAAATTTTGAAGGAAAGTTCAATATAGCCGACGACGATTCTTTGGCAGCGCTTCTCAAACAAGTAGAACTGAGCCAAAAATTAAATTGCAGCGACGAGATCTGTATGAAGCAGATCGCAGATGCAATCGATGCAGACGAACTGATCTCCGGCACTATTTTTCAAACGAATAAAGGTTATAAGATCAATTTGAGATCTCAAAAAAGGGACTCAGTCGCGTTAACTTATACGATCAAAACTTCTTTCGATCTGGAATTTCCAGAATACCAAATCGATTATTATTCTTCGGAAGCGGGACGTAAACTAATCGATCCAAGATATGCGATCAATTTTGCAGCCGCATTTCCCGGAGCAATAGAAAAGATAGAATTTCCTAATTTCAAGATCCAAGACGATAAAACTGGAGAGATCAATGTCCTAAATTTCAAAATAGAGGACCAAAGCGCTAAAAGTTTTATAGAAACAATCCGGCCCAAACTTTCCAAGGCAGACGATCTAGTAAAAGAAAAACTCTACGAGAAATCCATTCTAGAATATGGGGACACATTAAACGCATTGGAACAAAGACTTTCGGACAGATCTAAAACGGAAATGTCGGATTATCTGAAAAATATCAGAGGAAAAATATCAAATTCTTATTTTTTAATATATAAAGATAAATTATCCGAAATGGACTTAGCCGCTCAGAAAGGAGGAGAGATCTCATTTTTAAAAAGATTAAATGGAGAATATAAGGATCTCAAAAAAGATTACACTACTAAAACACCTTTTTCCTTCCGATTGTCTGAGTTTGAAAAAGCGTTAGATGATCGGATCGAAAAACTGAATTTTCTGATCTTTGGACTTCAAGAGAAAGAAGGAGATCGACTTTATGCGGATTTCGATTTTACGGGAGCTATCTTAAATTACAGATCTGTTAGAAACGAGCTTATCAAATTGAAGTCCGGACCTGAATCCTCCGCATTAAAGGCAAGAGTAGAAAGAAAGATCCTTACTTCCGAAACAACAGGGAGATCCTATCTACAAAGTAAACTTTCAGGGTCATACCAAAATTTAGAAAAATCCTTTTTAGCGGAAGCATTAGAGTCGGATCCTGACCGCAAAAAAAATTATGCGGAAAAGATAGGAGAAGGTTTCAAACAGATCCTAGAGATTTTAGCTCGGTCCGAATTTGTTTCAGAAGAGCAGATCAAATATTTCAACCACTTCCGAACCAAGGCAGCTCCTCAGATTGGCAAAAATCTATTCGATCAGGAAACTGCGGACCTTCTTCTTCATGAAGGAATTGATAAAAAATCCAAAACACAAGTGGATACTTGCATTAAGTTAGGAGCCAATCCGAATTCTATCCAATCCGACTCAGGCAAAAGCGCTGCCCAAAGATTAGCGGAAAGTGATACAATCTTGATCAGTCCTGATTCCTTAAAAATTTTAAGAAATTCAATTAAGACCAATTCAAGTTTAGATTCGGATTTTTTTGAATCAGTTCGCCAAAGAAAAATAGATGATATCAATCGATTTGTACTAAGAGGTTCCGATCCAAACACAAAAGATTATTTAGATAACACTCCTCTTCATAAGTCTGCAGGTTTCGGATATTATGAAGTATCTTCCTTTCTTTTACAGATCGGAGCAGAGTTAAATTCTAAAAATGGAGAAGGAGAAACTCCTCTACATAGAGCAGTTCTTCATGGGTTTTATGAATTATGTGTATTGTTTTTAAGATCTGGGGCTGATCCAAATGCAACTCGGAATGATGGAATGACTCCTTTACATTTAGCAGTTCAATTTCCTGAGATCACAAGATTACTTTTGCAAAGAGGATCTGATCTGAACATGAAGAATGACGAGGGCTGGACACCTGTTCATAAAGCTGCAGAAAGCGGAGATCCTGAATCCTTAAAACTTTTGATCCAAGCAGGCGCAAGAGTAAACGAAAAAGATAATATTGGTTGGACTCCTATGGACTGGGCAGTTCAAAAGAATCGATACGAAAATCCTAATATAGTTAAGATCTTAAAAAAAGCAGGAGCAGAATGCCAGGTAAACTGTGTGGAGTGACCTGGCATTTCGCCTCTGTGGGAATTCCAACGTACCCCCAGGTTACAGATCTACTTAAGATTCCGGAATACTTTTGGAATATTCTTCCGGACTTTTACCCACCATTCTTTTGAAATCTTTTATAAAATGAGCCTGATCGAAATATCCTAACTCCAATGCTAACTCGACCCAGTCTGTATCTTTGGTAATTCGATCTAAGATCTCGAACATTCTATAACGATTGATCACCCATTTAGGACCGACTCCCACATATTGATTAAAGATACGTTGTAAAGATCGTTTATTCATTCCTGAAAGTTTGACCATATCTTCTACTTTTAAGATAGATCTATCGTTAGAAACTTTTTCAGTCAGATCGTTGATCCAAGTGATTGTTTCATCTTCTTCCGGAAGTCTTTCGTATAAAAAGTTTTCTGCAAATTGTACAAGATCGGATTCAGACTCTAATTCGAATACTTCTCTTTCTAAAGGTTCTGTTGGAGTTCCAAAAACTTCTTCAATCCGAATTGTTCTATCAGTGATCTCAGAAAGCGATCTTTTATAAAAGGGATAGAATGCACCGGGCCTGAATTTTATTCCGAATACGCGACCTTCTCCTTCTAACCTTTGCGCGAACCTACCACTAACCACTCCGAAAATTTTAGTGTTATTCTTTTCGAAAACCAAATGAACGGAAGGATGAGGAAGATTTTCTTGTACCTTTGGTCCTACTTCTCTCATATCCCAACGCACTGACCAATAATGTTCTACAAAAAAACTTAATCCCTGAGAAGGAGCGCTTCTAGTTAAACTCCAATTCTCTCCTGCGAAGGACTTTATGATCCCTTTGGGTTTGTTTAAGTCTGTTTTCAAGATAGGACCCTGGATTATTTCTTCCAAATTCTCCGAGTTTGTCGCGTTTTTACAATCTTTTTGTTTAGTGCTCTGCTATTCTTCTGATTACAAAAACGAAGGAGAAGATCGATCGGATCTAGTTAAGGATATAAATATGGAAATCAAATATGAAATTTATATAGCAGCAAGCCCGGAACAAGTTTGGGACATTCTAGTTTCTAATGAAAAGAGTAGCAAAATTTTCCATGGTTGCGGGATCGAATCGGATTTCAAAACAGGAAGTAATTACGCCTACATCGGCCCTGGACCTTCCGGAGACAGAACAGTCCATGTAGAAGGAAAAATTTTGGAGATCGTTCCAAACAAAATTCTATCCATGACCCTATTAGTTGGTTCCGTATACGGAGAACATTACAAAAACTTTGAGTCCAGGACAATTTATACTTTGGAACCTTATGGTAAGTTAACCAGATTAAAACTAGTGAACGATCAAATTAAAGAAGGAGATCCTTCCTACGAACGTTCTGCTGACGGAGGTTGGGCAAGAGTTTTATCTTCTATCAAAAGTTTAGCGGAAACAGGAAAACCTTTAGAACTTCCGATGGGAGAAGGTTGATCACCTAGGTTTTGAGGGAGGATTATAAAAGCGGAGAATTTAATCCACGTTTCCGAAAGCGGCTTTGAATTTCTCCAAATCCTCTTCCAAAATTTTGCGGATCCAATCCGGGATCGGAATGGATGTTTTGGTTCTATGGTCGTAAGATACTTGGACCGTTTTTGCTTTAGTAAAAATTTCCTGTGTTTCAGAATGTCTTATCAAAGAAGTAAAATCCCAAGACTTATTCCCTATTTTGGAAACACAGGTCCAAACTTGAATGGGATCGAAAAGTTCCACTGCTTTGAGCATATCCACTTCCATCCTGGCGAGTAAGAAAGGTACATCGTAGATATCTTTTGTATTAAACTTTTTAGAGCAATAATCCACTCTTCCTATTTCGAAATAAGACATGTATCTTGCATTGTTCACATGAGCGAAAGGATCCAAATCGTTCCATCTCGTCTGGATCGGAGTGATAATCATATTAGAATTGTTTTAAGAATCTTAGGTTTCCTGAATGAAGATAACGGATATCGTGGATCCCGTATTTCATCATTACCAGCCTATCCAATCCTAATCCGAATGCAAAACCAGTCCATTCTTTCGGATCTAAACCGTTCAATTTGAAAACGTTAGGATGCACTAAACCGCAAGGCATCAATTCCAACCAACCGGAGTGTTTACATACGGAGCAGCCGCTTCCTCCGCATACCTGACAGTTGATATCTAACTCGAATGCAGGTTCTACGAACGGGAAAAATCCAGGTCTAAGTCTGGTCTTTACTTCCTTCTCAAAAACTCTGGAAAGTAGGACTTCCATCGTATAGAGCATATTTCCCGCGGAAATGTCTTTTCCGACCACCATACCTTCTATTTGATAAAAGGATGTTTCATGAGAAGCGTCTACTTCTTCGTAACGGAATACTCGTCCTGGTCCAATGATCTTGAATGGAGGTTTCAATTTTCTTAATGCACGAACTTGGATCGCGGAAGTATGGGTGCGGAGAAGGCTTCCGTTTTCCAAATAAAAAGTATCCTGCATATCTCTCGCAGGGTGATCGTCCGTAAAGTTCAGTGCTCCGAAATTGTTGAAGTCCGTTTCTACTTCCGGTCCATCCCAGATCTCGAAACCCATAGAAGTGAATATGTCTTCGATCTCATATTGTATTTTTGTAATAGGATGTAACGTGCCAGGCTCAGTCTCTCCCAAAGGACGAAGGACATCGAACCATTCTTTTTCGGATTGCTCTTTAAAACCTTTGGCTTTGAGATTTTCTCTGGTTTTGGAAACGATCTCTTCCAGACTTTTTGAAAGATCGTTCGCCTTTTGACCTACGGTTTTTTTTTCTTCGATAGATAAGGAAGCTAAGTTTTTGAGTACGGAGGTAAGTTTTCCTTTTTTACCAAGATACTCGTTCTTATTTTTGTCCAGGTCCGCTTCGTCTACGGAAGATCCGATCAGACGATTTGCTTCTTCAAAAATTTTGTCTAATTCTTCCGATAGATTCATTTTCTAGATCCGACCAGTTCCTTCAAAGAAGGATAAATTCCGCCAAAAGCCCCATTGGACATCGCTAGGATCAGGATTTTATCCTTCTCGAATTGGGGAAGGATTTTCCGAACTTTCTGGACCAGATCCTTGGGATCCTTGCAATAAAATGGAAGGGTGCCTGAATGTTTCGGAAGTTTCAGGATCAATTTTTTCACATCCAAACGGCTATCCTTGGAGACCTTTTTGAGATTATAAATTTCGGTAATCATGGTCACAGCAGAGCCTTTAAACGCAAAGGAATATTCCTTTTGAAAAACGTTTCGATGAGAAGTGGCGCTTCTTGGCTCGAATAAACTTATAATCTTAAAGCCAGGAAATCTCTGTTTTACAGAGCGGATCGTTTCTTCGACAGCCACAGGATGATGGGCGAAATCCTCGATCAGGATACTTTTCGCAGACTCGAATAAGATCTCTTGTCTACGTTTTACACCTGGGAAGGATTCTAAAGCATCTAGTAATTTTTCCCTAGCTTTAGGAACATTCTCTTTATTTAATATCTCTTCGCAGACCCTGAGAGCGACTTCTGCGTTTCTGTAATTATGATTTCCGAAAAATCCGGGACGAAGAAGTCGTTGCCCGCTATATAATTCTCCCTTCTTCC
Source organism: Leptospira licerasiae serovar Varillal str. VAR 010 (assembly GCF_000244755.1). Lineage (NCBI taxonomy): Bacteria > Pseudomonadati > Spirochaetota > Leptospiria > Leptospirales > Leptospiraceae > Leptospira > Leptospira licerasiae. The sequence goes on along the minus strand of NZ_AHOO02000005.1, from coordinate 762,187 downwards.
ATGTGAGAATCGAATCTTTTTTATTAAATTCGAATGCTTCCGATTTTACGAATTTGGATGCTTCTCCACAAATCCTTTTTAAGTTGGCGGCCCCTGCCCAGTAATATACTTTTCCGTTCCCGGGCACAAGTCTTAATAATCTGGAGAACATTGTTTCAATCTCACCTATATCTTTAAAGATATCCGCATGATCAAAATCTAACGCGTTCAATACTGCATAAGTAGGTCTATAATGTAAGAACTTAGATGCTTTGTCGAAGAATGCGGTATCATACTCATCTCCTTCGATTACGAAATAATTTCCGTTTGTAAACTCGAAACCGGGAAATCCATCCTTACGAATTCCACCTACGAACAATCCAGGATTTAGTCCTGTTTCTTTCAATATATGATGGATTAAGAATGTAGTCGTGGTCTTTCCGTGAGTCCCCGCAACTACTACTACCTTTTTCCCTGCAAGAATATATCTTTCTAAAGCGGCGGACATGGAAACATATTCCAATCCGGTATTTAGGACTTCTTCTACTTCTGGATTTCCTCGAGAGATGGCGTTTCCGACTACAATCAGATCTTTACCCTTGACTCTCTCGGCATCGAAACCTTCCGAATAAGGGATCCCCCACTCCTTGAGTTTATCGGACATTGGAGGATATACTCCGGCGTCGGAGCCGGAAACTTCGTGACCTAAGCTTCTCAACATAGAAGCCAGGTTTCCCATTGCGATCCCGCCTATCCCTATCAGATGGATTTTCAATTTAATAAAGTCCTAATAATATTATAAATGAATACGAAAATCAAAGAAATACTTAAAAGATAAGCGGTTCCAAAAAGAAAGAATATCAGTATTTCCTTAGTATCTACTCCGCTTACTCTCTTCATTCCTATAAAGGAAAGATATACGGAATACAAAAATGAGATCCCTATCAGTCCAAAATTGATCGGACCTGGTAAGATCCAAAACACGGAAGAAGAGGAGAATGCTAAGAATGCGAGAGTCAAGACATCCGCAGCCGGATAATTCTCGCCTTTTGTACGATCCACTTTTCTATAAAATACTCGGACAACATCATACTGCGACACTACCAAAAGTAGAACAGGATAGATGATCAAAGAAGTAACGACTCCGGAGAACGGATTAAAATCAACCTCGTCTCCAGAGACCAGATCCAGAATGATCTTGATCAGGTTACCGGCAATTTTGAAAATCGGAGCGAGCGCCCAAAGTGCATAATGTAATCTTAATAGTTCTTTTCTACCAAGAGAAGGATTTCTGAGATATAGGTCGAAAGCTTCCGTTGGAGCCCTGAAAATTTTCTCTAAGAGAGAAAGTTTCGACTTTTCTACTTCTGTGAGTTCCGAATTCGGTGTGATCAAAAACATTATTTTTTCCGAGAAGTATTTCCAGATCTAGACTTATCAGGTTTTACGATTGCCTTTGCATCTTTGATCGCCTTTGCCGCAGCTTGGATCTGAGTAAACGCATTTGCTACTACATAAACAGGAGGTTCTTTAAAATTAGAATTTATAATTCTGATCACAGGAGTCAGTTTTTTATCTCCTATGCTTGTTTCTTTATGGAACCGATAAACGATCTCGTTCCCATCTGAAATCAAAACCTTTACGCTTGCTAACGAAAATTCGGACTTCTCGACACTAGGAGCCAGGATATTGCCAATGCCGAAACCCGCACCATTCTCGTCGTCCGGGAAAGTTTCTACCTTCAAACCGGTCATGTATCGGTAGAGATCCTCTCCCAACTTCGGTTCCAGCAGGATAATCTCTCCGGAAAGTCTACGCCAAAAATTCTTTTTAATACTATTAGATTCGAAAGGTGTATTATCTATTTTGATAGAAGTCCCATTTTCATCTATATAAGAAATTTCTTTTACATATTCTTTGTTCAAAGTCAGGATACTCTTCTGACGGAAGTCCTGAGGACCTTTTTGGAATCTATCGAATAGATAAGAAGAAGATGTAAGAATATTGCGGACCGGTCCTTCATGCAAGATCACTCGAGTAGAACCCAAAGAATGTTTTTTACCGATCCTCAAAGTTTTGGAAATATTTCCGGAATAAAAAACCAACTTAGGAGAATCTTCTCCTACTTGTAAGGATTCCTTGATCTGAATCCCTTCTAAAATTTCTTCCGTTCCTTTTACTCTATAAGTTCCGAAATCCCTGACAGTATTCTCGGAATTATAACCGCCTTCGTATTCTATATCCTTTCCGGTTTCAGAGTCTTTGTTCAGGACCGTAAAAAATTTTTCTCCCTTCTTGATCCCTTCCTTTACTGAGATCGTAAAGGGTTTAGAATAAAATTTATCTCCGGTCCTTTCCACCCATTGTTCACTGGGAGGATAATACTCGATACGATCTAAGGAAAGTTTCCAGTATTCTATCTCAGTTGCATCTTCTTTTGTTTTTTCCAAAAGGAAGAAGGCCAGAAAAAGTAAAACAACTGCTACGGCGAGTAGATAGAGTTTATTTCGCATCTTTTTGTCCGGCCCTTTTTCTTTTGATCACATAGATAGAACCAAGGCCGGCAATCAGCCCAGGGAATAAGAACATTCCTAAGATCCAAACCGCTCTTTTCTGCCCGTCCGTTAAGGAAACAGTTTCGATCTCTTCTTTTTTAGGAGCGATCGCAGGAAGGCTAACATCTTGATACATCCAAGTCACAGAAGCGCCTGCGAGTTCGTAATTCGCCTCATAAGGAATATACTGATTAGTGATCCAAGAAGTTCCCGAATAGATCACTATCCTTCCTTCGTCTTCCGATTTTGTTTCCGGTAAGGAAGCTGGAGGTGCATTTGGATCTGTAGGTGGAATGATCGGAGCAGTCGATTTGGTTTTTAATACCAAAGCGATCGGAAGATTCTTTTTCTCTTCTTCCTTCTCTTGCTTTCCATTTCCATTCTTATCCAGATAAACATCTCCGCCAGTTTCCAAAAGGATGGAAGAGTCTAACTTAATCTCCGAAGGATTTGTAGGAGGTTTCTGCTCGAAGTATCCTCCATAAGGGAATACGATCCCAGTATCTTTTTTAGATAGAGATTCTTCGATCGGATGATCTCTGAATGCTTTAGTTAAGATCAAACCGGGAGCCCTGCTTGGGCTTTGGGAAAGATTTCCTTTTACAAAAGAATATCCGGCGGCTTCTAATAGCCAATCGAAACTTTCAGCGCCTCTTTGTTCGATAGTAATGAATAGTTTTCCCTTCTTCTTGAATACAAAATCCAAGATAGAAACTCTTGCTTCCGGAGAAAAAGGAACAGTTGGTCCCGCTATTACTAAGAACTCCGCGTCATCAGGGATTTTTGGAGGCCAATTATTTTGGAAACCGATGCCTGTGGACTTAAAATTCAAGAAAGATAATGCATCAGCAAAACGAACCAGTTTTTCATTCGGAAGATTTTGGAAAGTTTGGGAATATCTTTCTCCATTTGCTTCCGTGAAGTATACCTTCCGTTCTTTGGTAGTTACATTCATGAACGCTTGGACCAATCTTCTCTCCAGATCTTCCAACTCTGACTTGTCTTTTACTCCGACTTTTTGTTCGGGATACGGCCCAGCCGTCGCACCGGCTTTACGATAACGTATCAAAATATTTCCATTGGAAACTTGTCCGAATTCGGCAATCTCGTCCAGCTCCACATCAGCATTGATGAATTTTACTTTGAATCCAGGATGAATAGACACCAATTGACTGAGTAAAATTTCTAGATCGGGACGAATTCTTTTTAGGGCGAGAGACGAACTTCCATCCGCATTTCTAGCGGTGCTGTCCAGTGGGCGAGGATAAAAAGCAATTACGTCTACTTCTGCACCTTCCGGAATTTCCTTTAAGATCTTTTTAGCTTCGATAGAGAAGGAGTGAACTCCCTTAGAACTTAGATCGAAATTATGATTTCTCATTACGGAAATATAATTTGCTAATATTAGAATAAGAAGAAGTATCCCTGTTCCAAGGAAAAAATCCCGGACCAAGCTTTGTTTTCTTCCTTTAAGGCTTGATTGATTCTCAAAGGAACTTCTTTCCCATTCTCTTAATATTCCTAAGAATACGCTTCCTAATACGAAGAGCACCAAAAAGACCAAAAGGAATTCTCTTAAATTTGTGATCCAAACAGGAGCAGTTCCTCCTTTTTGCAAAGAAAGATCTTCTAAGTACACTCTCAGAAAATAAATTCCCAATGAAAGAATGCCTAGTCCGGAAGAGATGAGTAAGTTGATTTCCTTATCTTCTTTTTTGGAACCTATGTAAGACAAAAATCCTGATCCGGCTATAACCGAAATTACTAGTATAGAAATCGCCCATCGGACTCCTGCACTCGCAAAAGATTCATAAACAGGGAAGAAGAGTAATAAAAATACGATGGATGCCCAGGAAATAATTCTGGAAATTAGATTTGATCTCATCCTCTCCATCTCCTAGATTCCAAAACTTTTACGGTCAGATACAAAAAGAAGATCGTTCCGCTGATAAAAAAAACGGTACTGCTCAAAGGGAGCACTCCTTTCGAAAAACTGATAAAGTGGGTGAATATATGCAAATGGAACAAAATACTTCGAGTTGCTGCATCGAATAAATGGGAGAAGTATCCGATCACCCAAAGTGTTAACAAGATCGCAATCGAGATCAAAAGAGAGATCATTTGGTTTTTCCCTAAACTAGATCCGAACAATCCCACGGCAAAAGTAAATAATCCGAGTAAAAATACTCCGATGGTCCCCGAGGCGACTATGTACAAAGGAGCTTTCCAGAAAAAATAAAGGAATAGAGGAAAAAGTCCATCTACTGCGATAGCGATGATCGCACATACAAACGTTCCGAACAGGAATTTACCGACTACGATTTCCAGATCCGAAATCGGAGCAGTAAATAGGAACTCCAACGTTCCTCTGTTTTTTTCTTCCGTGATAGAGCCCATAGCAACGATCAACATCGCGATCAGCATCGTGCTCATAAAGGAAATGAAAGTGATAATTGTGGTCTCAGTGTAGTTAGTACCTGAGTTAAAATTCAGTATCAATACGAATAATGAATTTAAGAACGCAGTCCCGCCTAAAACCAAAGGAGCCAAATAAGTACCGAAAAATACCCTGACTTCTTTCCAGAAGATCCATTTAATATTTCGAAACATGAATTAAACCTTGTTCATAAAGATTTGTTCTAGAGTCACATCCTGCTTACGAATAAATTCAGGCAGGATACCGGAGGAAGAAATTCCGGAATATAATTCTTCTTTAAACTTCCTCTCGGAGGAAGCGTTCACAAGAAAAGTAGAACCTACCGAATCTTCCCCCACAAATTTGAATGTCGCACCCGATTTGTTCGCAATCCCATTCAGATAAGATTCGGTTTCCGATCTGGATTTTCCGGATAAGGTCACTTCCAGACCGGAAAGATTTTCCATCTCTCTTTCCAATTCCTGGCGATCACATTGGTAAACCAATCTTCCTTTATGTAAGAAGAGGAATCGATTACAGGTTTTGTAGACTTCAGGAAGAATATGACTGGAAAGAAGGATCGTATGTTTTTCCTTCAAGCCGTGAATTAAATTACGAATTTCTACTATTTGTTTCGGATCCAAGCCGGATATAGGTTCATCCATAATGATAATTTCAGGATTTCCTAAAATAGCCTGAGCGATCCCTACCCTCTTTCTGAAACCAAGAGAAAGAGTTTCGATCACCTTATCTTTTACTTGAGTAAGATCGGTAAGATTTAAAACTCTATTCAGTTCGGAAGAAATATCCTCTTCTGAGATCTGTTTAATCCTAGCTGCAAAAGTAAGATATTCAGTCACAGTCAATTCCGGATAAAGAGGAGGAGTCTCCGGAAGATAACCGATCTTCTTCTTTACATCGATAGGATGTTCGAATGTATTCAGTCCGTTGAACTCGCATAATCCGTCGGTTGCCATCAGGTAACCTGTGAGTATCCGGATCGTAGTCGTTTTTCCTGCACCATTAAGACCAAGCAATCCTACGATTTCTCCCTCTTTGAGTTCGAAATTCAGACGATCAATGGCCAATTTCTCTCCGTAAAATTTGGAAAGATTCCTTACTTTTATCATATTGTTTTCTGTCCCGTGTACCGGAGATTAGAAGATATTTCTAATTAGAAGGGTTTTGGAAAGAATAACCTCATGCGGACCCGACTAGGTCAATCATTTTCCCGGAGAAGGACCGAACCATAAGGTTTTGGGAGATTTCAAGGGAATAATCATATATTCAATGGAACGGTCGTTCTTTACGAACGCCATTAAGGACGAAAAAGCTCTTTAAAAAAGAATTGCGAACCCAAGGCTGGAAAGAAAAGCATCTTCTAACGACTTATAACAAGGCAATGTATGGCAGTAGCAAACTTTTTGAACGAAGCAAAAGCTCAAGGCAATAAACTATTTTTGCAATTTGGGGGCCAGGGATCTCCTTGGTTGAAGGAACTTTCTAAACTTTACGAAACAGATCCTTCTTTAAAAGAATTATTTGATACTGCTTTCAAAACTCTAGCGGAAGAAGTTCCTAGTTTAAAAAAGGAAATCATCTCCCAAGGATATGATTTCGAATCCTGGATCAAAAACCCTGAATCTGCTCCGGATGAAAATTATCTCTGCAGCGCTACCGTTTCCATCGTAGGTATCTTCCTCACACAAACGGCAAATTACGTCTCTTTAGTTAATAAAGGTTTCGCCACTTCCGAACTTATTGCAAACGCAGTAGGAGCAACCGGCCATAGCCAAGGGATCATTCCGGCAGTATTGATCGCGCTCGGAAAAGAAGGCGCAGACTTCTACAAAGAATACGCAAAATTCCTGAAATTCGTTCTTTATCTCGGATATCGCGCTCAGGAACTTTTCGGAGTTTATAATCCTTCCGAAGAAGTTCTAAAAGGTAACGAAGAGATCGGTGACAAACAACCTGCTCCAATGGTTGCGGTAATCGGTTACAGCGCAGCTGAACTTTCTGAAAGAGTTCAACAAACGAATACGGAACTTGGACTGAGCGGAACAAAAGCGATTTATGTTTCTCTATTCAACACTCCTGATTCAAATATCGTTTCCGGAACTCCGGAGGCTCTTCTTTCTTTCCGCAAAAAATTCAAAGCGGAGATGGATGAGAAAAAAGTAAAATTCGTCTACTTAAGAACTACTGCACCTTTTCATTGCCCTATCATGGACGAAACTGAAAAGACCGTTCCAAAAGATATGGAAAGGATTGGATTCAGCTATAAAGGTTCCGATCTAAAAATCCCTGTTTATTCCATCTTTGACGGAAGGAACTACCAAAACGAAGCGGACATCAGCTTACCTCTATTCAGAGAAGTTTTGATCAAAGCTCTTTATTGGGACAAAGCGACTACCACCTTCGTAAAAACCCCTAAGTTAGTCGGTATCGATTTTGGACCGAGCGTCGTTTCTCAAAAACTAACCCAAGCAAACTTGGGAACTTCTGAGAACAAAATTTATAGCGCATCCAGCCCGAAAGACATTAAGGTACTTCTGGCTTAAACTTTCCGATCTAGGGAATTCTCCCTTCGGACAAGAAAAGACTCCGCCATGGATTCGGTTCCTAAATTAATAAGAACCTCGATTCGGCGGTTGTCTTTTCTCTTTCCGGAATCACTCAGACGAAAACTTTTATTCGACGTTCTTGCTCCCTATAGGGAAAAAGAACTTCCCCTCTTAGGAAGATCCGCTTTCCAAACGGGACAACATTGTGAATTACAATTTTGGAAATTTCTAAAAGAGCCTCATTCCGAGTTCGATATTTCCAATCAGTTCATTTCCCCCAAACAAAAATCCTTACTTAAAGATATTGCAGGCAATTTATTCCCTGATGCAAAACATGCCGGATACAAAGACGCTAAGACCAGATCTTATTTGGATTCACGACAACCGACCAAAGGTGCTTGTGTCAGGACAAAATTTTTCGATACAAGGGCCGACTTTCTAATTCCAGGAGAAGAAGGTTGGAAAGTCATTATTATCAAAGCGTCTTCTTCCGCCAAAAGGACACATATCTCGGAACTTTCTTTTATCAGAATGGTTTTGGAAGAAGCGGGATACAAAGTAAGTTCTACCCAAGTATGGACGGTAAATTCGGATTATTCGTATACCGGAGCTGAAATAGATCCGGATCGATTGTTTCACAAAAAGGATTGTAGCAAGGAAACTTTAGCAAATTTAGAAGATACAAAAGAGAAGGCTTACAAACTTCTTGAAGTATTAGAAAATGATAAAATTCCTTCCATCACCTTCTCCAAACATTGCGAGCATCCCAGAAATTGTATACATCCTGAATCCTGTTATTCCGATTCTCCTCCTGGAGACCTATTTACTCTGAGAGAAGGAAAAGAACTCACACTTACACTTTGGAACCAAGGTATTCGAAACCTCTCCGAAGTCGAACCTGATTCCGAATTTACCCATCGTCAAAGAATACAAGTAGAAGCCGTAAAAACAGGAAAAGAATATTTGGACAGGGATGCTCTTCTATCTTATCTAAATCATTTAAAATTTCCTTTATATTGTTTGGACTTTGAAACGATCAATCCCCCGGTTCCGGTATATAAGGATACACATCCCTTTCAGCATGTTCCTTTTTTATATTCTTTGCATATAATCCGAAAAGATCTAAATGAAGAACCGGAAGAACATATCTATTTGGATGATCACGATAATGACCCAAGACTCGGGATCTTGGAATCACTTTCTTCCCATATCAAGCCGGGGGGGACCATTCTTGCATTCAATGATAGTTTTGAAAAACGTTGTCTGAAAGAATCCGTCCAAGCTTATCCGAAGTTTAAGGAATGGTTCCAATCCATAGAACATGATTTCTCGGATCTAGCAAAACCGTTTTGGGATTATGACTATTATCATCCCGCACAAGAAGGAACCACTTCTTTAAAGGTGGTTCTCCCGGTTCTTACCGGTGCGAATTACAAAGAACTTACGATCAACGCGGGTCATATCGCTAACTCCGAATTCTTAAGGATCAAGACTGAGATTGTATCTGAGCAAGAGAAAAGAAGAGTGGAGTCCGACCTAATCGCTTATTGCAAGATGGATACTTATGCTTTAATTCTCATTCTTAGGGCTTTAGCTGATAAGTTAAGCTGGCCAGGAAAATTATAACAATTCCTTCCGGATCGATTCTTAATATAGAAATTCCAACCAAAATCCGACTTGTCGGGAGGGGTCCAGCGATTTCCCTATCCTTAGAATGGCGGCTCAAAAGAACATAAAGAAAATCGTATTAGCATATTCCGGCGGATTGGACACGTCCGTAATTCTTACCTGGCTTAAGGAAACCTACGGTTGCGAAGTGGTAGCATTTACCGCAGACGTGGGCCAAAAAGAAGAGCTCACAGGCCTGGAAGAAAAAGGGATCAAGACCGGAGCCTCCAAAGTTTATATAGAAGATCTTCGTCTAGAATTCGCAAGGGACTTTATCTATCCTGCCATCCAAGGAAATGCAATCTACGAGATGAGATACTTACTCGGAACTTCCTTAGCAAGACCCTTGATCGCAAAAGCAATGGTGGAAGTCGGTAAAAAAGAAGGAGCTGATGCGTTCGCTCACGGCGCGACCGGAAAAGGGAACGACCAAGTTCGTTTCGAATTGGCGTTCAAATCTTTAGCTCCCGAAAAAGAGATCATAGCTCCTTGGAGGACCTGGTCCTTCGGAGGAAGAGCCGACCTTATTGAATACGCAAAGTCCAAAGGTATCCCGGTCCCGGTTACTGCATCCAAACCTTACTCCATGGACAGGAACTTAATGCATATCTCTTATGAAGGTGGAATATTAGAAGATCCTTATAGAGAACCGAATGAGGATATGTTCCTTCTTACCGTTTCTCCGGAGAAGGCTCCAGATTCTCCTGAATATGTAGAACTCGACTTCGTTGAGGGAAATTGTGTCGCGGTTAACGGCAAAAAAATGGATCCGTACCAGGTAGTGGACACTCTAAATACGATCGGCGGAAAGCACGGGATCGGAAGAGTGGACATAGTAGAGAACAGACTTGTGGGAATTAAATCCAGAGGAGTATACGAAACTCCGGGCGGAACAATCCTATTCCATGCACACAGAGACTTGGAATCCATCACAATCGACAGAGACACACAACATCATAAAGATAAATTATCCGCGGAATTTGCAGAGTTAATCTATAATGGACATTGGTTCTCTTCCAGAATGGCTGCAGTTAGAGCATTCATTTCTGAAACACAAAGATTTGTGACCGGAACAGTAAAAGTGAAACTATATAAAGGAAACTGCATTATTGTAGGAAGAAAATCCTCCGTTTCACTATACAATCCGGAGATGGCAACTTTTGAAAAAGAAGAACTGTACAACCAAAAAGATGCCGAAGGTTTTATCAACTTATACGGATTGCCTGCAAAAGAAGCCGCAAGGTTGCGTAGAAAATGACAAGAATTGCTGTTTATCCCGGCTCCTTCGATCCTTTGACTAGAGGGCATTTGGACATTCTCCATAGGTCAGTCGGTCTGTTCGATAAAGTGATCGTAGGAGTGGCGGTAAACTCCAATAAGAGTCTTCTTTTTTCGATCGAAGAAAGAATAGAATTCATCAGAGAAGCAACCAAAGGTTGGGATAATCTGGAAATAGACACTTTCGAAGGACTGACAGTGGACTATTGCAAAAAGAGAGGGGCTAAAAGTATCATCAGAGGACTTAGAGCAGTCACCGACTTCGATTACGAATATGCGATTTCTCTAATGAATAAGAAGCTCGCTCCCGAAGTGGAGACAATCTTCCTAATGTCCTCCAACGACTATTCTTTCGTATCCTCTACGATCGTAAAAGAAGTTGCAAGACACGGAAGGGATGTTTCGGCTCAAGTGCCGGACCACGTCAGCAAAGCATTACTTAAAAAATTATACCACAAGTAACTAAGGAATAAAAATGGCTAGAACATTTATCATGATCAAACCCGACGGAGTAAAAAACAAACATGTCGGCGACATCCTACAAAGGATCGAAAAAGAAGGATTCAAAATTTTAGGACTAAAATATCTTAAACTTTCTCTGGAAGACGCAAAACAATTCTATAAAGTCCATTCCGCTCGTCCTTTCTATAACGACCTTTGCAGCTATATGTCTTCCGGACCTATCGTCGCTGCCGCTCTAGAGAGAGATAATGCGGTCCAGCATTGGAGAGATGTAATCGGAGCAACCGATCCTAAAGAAGCTGCTGCAGGCACTATCAGAGCTCTATTCGCGGAAAGCAAAGAAGCAAACGCAGTGCATGGTTCAGACTCGGATGATAACGCTGCATTAGAGATCAGCTTCTTCTTCAAAGGAAACGAACTGTTCTAATAGAACCGATCTTTCCTTTTATAGACCCGGTGTCCCTAAAAAGACCACCGGGTTTTTTATTATTATCTTCTAATATACTACAGCCTAACATTCGTTCTATATAAAGAACTCATCTTACCGACGTTCTTTGTCGGAGAAAAAAATCCGGATTATAACGAATTTTTCTTGTACTTTTTGGAAATATCTTTCTCTATTTTTCCTACGTAGGCGAAATAAAACCACCGTTTCGACCGAAGCTAATAATATGAACGCAGCTACCAAAGAGCAAATCATCAAACACAGCCGTATCATAGAAAAATACAGAACAAAGGACACTTTGTTCGACGGCGCCCCTGATTGGATGGACGACGTTTTGGAAGTAATCTACTCCCAAGACGATTTTATTGGGGATAAACCCGATATAGATCTGGATATAGAATAATCTAATCCTTTGTCCTATGTATTGAAAGTTATTAAGCCGGGGCAACTGCGCCGGACTCTCTTAAAATTTTCGATATTTCAGGCCTACAACTTCCACAACCTGTTCCCGCGCCAGTCTTCTCTGAAATTGTCTTAAGCTCGCAGGCGCCATTTCGGATCTCCTCTTCTATATTACCTTTTCCTACTCCATTACAAGAGCAGACCAAAGCACCTATTGGAGGTTTCAGGGGAGAAGATCCAGTCAAAAGTCTATCCCTCTTATCTCCAAGCTCGATACCGGAAGAGATCATCGCCTTAAATTCTGAATACTCGGACTTGTCTCCCACTAAGATCGCTCCCACCAAACGATCTCCTTTAATGATACATTTTTTATAACGGCGTTTTCTTTTGTCGAAGAATACTATCTCTTCGTATTCAGGGCCAGCCTCGTCCATCGGAACATCGGGCAATCTCAAGGAAACCAATTCCAATCCGGGTATCTTTAGAAGATTTGAATGCATGGATCCTGAATAAGAACCTATCTTATATCCATATATATGCCAAGCGGCAAACTCAGCTTGCTCTTCCGTAGCTGCAACAGTTCCATACATTCCGGTAGAATGTTCAGCGACTTCTCCGATTGCGTAAATATCCGGATCGCTGGACTGCAAGAAGTCGTTCACCAAAATACCGGACTTACAATCGATCCCTGCTTCTTTCGCTAATTCCAAATTCGGGACTGTACCTACTGCAAATACGATCCCGTCCGGTCGAATGCTGGAACCGTCTCTGAACTTAACACTTTCCAGTCTTTCCGTTCCGTATACTTTAGAAATTTCGGTATCGAATAAGATCTGGATCCCTCTGGCTTCCACTTCTCTTCTTAAAATTTCTCCGGAGATCTCATCCAATTGTTTGGACATCAATCGATCCGTTCTTACGAGAACGGTTACATTCACATGCAAAGTTCTTAATGCGGCTGCAAGCTCCAAACCAAGTAGTCCGCCTCCCACTATCAACGCATGAGTGTTCGGAACGAAAAATCCTTTGATACGATCCGCATCATTTTTTGAACGAAGACTGAAAATACCTAACATCTTCTCTGGGATATATTTAGGGATGGAAGGTCTACTACCGGTTGCAATAATCAGTTTATTATAAGAATACGTGTTACCTTGGGAATCTCTCACCTTCTTCCCTTCAGGTAGGATCTCCGAAACGGAAATAGAAGGTTTAACTTCTATATTCCAGGTTCCGATCTCTTCTTCGCTGACTGCGGACAATTGTGAGAATTGTTTATCTCCGCTAATCAAATCAGGTAAGAGAATACGATTATAGAATGGATGTTCTTCCTTGCATAATACTGTGATCTCGTCCTCGGGAGAGATTGCTCTAAACTTTCTGAGGAATGCAAGAGTTCCGTTGCCTCCGCCTATGATCAGTATTTTTTCCTTAGGTTTTTTATAAGGAAGGACTTCTACAGCAGAAATTTTAAATCCAGGTTGTTTTGAGAACGGATCAAACTTAGAGCTTGTGAGATTATTCGCTCTTGCTTCGTCGTTTCCATTCTTTCGTCCCCAATGCATAGGCAAGAATACAGTTCCTTGTCGTATACTTTCGGTGATCGTGGCCCTAACACGAACGCTTCCTCTTTGGTTTTTAACTTCTACTATCTGAGATTCTATAATTTCTCTTTCTTTTGCATCAATCGGATGGATCTCTAGATATGGTTCTCTTTTGTGTTCTTTAAGTTTTCTTACCTTTCCGGTTCGGGTCATCGTATGCCATTGGTCCCTGATCCTTCCTGTGGTTAAAATAAGCGGAAAATTTTTATTCGTTCTTTCGGAATTATCTTCCGGTTCTACCGCATGTATTTTTGCTTTTCCGCCTGGACGATAAAACTTTCCGTCGGAAAACAAACGAGGGGTTCCAACATGATCCCTGGAAGGAAAAGGCCATTGCACGGATCTTCTTTCTTGTAAGATAGAATAGTCCAAACCGCCGATGTCCAGATTCGTACCCTTAGTAAGAAGACAATGTTCTAGAAAAACTTCTTCTTCATTTTTATAATTAAAAGAAGGACCGAACCCCATCTTTTCCGCAAACTCAGTTAGTATCCAAGTATCCGCCTTTGCATCTCCAGGTGGATTGAAAATTTTAGGCAGATACGTTATTCTCCTATCTGAGTTGGTCATAGTGCCTTGTTTCTCTGTCCAACCTGCGGCAGGAAGAACATAATGAGCGAACGGGATCGATTCATGTTGATTCGAAATATCTTGAACGACTACTAATTCTGCATTTCTAAGTCCGGCCTCTACAGTTCTTGCGTCGGGAAGACTCACTGTTGGATTCGTACAAACAATCCAAATCGCTTTCATCTTTCCGTTCTTTAAATTTTCGAACATCTCTGTGGCGGAATAGCCGGGCTTATCTCGAACGGATTCGACTCCCCAAAAATCCGCCACTTCCTTTCTATGATTTTCATCCGCAAGATTTCTATGTGCAGGAAGAAGATTACATAAACCGCCAACTTCTCTTCCCCCCATGGCGTTCGGTTGCCCTGTTAAGGAAAATGGACCGGACCCTGGTTTGCCGATCTTTCCTGTGATCAGATTCAAATTAATTAATGCTAAATTTTTATTAACTCCTACCACACTTTGGTTAAGTCCCATTGCCCATAGAGTTAAAAATCCATTTGCATTCGAGATCAAACTTGCCGCTTCTCGAATGGACTCCTTTGAAACTCCACAAGAGTCTGCATATTCTTCCATACTCATCGAAAATACTTTTTCTTTTAGTTCTTCGAATCCTTCCGTATGCGATTTGATAAAATTAGGATCTAAGGAGTCTGTTTCTATCAGAACTCTTGCGATCGCATTGAATAATAATATATCGGTCCCAGGTATGATCTGTAGATGTAAATCCGCATTCTCACAACTTTCCGTTTTTCTAGGATCAACCACGATGATCTTAACGTTCGGATCCGAATTTTTTCTGGCTTCTATCCTTCTGAAAAGGATCGGATGACACCAAGCAGGGTTTGCGCCGGCGATCAAAAAACAATCTGCAATTTCTATATCATCGTAGGAGATAGGAACGCTGTCCTCACCCAAGGACATCTTATATCCCACAACTGCGGAACTCATACATAATCTGGAGTTTGTATCTATATTATTTGTATTTAAAAAACCTTTGGTGAGTTTGTTCACCACATAATACTCTTCCGTCAATAATTGTCCGGAAACATAGAAACCCACCGAATCAGGCCCGTATTCCTTGATCAGATTCTTAAAACGAGAAGCAATCTCTCCTAACGCCGAATCCCAATCGGTTTTTTGTAATTCTCCCGTTTTAGGATTCCTTACCATCGGATGCAAAAGCCTATCGCTTTTATCCAAAACGGTGTGATGTAAATTCATTCCTTTGGAACAGAGCATTCCTTTATTTGCAGGATGATCCGGATCTCCTTGTATCGTAAAACTGGTCTCGCTCTCTTTCTGAATCAATACACCGCATCCGACCCCACAATAGGAACAGGTACTTCGAAATCCATTTTCTGTATTCACAAATCCATTATTAGCAATTTTCATGCCAATATATAAATTTTATAAAGGATTCGCGTAAACTCGCATTGTTTCAGAATAGAAAATGAACTATTTCAAATTAAGCGTATTTATATTAAGCATGATGTACAGAATATGTATAAATTCTAGCAATTCTGTTCTTTATTCTTAAATTTGCTAAGGTCGAATTTTACAGATAAATTCGAAGAAGAAGGCCTCAATCTAAATTTTTATATGATTCTTCCATAATATAATATTTTTCAAAAACATGTCTCTCAACTTGGCATGACTTTTGCTACAAGCTGTATGTGAGCACTTTGCTCGTTAACGGAGAGCTTTAAATGAAAAAATTTCGTGAATTCGTAGCCATCGGTCATTTTCCATCGCTCGTAAGCTCCTTTCTATACTTTGACTTCAGCTTCATGGTATGGATGCTGCTTGCCGCTTTAGGCGTCTTTATTTCAGAGGAATTCAAACTGGGTCCTGCGCAAAAGGGCATGCTGGTTTCCGTTCCCTTATTAGGAGGAACATTATTAAGGATTCCCCTAGGACTACTTTCCGATCGTTACGGATCTAAGATCGTCGGTCTTTGTGGAATGGGCGTCACGATGTTCACCCTATTACTAGGTTGGAAATTCGCGCACACTCTATCCGAAGTTATCCTTGTTGGATTGTTGTTAGGAACTGCGGGAGCAAGTTTCGCAGTAGCTCTTCCTTTAGCCAGCAGATGGTATCCAAAGGAATACCAAGGCTTGGTGATGGGTATCGCAGGCGCAGGGAATAGCGGATCAGTGATCGCTACATTCTTTGCTCCTGATCTTGCTAGGAACTACGGATGGCATGCCGTTTTCGGTATCGCTCTCATTCCTTTAGCTTTTGCTTTCCTATTCTTCTTATTCTTTGCAAAAGATTGTCCGGGAACGATTTCTAAAAAACCTTTAAAACAATATTTGGTGCCGATCAAGTCCAGAGACGCTTTATTCTTCTGTTTGCTGTATAGCGTAACGTTTGGCGGATTCGTAGGTATAGCAAGCTTCCTTCCTATTTTCTTTCATGATCAATACGGTGTGGATAAAGTCACAACTGGATTATATACATCTTATTGTATCCTGGGCGCTAGTTTAGTTCGCCCAATCGGTGGATATCTTTCCGACAAATTCGGAGGAGTAACGGTTCTACTAGCGGTATTCGCAGGAGTTGCTTCCTGTCTGATCGCGGTTTCTTGGTTGCCTTCCGTGGAGATCATACTTCCGACCTTCATCACTTTAATGATCTTCTTAGGTTTAGGAAACGGCTCTGTTTTCCAACTCGTTCCACTTAGATTCAGCAAGGAGATCGGGATCATCACCGGATTTATCGGAGCATTCGGAGGTTTGGGAGGATTCTTCGTTCCAAATCTATTAGGAAGTTTGAAAGCGATCTCAGGAACCTTCTCAGTCGGATTCGTAGTATTATCCGTGGTGGTTGCGTTATCCGCCTTCCTTCTATTCATGATGAATACTTATGTTTGGGAAAAAAATAGAAAAAACGAATCCTTAGAATTGGAGTCGGCTTAAGCCGGCTCTTAAAAGGGAAAGGAGATAGATAAAAATGAAACGGAAGTTAGTAATTCTTGGGAACGGAATGGTGGGTCACAGATTCGCCGAAAAAATCGCAGAGTACGGTGGTACTGAAAAATTCGAAGTAACTATTTTGGGAGAAGAACCTAGAAGAGCTTACGATCGAGTTCATCTTTCCGAATATTTTACGAATAGATCCGCAGATTCTCTTTATCTTTCTCCTTCCGATTGGTACAGAACCAACGGTATCCGCTTATTACTTTCAGAGCCTGCCATCTCAGTGGACACAGTTTCCAGAAAGGTGACTACTTCTGCCGGAACTGAATTACCTTTTGATGAATTGGTGATTGCTACCGGCTCTTCCGCTTTCGTTCCGAATTTTGAAGGCGTGGATAAACAAGGAGTCTTTGTTTATCGTACGATCGAAGATTTAGAAAAGATCATGTCTTATGCTAAACAAGTTTCCAAAGTAGCGGTACTTGGCGGCGGTTTGTTAGGTTTAGAAGCTGCCAAGGCGGTTTTAGACATGGGAAAAGAAAGCCATGTAGTGGAATTCGCGTCGCGCTTGATGCCTAGACAATTGGATGAGGCGGCTTCTTCCGTTCTAAAATCCAAGATTGAATCCTTAGGCGTTCGTATTCATCTAAATAAAGAAACCAAACAGGCATTAGGTGAATTTAGCTTTCAAGGCTTAGAATTCGTAGATGGTTCCGTTTTAGAAGTGGAGATGTTGATTGTCTCCGCGGGTATCCGGCCCAGAGATGGACTAGCAAAAAATTCCGGAATAGAGGTCGGGCAAAGAGGCGGGATCATCGTAGACGATGAGTTAAGAACGAACGTCTACGGAGTATACGCAATCGGGGAAGTTGCGCTTCATAAAGGAATGATCTATGGACTTGTCGCACCAGGTTACGAAATGGCGGAGATTCTAGCTTATAATCTTTGCAGTCCCGGTCAAAAAACTAAATCTTATGCAGGCTCCGATCTTTCTACAAAACTAAAACTGATCGGAGTAGATGTCGCTTCTTTCGGAGATGCGTTAGGGCAAACAGAACATCTTCCAATCGCTTACACGAATCCTAGAACAGGTGTGTATAAAAAATTAGTTCTTTCTACCGACGGTAAAAAACTCAAAGGAGGAATACTCGTAGGAGATGCGGATGCATATTCTAATCTTCTCACTCTTTACTTAAATAACGTAGAACTTCCTTCTGAGCCTGAATCCTTAATTGTCGGAACTCCTTCAGAAGAAGGCTCCGCATTCGGTTCCCTTCCGGACGATGCAAAGATCTGTTCTTGTAATAACGTTTCTAAAGGAGATCTTTTAGATGCGATCCGCTCCGGCTCTTGTTCCGACCTAAAAGGTTTGAACGAATGTACTAAGGCCGGAACAGGTTGTGGTGGTTGTATTCCTCAGATGAACTCTATCTTGAAGGAAGAACTTCGTGCACAAGGCAAAGTAGTGACTGAGCATGTTTGTGAACACTTTAAATATTCAAGACAAGAATTGTTCCAGATCGCAAAAGTAAAAGGGATCCGCAGCTTCGAAGAAATGATCCGCATTCATGGAATGGGGAACGGCTGCGAAGTTTGTAAGCCCGCTGTAGCTTCTATCATCGCGAGTATTTACAACGAACCGATCCAAAAACATAGAGAGATACAAGATACTAACGATAAGTATCTTGCAAACATCCAAAGAGGTGGAACTTACTCCGTTGTTCCGCGTATTCCTGGTGGAGAGATCACTCCGGATAAGTTGATCGTTATCGGTCAGATCGCTAAGAAGTACGATCTTTACTGTAAGATTACCGGCGGCCAAAGAATAGATCTACTTGGCGCAAGAATGGAACAGCTTCCTGACATCTGGAAAGATTTAGTGGAAGAAGGTTTCGAAAGTGGACATGCTTACGGTAAAGCAATGCGAACAGTTAAAAGTTGTGTTGGTTCCACTTGGTGTAGATACGGAGTACAAGACAGTACTGCATTTGCAATTCATATCGAAGAAAGATACAGAGGAATTCGTGCTCCTCATAAACTAAAATCGGCAGTCTCAGGTTGTATCAGAGAATGTGCAGAAGCAAGAGGCAAAGACTTTGGCATCATCGCCACTGAAAAAGGGTGGAACCTTTATGTCGGAGGAAATGGAGGAGTGAATCCTAAACATGCAATCCTTCTCGCAGCAGACTTGGATGAAGAGACCTGCGTTAAATACATTGATAGGTTCATGATGTTCTATATCAGGACCGCCGACAAACTTGTAAGAACATCTGCTTGGTTAGAACAATTAGAAGGCGGGATAGAATATCTGAAAGATGTGATCATTAACGATAGACTTGGGATCAACAAAGATCTGGAAGAAGAGATGAACAATCTTGTCGGGACATATGTTTGCGAATGGAAAGATGTAGTAGATGATCCTGAAAAACAAAAAAAATATAAACATTTCGTAAACAGCGAGGATTCAGACCCTACGGTACGTTTCATCGAAGAAAGAGGACAAAAACGTCCCGTCGATTGGCCTAAAAAAGAATTGGTTTCGAACTAGGAGATAAAAATGAACACAACCGCAAAAGAACCTGTTTGGATACCCGTAAGTACCGTTAGTGAATTTCCGGATGACGGTGGAGTCTGCGCCAAAGTTTACGGAGAACAAATCGCGATCTTTCATTTCAGTTCTAGAAATGAATGGTTTGCATGCGAAAACAAATGTCCTCATACGGGAGACATGGTCCTTTCTAGAGGAATGATAGGTGATTCTCAAGGAGAACCTAAAGTCGCATGTCCAATGCATAAAAAATCGTTCTCGCTTAGGACCGGCGCTTGTATCAGCGGAGAAGAATATTCCGTAAAAACATATCCGGTCCATATCGAGGACGGAACCGTTTATATCGGTATCGAAACTCCGGGGAATCAGGGTTAAGATAATGAATTCTTCCGCGGGAAAAGTATATCTAGTAGGTGCAGGTCCGGGAAATCCGGATCTTCTCACAGTTCGTGCAGTAAAACTATTAAGAAAAGCTGATGTTGTTTTATACGACGATTTGGTTTCCGCAGGAGTTTTGAAATACTGTAAAAAATCCGCGGTCTTGGAATACGTGGGAAAAAGGATCGGACAACATAGTTGCCTTCAAACCGAGATCAATCAAAAATTAGGAGAATACGCTAAACAATATTCTAATATAGTTCGTTTAAAAGGCGGAGATCCTTCCATTTATGGAAGAGCGGGAGAAGAAATAGAATATCTAGCTTCCTTAGGAATTGAATGTGAAATTTTAGCAGGAGTCACAACCGCTTCCGGAGCTGCCTCTAGTTTAGGAATTCCGCTCACTCATAGAGAATATGCTAGAGAGATCCTATTCTTATCCGGTCATAAAAAGACCGGCAAAAATCCGGAAAGTTTTGAGAACTTAAGCTTAGAAGGTAAAACAGTTTTGGTCTACATGGGACTGAACAGTTTAGAAAGTATCAGAGAAAATTTATTGGAATCGGGAAACTCCGGCTCTACCCCTATGGTATTCATCGAAAACGCTACCCTTCCCAACCAAAGATTGGTTTTAGCAAATCTGGATACTTGTCTAGAGAAAGCGGACGAATTTCAGATCAAAACTCCTGCACTTTTGATCTTCGGGGAAATCGTGAATTTTTATACAGAACTGCAAAGATTGAAGGAAGAAGATAGGATCTCCTACTGTTAATGGATTTTCCTTTTATACGCATATAGGAACTCCTACATGCGGGATCTTGTCTTAGAACTCGATGTTGGAACTCAAACAAACTGTTATAATTTACTCGCAGTTTTCCTAAGCATAATTATATTGATTCCTGCGGATTCCCGCTAAGAGGAAGCATGAACGATATTACCGGAAAGAAAACAACTCTTAGAACTGCCCAAGCAGAAGGTTTTGTATTCTGCAAACCGGAAACAATAATTAGGATAAAAGAAAATACTCTTCCGAAGGGGGATCTTTTCGGAGTGGCAAAGGCAGCCGCACTTCTCGGTTCTAAAAAAACTTCTGAGCTTATTCCTCATTGTCATCCTGTTTCTATTGATTCTTTCCAAATAGAATTCGAAGTTCTTTCCGACAAAAACGCTGTCCGAATCTTGACCACCGCCAAATCCATCGGAAAAACCGGTATAGAAATGGAAGCTTTGACCGGTGTAAGTGTAGCTTCATTAGTAATTTATGATTTACTAAAACCTATAGATAAAGAACTGGAAATATCCTCTATCCGCCTTTTAGAAAAGAAGGGGGGAAAAACTGATTCTCAGATCACAAAATTTGCGGCTGGTTCCAAAGCGGGGATCTTAGTTTGTTCCGATTCCACTTTCCAAGGAAAAAGAGAGGACAGCTCCGGAAAGGCTATCTTAAACCTATTAAAAGAACATGATGTAGAAACCGTTAAATCCGAAATTCTACCGGATGAACCGGAACAGATCAGACATAGAATATTAGAATGGTCTAAACTAGGGCTGGACCTGATCATCACCACAGGCGGAACGGGACTAGGCCCAAGAGACAATACTCCCGAAGCAATCAAAGAGATCTTAGAACAGGAAATCCCAGGCATTGCGGAAGCAATGAGATCTTTCGGCCAGGACAGAACTCCATTTGCAATGTTATCCAGATCCATCGCGGGGAGGATCGGTAAGACCTTAGTCGTATCCGTTCCAGGAAGTACGAATGGCGCTACCGAAAGTTTACAAGCGATTCTCCCTGCAGTATTCCATGCTAAAAAAATGATGAGAGGAGAAGGACATTGATCTCAGTCCAAGAGGCGTTAAAACTTGTAGAATCTTCTGCAAACATATCTTCTTTCGAAAGTACGAACTTGGAAAACTCTCTTGGAAAAGTGCTGAGAGAAAAGATCTATGCGGATCGGGATTATCCTCCTTTTCATCGAGCGACCATGGATGGGTTCGCTCTTAAGTCGGAAGGTTTTTCAGAAGATCGGATTTATTCTTATACAAGAGAACTACATGCGGGAGAATCTTTCCGATTAGAAAGCGGAGAAGAAGCAATCCGCATCATGACAGGTGCACCGGTCCCAGAAGGATTCGATCTAGTGATCAAAATTGAAGATTCCGAAGATTTAGGGATTTCTAATGAAAAAAAACAGGTCCGCTTTCATACTGAAAAATCCGGCTCCTTCTCCAATATAGCAATCCAAGGAGAAGATCTAAAGCAAGATCAGGAAATCCTAAATGAAGGGGTTTTGATCAGCGCATCGGTTCTTTCTTTGCTTTCTTCTTTGGGAAAATATTCAGTTCAAACTTCTAAACTTCCTCGTGTAAGAGTGATCTCCACAGGAAACGAGATAGTAGGCCCCGGTGAAATTCCAAAACCTTGGCAGATCAGGGATTCCAATTCATATTCTATCCGATCTTTATTACAAAAATATGGTATAGTTCCATTATCCGTTACTCGTGTAGGCGATGATCCGATTCTTTTGGAAAAAGCAGTGAAAGAAGGTCTGGATTCGGATCTTTTAATTCTCTCTGGCGGAGTTTCGATGGGGAATCTAGACCTGGTCCCTAAAATTCTGGAAGCTTCCGGAGTGACGGAAATTTTCCATAAGGTAAAGATCAAACCTGGAAAACCGATCTGGTTCGGCAAAAAGAATGAGCAAGCGGTCTTCGGTCTCCCTGGGAATCCTTTTAGCGTGCAGGTTTGTTTTAGGATTTTCGTGGAAACATATTTACGAAAATTTTTAGGACTTTCTTCCGAGAAACCGATCTCTTTGCCTTTTATGGGAGATAGAAAAAAGAAAAACAAACTGACCGAGTTCTTCCCGGTTTCTTATGAGACCAAAGGCCGAACTTTTTTATCGGAAAAGAAGTTTAACGGAAGCGGAGACATTCGTGCCGGAATTTTTTCGGATGGGCTCGGAGTCCAATTTTCGGAAACGGAAAATCTGAAAGAAGGAGATTTGCTGGAATTCTATCCCTGGACTTAATCCAGATTGACCCATTCGCCTCATCGATTGAAATAAGACAAACGTTTGTAGGAGTTCCTACATCGGGCTTACAAACACAGTCCTCGGTTGTAGGAGCTCCTACATCGGGTGCGGATATTCGAAAAAATTAAAATATTTCGCTGGGGGTCGATATGAGCTCGAAGAAAAAAATCGCTGTTGCTAAGGGAGATGGGATCGGTCCTGAGATCATGGACGCCACTCTCAGGATCTTGGAAGCGGCAGGTGCGAGCATCGAACCGGTCTTTATAGATATTGGGGAACAAGTCTATAAAAAAGGGCATAGTGCAGGAATAGAACCTGCGTCTTGGGATATTCTCCGCGATACTAAAGTATTTTTTAAAGCCCCGATCACTACTCCTCAAGGAGGCGGTTATAAAAGTTTGAACGTAACCGTTCGGACTACATTAGGGCTTTTCGCAAACGTTAGACCTTGTATATCTCTCTATCCTTATGTGGACACAAAACATCCTAAGTTAGACGTAGTTATCGTAAGGGAAAATGAAGAAGACCTTTATACCGGGATAGAACACAAACAAACTTCGGACACTGTTCAATGTTTAAAATTAATTTCTAGACCAGGCTCCGAAAAGATCATTCGTTATGCTTTCGAATACGCAAAAGCGTACGGCAGAAAAAAAGTAACAGCAATGGTAAAAGACAATATCATGAAACAGTCAGACGGATTGTTCCATGATGTGTTCAAAGAAATTGCAAAAGAATATCCCGATCTGGAAGCTGCAAGTGAGATCATTGATATAGGTGCCGCTCATTTGGCGGAAAGACCTCAGGCGTACGACGTAGTTGTTACACTAAACTTATACGGAGATATTATTTCAGACATAGTCGCTCAGGTGGCAGGTTCGGTCGGTATGGCAGGATCTGCGAATATTGGAGAAGTTGTTTCTATGTTTGAAGCGATCCACGGTTCTGCTCCAGACATCGCAGGAAAAAATATCGCGAACCCTAGCGGACTGATCAACGCAGCGGTAATGATGTTAGTTCACTTAGGACAACCTGATATCGCAGCCAAAATCCAAAACGCTTGGTTGCTCACTATCGAGGAAGGAATTCACACAGGAGATATTTACAAAGCCGGTGTAAGTCGGATTAAAGTCGGAACAAAGGAATTCGGAGAAGCGGTCATCGGAAACCTAGGACATCTTCCTGAAAAATTCAAACCTATTTCTTTCGGAAAAGCGAAAGCGATCCATATTCCGGAATACAAAAGAAAAGCTCTGCAAAAAGAATTAGTCGGAGTGGATGTATTTTTAGATTGGGTGCCAGGAACTTCGGAAGAGCTAGCTAAAAAACTGAGCACGATATCCGGAGATCTGAAACTCAGAATGATCACTAATAGAGGAGTCAAAGTCTATCCGAACGGAGCTCCTGAAACTTTTTTAACAGATCATTGGAGATGTAGATTCGTAAATCCGGAAACTCCTGATACAGACTCAGGAGACGGCTTTATAAAGATCCAACCCGAACAGATCGCAAAATTATTACTTAGAATTTCGGAAGCAGGATTAGACAGTATCCAAACCGACAACTTATATAAATTTGAAGGAAAAAGAGCCTTCTCCTTAGGTGGTGGAGAATAAATTAATGGCCATTCGTTAAGATCTTCTTAAACGAATCCAAAGATACAGGCTTGATTATATAATCCTTTACTAATGGGATTTCTTTAGCTCTTCTTAAGTCCGAATCGTCAACTGAAGAGCTAACCATATAAATTTCCGGCTTTTTACTGAGAGCATTGACGAAGTTCGCGTACTCTTCTAAAAATTGCCAGCCATCCATAAAAGGCATGTTAATATCTAAAAATATAAAATCAGGAATGATATCCGGCTCACTTTTGTGCTCTTTCAAAAAGCTGATCGCACCTTCTCCATCCGGGAACACTTTTAAGCTTTCGACTGCGCCGGTTTTTTCGATGGTCCTTTTAGCGATCTCAACAAAGATCGCATCGTCATCTACAAGTAAAAGTTTCTGTTTTTTAGATAGCGAATTCATTTGCTTTAGAAAGATGAATAATAAATTTCGTGCCCTGTCCGGGAGAACTTTCCACATGGATTTCTCCACCCAAGGATTCGATTTGGTTTTTAGTCATGAATAGCCCCAAACCCCTTCCCTCCGTGTTTCGGTGAAATCTTTTGTGTAATTTAAAAATTTGATCCCCATGTTTATTTAAGTCAATTCCTAAACCGTTATCTTGCACTTCCAAAATATGATTTCCGTGAGACCAATACGTCCTAAATCGGATCACCGGATGAGGGGATTCACTTTTATATTTCAAAGAATTTGAAAGTAGGTTCAAGAATATACTCTCCAGATAGACCGGAGGATATATAATCGAAGGAGATTCTGAAAAATCTGCGAGAATCTCGGCCTCATATTCAAGTATCTGGCCTAAAAACATTGCCTTAACTCTAGAAAATACGGACTCAAACTGGATTTCTTCTGAGATAACCTTAGGGTTTTGTCTTATTTTGATCACTTCTACGATTTCGTTTAATGTAGTAAGTAATTGGTCAGAGGTGGTCTTAAGATAATCCATGTATTCTATTCTTTCTGCCTCTGTTTCAGCCTCCTCTAGAAACTTGACGAGCGTAGAAATATTCCCGATAGGAGATCTCATGTTATGGGAGACGATCTGGTTGAATTCCTCCAATTGAGAGATCCTTTCTTTTAAATGGTTGCCGACGGATCTAAGCCTTGCATTTTTTTCTCTCAGAATATTCTCTAAGATCCTTTTGCGGGAAATATCCTGGATCTGGGAAACGATGAACATCAGTTCTCCCGAATCTTTTCGAACTGCAACTCCGGTGATAAATACCCAGACTATATGTCCTTTTTTATGTAGATATCTCTTTGCAAATTGAGCGCTGTCCCTTTCTCCGTTGATTATTTTGCGAAATGCTTCTGCACCTACATTCAGATCTTCCGGATAAGTTACATCTTGGAAAGATTTAAAAAGAAGTTCGTCAGGTTCATATCCTAACATCTTAGCGAAGGACTGATTGAGTTCTAAAAAGTGCCCATTCCTATCCAGAAGAATGATCCCATTACCCGAGCTATGAAACGCTTCCGAAAATTTTTTCTCACTTAAACGAATCTCCTCTTCCACTAGTTTGGAAAGAGTGATATCCTGCATAGCGCCGTATACTCCCACGATCCTTCCGTCGGAATATGCAGGTTTACCTTGAGTTCGGACCCAGATTATTCTTCCTGTCCCTGTGACCATTCTATGTTCCACAGAGTAAGTCTCACCTTTTTGATAAACTCGTAAGTTATTCTCTCTTAATTTTTCAAGATCTTCAGGATAAGAATACTTTTGATAAACAGTATCTCTATCAATCCCCAGAGAAGGATCTCTTTCAAGGATCTTATAAATTTCGGAAGACCAATACAAAATTCCGGTCTCAAGATTAGATTCCCAAGCTCCAACTTTCGCAAGCTCAGCCATGATAGAGGAGAATTTTTTTTCCTGTTGCAGACTCTCCGTTAGTCTTACTTGATCGGTAACATCTCTAGAAGTTGTGTTTAAGTAGGTAACCTTACCGTCTTCGTTCCTAATTGGTTGAGTTAAGGTTTGGAACCAAACATAGTCTCCGTTCTTCTTTAAAAAACGGTACTGAGTGGCTACCGTAGGTTTTCCTTCTTTTGCAGGATTATGAGAATCCCTCAGAATTCGTTCTCTGTCGTCTTGATGGATGAAATCGTAAGGATTACGACCCAACATTTCTTCCGGTTTAAAACCGGTAAGAGTTTCGATGATAGGATTTACATAAAGATAGATCCCTTCCGGATCGTGTAAGCAGATCAGCTCTCGACTTGTTTCGATTAAGATCCGGTACAAATCTTGGTTTTGATCCAATTTGACTTTTTCCTCACCCGGTCTTCCTTCCATAAAATGCAAGAACTTGCTCTATTAACTTAATGCATATAAAGACAACTTAGACGAGTACATTGCAAATAAAAAAGGCCCAAAATCCTAAAATGTAAGGGATTTATTTCCGCAAAATAAACGGATCTAAGATTTCAAATTTCACTCGGAGCTAAACCTTTCGTTTTAGGACAAGTGATCTGCTTTTAAGGATTCGGTTCCGAAGAAGGAACCATTTTTCGCGTGGGTTTTATCTTTTTAAGAATTAAAAAAGAAGAAAAGTAAATTAAAAAAACATAATTCTTTTTCTGGGTGGAAGTTTTCCGATCCTAATAAGACCGAAAAACTTCAAGTCGATCTACTTACTCTCCGTCATCTCCGATCGCTTCAACAGGACAGATTTCCATAGCTTTGCGAGCAGCAATCGCTTCTTCCGGACTAACAGGCTGTTTATGGAAATAAACCTTAGACTCATCGTCGGTATATTTCAAAAGTTGAGGGGCCTCTTCCAAGCAGTCATTACAAGGGACACAGCTGTTATCAATATAGAATTTTCCCGGAACATTTTCCGGAACTTTATCATTCTTATCTGCCATGAATACTAAGGATTATCGAACGTTTGGAACGTCAAGTTGGTTTTCTGAATAGAAACGGGTAGATAGGATTGACAAGTCCGAGAATCAAAGGAAAACACTGCAATGGCAAATTCAGCCCAGCGTTTTTCCCGCAAAACATTCCTGAGATTGGGATTCGCCGGTTCGGGCGCTCTAGTACTAGGGGGATCGGTTTGTATCTTAAACAGATCTTCCAGACAATTACCTAAGGTACTATTCTTCTCCGAATCCGAATTAGAAACCCTAGCCGCATTATCGGAAGCTATCTTACCCGAAGCTGTTGGAGCTCCAACATATAAAGAAGCTAAGGTATTGGAAAGATTAGATGAAGAATTTTATTTCGTAGATCCATTCTTATCCGACGACTTTAAAACCTTAATCATGGTTTTGGAATATCTTCCTTTCTTTCACTGGAAGTTTTCCAGATTCTCCAAGCTTTCTTTAGAATCCAGAAGACAGTTCTTATCTGAATTGAACCATTCAGACTCGGACACGGTAAGAGCGGTATGGGCAAATTTAAGAATGCCTATTTTTCTAATGTATTACGGACATGAATCCACTTTTAAAGCGATTTCGTATGACGGACCATTTTTAAATCCTCCCGAAAAGTTGAGCGAGTCCAGGATCTATTATCGCAAACTAGTAGGAGGTTCCGATGTCGGGTAAAATTTACGAATGGAAAAATTTGGGAGAATCCAAAGAGATCCGCACAGAGGTTTTAGTGATAGGAACCGGTTGCGGCGGTGCAACCGTAGCTTACGAACTAGCTAAGGCAGGAAAGAAGGTAATTCTGATCGAAGAAGGAGGTTACTATCATACAGGATCCTTTGATAATCATGAATTGAATATGGCAGGAAAAGTTTCCGCTGAGAGAAATATGGCCACCACTGCCGACGGAACGGTGAATATAGTTTACGGAAAGAATGTAGGCGGTGCTTCCGTTCATTACTGGGCGGACAGTTATAGAACGCCTACTGACAGATTGGAACTCTGGAAGGATAAATTCGGAGTGCTTGGCCATGGAGCTGAAGATTTGGAGCCTTTCTGGAAAGAGTTAGACGACACACTGAATGTCCATCCAGCTAAAGAAGAAAATTACAACAGAATGAACCAATTGGTTCGCAAAGCTTCTAAAGAGTTGGGATGGGAAGGAAATCCGGTCCCTCAAGCTAGAAAGAACTGTCAAAAGTCCGGACATTGTATGCAAGGTTGTATGTTCGGAGCAAAACAAAGTCAATTGATTACCCATATACCGATGGCAATGGCTTTAGGAGCGGATCTTTACGCGGATACTAAAGCATTAAAATTGGAACTTGAAGGAGACAAGGTTGTCGGCTTAGAAGCAGTTGTGATAGACAGACCTTCTCAAAAAGAATCCGAAGTAAAGTTACGTTTTAAAGCGGACACAGTCGTGGTCGCAGCAGGAGGATTCGGAAGTTCTACCTTTCTTCTAAAAAACGGACTTAAGAAAAAGTTACCTGCGTTAGGGGAATTTTTAGCGATCAATCCTTCTCCGTTCGTTCACGCTCTCTACAAAGAATCTATTATCCAATGGAGAAATATTCCATCCGCATATGGGGTGGAAGAGTTTAGATTGGCACGTTATGCGGGAGGAACTTACAGAGAAGGCGGTTATCTAATCATGGCCAACCAATTACAACCAGGAGCGATAGGTGCTTTGGTTCCGGGATTCGGAGAGGAACATTTCGAGATCATGAAAGAACTTCCTCGACTCGGAGGGACCATCGGCTGGATCGACGATCCCGATACCGAGTTAGGAAGAATAGATGTTACGTCCGCCGGAAAAAGAGAAGTGCAATATAGCTTCGGACCGCTCACTAAAGAAATACTCAAAGATTGTATTCGTAAACAAGTCATTCTGAACTTTAAAGCAGGAGCATATAAGGTTATTCTTCCGGATCTGAAAAGAACCGTATTAACTAAACCGGAAGAAGTAGGTGTTGTGGATTCACTTCCGTTAACACCTGCTTCAATGGCAATGGCCGCTCCTCATCCTGCAGGAGGATGTAGAATGGGACTAGACCCTAAAACATCCGTTGTAGATTGGAAACATAAGGTACATGGGATTTCAAATTTATATGTAAGCGATTCCAGCGTATTCCCGACGGCAGTTTCCGTGGACCCAAGCTATACGATCATGGCATTCTCCAAAAGAGCCGCCCAATTTATTTCTGAGAAAAAGTCCTGAGCCTCCCGCTCGGAACTTTTGGATCGAATCTCCTTGACCGGACCGCTCCTTGGAAAAACATCGTAATCGCAACCAAGAACCGGAGAGGTGTCCGAGCGGTTTATGGTACTTGCTTGGAAAGCAAGCGTAGGGTAACACCTACCGGGGGTTCGAATCCCCCCCTCTCCGCCAGTTCTTGTTTCCAAGTGGATCTCATATGGAACCGCTAGGCAAAACTTTTCTTTGGATCGGGGCATTCTTCCTCATTGTTGGGGTTATTTTCGTTTTCGGCCCCAAACTTCCGTTTATCTCTTCTCTCGGAAATCTACCGGGAGACTTCAAGATCGAAAGAGAAAATTTCAAATTCTATTTTCCTTTTGCAACTTCCATTCTGATCAGCATCGGACTATCTCTTCTTCTGTATCTTTGGAATAGATTTATACATTAAGAAATACTTATGAATTCGAAAAATACTCCTCGCTTTAGCGACCGATTCGAATTCCTTCCGGGAGAGAACGAGCTATATTCGCTCTTGGACTCCTTTAGAAGATCCGGGCAAGATTGGATCGACTTAACAATTTCCAATCCTACAAAAGTAGGACTAGTTTTCCCAAGAGAGGCAATATTACATTCTTTCGAAAAACCCGAAAGTCTGGAATACGATCCCAATCCAAAGGGGACTCTAAACGCCAGAAAGTCCATCGTAGACTATTACAAGGAAAAAGGTCATATAGTCTCAGAAGAAGATCTATTCTTAACGTCTTCTTCTTCTGAAGCATATTCTTATTTAATAAAGTTATTATGTAATCCTGGAGAAGAAGTTCTCATACCTTGTCCAGGATATCCGCTCTTCGAATTTTTATCCCTATTGGATGCGGTGGAATTTAATTCTTACAAGCTGAATCGGGAAGACGACTGGAAAATAGATTTTGAAGACTTAAATTCTAAGATCACTAACAAAACTAAAATACTATTTTTGGTTTCTCCTAATAACCCGACGGGAAACTTACTTACCTCGGAAGAATTCGAAAAATTAAAAGTAATTTCTAGAACGAAGAAGATAGCATTGGTCTTGGATGAAGTGTTTTCAGATTATCTTCACGCGGAAAATCCGAACCAAATCGATTTCTTTCATATTGATTTTCCAATGTTTGTGGTAAATGGGATATCTAAAATACTTGCACTTCCCCAAATGAAACTCTCCTGGATCCATGTTGGAGGTCCTCCAAATTGGAAACAAGAATGTAAGGAAAGATTAGAGATCATTTCCGATACCTATCTTTCTGTCGGAACTCCTATCCAACTCGCTCTTCGTGAATTGTTACAGTGGAGAAATATGATCCAAAGCCAAGTTCTCAGAAGAATAAGCAGAAATCTCCAAGCTCTAAAAAGTTTTCACTCTTCTCATCCTGAGATCGTCTATTCCCCACCTAAGGGAGGATGGTATGCGGTATTACAGTCCGAGTCCTTCCTGCACGACGAAGAATTCTGCTTTAGATTATTAGAAAAAGAGAAAGTATTGGTTCATCCGGGTTCTATGTTCGGATTCGAAGAAAATTCCGGAGGTATAGTGATCAGCTTAATCTCTGAAACTGAATCGTTTCAAGCAGGACTCGAAAAAATCTCGACGCTTCTATAAAATCACTTTTTGTACGAAACTTTTATACTGTTTAGGAGTGAGACCGGTCGCCTTCTTAAATTCCACGTTAAAAGAAGTTTTAGAACCGAAACCTACAGCAAATGCGATATTTAGGATATTGTCCTCTGTATCGTTTTTTAAAAGGAGTTTAGCTTCTTCTATCCTTTTGGAATTCAAGTAAGCGGCAAATCCCATGCCGAGTCTGGAATTCAGAAGTTCAGACAATTGATGTGTGCTCAAGCCTATCTTAGAAGCAACCATCTGAATGGTAACCTCTTCCTCTGCGAATAATTTTTCGGTACTCATTAGATGTTCCAGAGCGTTCAAAGACTCATCTACGTCCAAACCGGAAATCTTGGAACGAGCGTATCTGGGCTTATTTATAAAACCTCTCAATGTTTCAAGAAGGCTGTTCTTCTCTTCTATATTTTGAGAATATTTTTGGATGATATTGTACAGAAGAATTAGAAGGTCCGCTGGAAAGAAAAGAGGCACCGAATATACAGTAAAGAACCCATATTCCAAGATTCCCATATAGTAAAAAATGCTAATATATCCTAGAGTAAGATACAATCCCCAAGAGACCAAAAACAGATTTAATTTTCTGTTTCCCCTCCCCCTTAAATAAATACCCGAGATCAATATCATAGGAATAGAAGTGGAATATATTATCTCATTGGTCACCGTTAGATATGCGATACTATCCATCGTAAAAATGAGCGGAAGTGTCAGACCTAAAATAACGGAAAAAAAGAATAAGATCCGATCCACCCAAGGCAGGAACGTATCCGTTTCCAAAAACTTTCGAATGAATTGAAATCCGAAAATACCGCCTAAATTAAAGAAGAAGTAATTCATCTTTTCCGCCCAAAGGGGGGAATTTTCCCAAAAAAGCTCTATCGCATTTCCGTAATTTACGTCGTAAGAAGCTCCCATACAAAAAGCGTAGCAGATATATAGTAGAAATTCTTTATATTCTGTCGCCCTATAATATAATAACGCAACCAATATGAGCATTCCGTATAAACATGCGGAAAGCGAAAATATACCTGTTTCGATAGCAAGGTTCGCTCGGACACCGGCTTCGTCCATAATATCGATGGGAAACGACATAATGGATTCAGATTTGATGCGAACTATAAATTCTTTTTCTTCTCCAGGTTCTCCTTGTAAGAGTAAGGTCGGATAGAGAACATTTTTCACAGGCCAATTACTTTTTGATAATGTATCCCCAACTCTCTGAATCGGGATTACCCCATTTGAGGTATATAATTCCGCTAAATCGTGAGCCTTCCATCGAATCACAAAGTAAAGATTTTCACGAATTTCTTTCCGAAATTGAATTCGGAATTTTAACCAATATGCTCTTTTAGAAAAATTGAAATTTAAGGAGCTTGCTCCAATTTTTTTCCAACCGTCGATTTGATTGGGAGGAGGCGGAATAGTTTCGGTATAGGTTTTTTCCCAAAGATAAAGTTCAGGAGTAATGTTTTTATTATGTTCGTTTGTTTCTAGAATGAACGGAAGTTCTTTCGCAAAGATGGAACCGAAACTCGAAATAAGAACGAGAAAAAAGATCGAAATTCGGATCATGCGTTAAAAAACAATTTTTCGTAATTCCATTAGGTGCAAACAAAAAACGTTCATGTATATAATTCCGAACGATTTTCGATCCTATTTAGTATATTATCGTAATGTTACTCTCCAGTATGAATTATTACTTAATTCATATACGTTAACTGGAGTTTACACCAACGCCATTACGGCGTTTTCTATTCGCCTTGCCTCGGACGAGTTTAATCCGCTTGTCCGAATGATTTTCAAGCCCGCTTTATAGCGGGCTTTTTTTTATCTTTTTCTAAAAATTCTTCCGAAATCCAGTCACACTAAATTTGAAAATTCGATCCTAGTATGCGAAATCAAAGAAGGATATTCACATGCATCCAAACGAAGCCAAAATTAGAGACTTTTATAAAAGTTTTCATTCCAAGAATTCTGCAAGTATTTCAGACTTCTATTCGCAAGACGTCGAATTTTCAGACCCGGTATTTCCAAAATTAAAAGGTGGGGCAGTTCCAGGAATGTGGTCCATGCTTTTAGAAAGAATGGATCCGAATGCAACGATTGAATTGGTAGAAGCTAATGCTGATACTGAGAAAGGAACTGCATATTGGGTGGCCACATATCTGTTTTCAAAAACCGGAAGAAAAGTCCAGAATCATATTAGATCCGAATTCCAATTTAAAAACGGAAAAGTAATTAAACAAAAGGATAGATTTCCTCTCTGGAAATGGACCAGAATGGCTTTAGGCGTTCCTGGAATTCTTTTGGGATGGTCACCTTTAGTCCAAGGAAAGGTCAGATCGGAAGCCGCAAGAAACTTGGAACATTATCTTAGAAAAAAAGGGATCGCGGCTTAGAATGGAAAAATCCGTAACAATACAAGACGAGTTTACGGATACGATCCGAATCGCCCTAGAAGGAAGACCTAGGGCGATGGAAATACTTTTGGAAAAGATCCAAGACTATATCTTTAATCTTTCCTTAAGAATGTTATGGGATCCTCAAGAAGCAGAGGACGCAACCCAAGAGAT
Source organism: Leptospira licerasiae serovar Varillal str. VAR 010 (assembly GCF_000244755.1). Lineage (NCBI taxonomy): Bacteria > Pseudomonadati > Spirochaetota > Leptospiria > Leptospirales > Leptospiraceae > Leptospira > Leptospira licerasiae. Next base: position 728,420 of record NZ_AHOO02000005.1, on the reverse strand, counting down.
CCTGCTCAAAATTTCGAATAAACTTTCAGGATTTAGATTCGAAAGCAAATTCACTACTTGGGTATATTCTATCGCTAGCAATCATCTTCTTACAGTCAAAAGGCCCAAGAACATCGTGTACTTAAGTAGAATACGCCAAGAATATTTATCTAAACCGAACTCGATCTCATTAGAAGACCAGGTAGAAGATAAGATCTTGGAGGAAGAAATCCGATTCGGATGTGTACATGCAGTTTTATTAAAATTGAATTCCGCGGACAGAATAGTATTTGTTTTATCTTCTGTTTACGGTATGAGTAGCGAAGAAGGAGCCGAAATTTTGAGTATCAGTTCGGAAAACTTCCGCCAGAAACTTTCCCGTTCCAAAAAGAAGCTATCGGAGTTTTTATCCAAAGAATGCGGAATGTGGATCGATAATAACAAGGCATGTCCTTGCATAGGATTGTCCGGACATCTTCTGAATCGAAATCGGGATAATATTTCCTTTTTTACCGAACTAAAAAAATTAAAAAAGAAAAATCCTAATTTAGAAGATTCTAAAGTATTAGAACATCTAAAAGAATTAGATCGACTTGCTTGGATCTATAAAAGCCAAGGGATTTACGAAACTCCCAAGGAAATTTTAGAAAAACTGGGACCTTCTTCTTAATTTCCGTAAAACATCCGTAGATCTATTCAGCTTCCGTCCAATCCTTCGGTTTTGTCAGGCCTAAGCGAACAAAGTCTCGTAAGAACCCTCTGTATCTAGTCAAAACTTCGCTCTTATTATGTTCGGCCGGTCTAAATATCCCTTTTTTAGAGAATAACTTCATAGGTTCCTCTTTAATATCGGACCAAGTCCCCACTTCCAATGTTAAAGGAAGAAATTTGGAACTCCAGCTCTCTTGTTCGGAATACAATTCTTGGTAATGATCGTAAAATTTATCCCAAAGATCTCCATGAGTCGTATAACTCGCGCTCTGCGGACCGTAAGCAAAATTAATATGCCCACAATGATCTTTAAAGTGAGAAGCAATTTTTTCGTACAAAGCTGTATCGGTACAAGGCCTATGAGTATAAGCGTAAGGCCACCAAACATTATCCACAGTTCCAAAGCCGGAGTGCAGATCCAGAATAGGTAGAATAGAATCCTGGACATGAAAGAATTTTTCGAATACGGTTCGCGATAGTGTCCTAGATTCAGGCTCCAACCCATGCCCTCTGAAATAAGGAAGTTTATTTGAGAACTTTTGGCCCCCGAAAAAGGGAAGAGGTTTTTCCGCATCTATACCGGAATTTCTCATTAGATCCACACCACCGGGATTCGATCGGGTCTTCGCAGCGACTCCGCCAGGATTCACAATTGGAATAACAATTAATCCTAATTTACCTTTTTTTAATTCAGGAAGAAATCCAGTGGATTTTGGGCTAATTATATATTCCAAAAAGTCGATTAGGATCTGGATCCCTATGGTTTCCAATCCGTGAACGCCCGCAGTGATCCCCACGGGATGTTTTTCCAAACCTTCTTTGGTCCCTATTTCCAAACTATAGATCGGAAAACGGAAACCTTCGTCAGTCCTTCTGGAAAAACCTGCTTGGTTGATTTTTACGAGTTTGCCGCCAAGTTTTGCGATCCTGAGCAATCGTTTCTCGTATCGATTCAGTCTTTTGATACCTCTGAGCAAGGTTCGCCTCCGAAAAATTCAGATCGTATCTTTTGTCCACGGATGGGTTTTGTAACCCGGGTCTTTTTGAGACCTTTATATTTTTATTCTTTAGAATTTTGAACAGCTTGTAACCACTTACAATCTTCAGAAAGTCCTGAAACTCCCTTTTTAATCGAAGAACAATCAGCTTCCGTTGCCGCTTTTAAACAGGAAATGGTCCTATCAATCACCAATTTAGGTTCTTGCGTAGCTAAGGTATATACTTTGGATTCTTTAAATTTTTCTAAACAAAAATCCTTTCTTAATCTTTTTTCCAAAATTGCTTCCGAGTCAGAGTCCAAAGTTTTCATATCGCTGTCGGCGCATTGTCTAACCTTCTCGCAATACTTGGAAACCCATGCAAACCCGCTAGTATTCTCCACTCCATTCTGATCCGTTTTCCAAAGAGATTCCACCGCGGCCGGGGTCTTTTTCTTTTTGGAACAACCGAATGAAAGAGATACTCCTATCAATATGAGGACGAATCCGAAAGGAATTGCAGTTTTGTTTATTTTAGAGACCATTCCTTATTCTTCCTTACCTCGTTTACGAATAATGATTTCTATTCTTTCTTGAGAAGCCTTAACTTCCGGGCTGGGACCTTCTTCCGGTCCTAATTTTCGAAATCCGTGATATGCTTGGACTGAAAGTCTTTCTCTGGAGATCCCGTATTTTTCCGCCAATGTTTCCGCGATCAAACCAGCGCGATGAGCATTATACTCCCAAATATTCCTGAAACCTTGGCCCGCTTGTTCTGCATAAGGAACTTGGACCCGTAATGTGATGTCCACATCCATTCCCTGCGCAACCTCGGCCACTTTTTTGAAAGTAAAGTCCGTATCCTCGTCCGGATGGAATTCGCCCTCGCCCAAAGATGGAGCGAATACTTGGATACGGATCTCTTCTGTTTCGTTAATGCCTATGAATAATTTCGTTCTCTCTTTCAGCTTCTTTAATGCGTAAGAGATTCTCTCCCAGAATCGAAACATTTGCGTTCTAGGCTGTAATAAAGGATCTTCTTCTAATGTGATATTGGAACCTTCGAAAAAAGATTCTCCTAAACCGAACCCGCCTCTTACCAAGTCGGCAACTTGTTTCAGTTTGTTTTGGTCTACTTGGGAAATGGAATATAAAATAATAAAAAGCCCTAGAAGAAGGGTGATCATATCCGCATACGTTAAAAGCCATCTGTCCCGGTTCTCATCTCCGGCTTCGATAGGCTTTCTGTATCTTGAAAAACGTGATCTTCCGTTCAAGCGGACGGCTCCTTAGGCTGCTTTCCATTTAAGAAAGCGGACTCTAGATATTCCGTCTCTCTTCTCTCTACCTGTTCGATAAAAGAAACAAAAATTTCAGGAGATACGGGTAAAACCGCGTTGTATGCCTTCTCGACTGAATCGAATAAAATAGAGACTCCTAATAATGAGGCCATAAATCGAGCCGGCCTAATCAAATATGCAGAGATAGGTTTATGTGCTAACTCGTAAAATGTCCTAAGATTATGAAGAACGATCTCTAACTGCTTTTCTCTTTCTTCTTTATGGCCGTATGCTCTGTATAGATCGTCGTATTCTTCTCTAGAAAGTTTTTTGCCGTCCCAGTCTCTCTGGATGAGTAACTGCGCCATCTCCGAATCCAAATGATCCGTGAGATTGTTTAGTTCTATTAGAGTTTCTAGATTTGCCCTGGTGGTTTCCTTCATCATACCTTTTACTTTTTGGTATGTGTCCAAGGCGAGATGCATCCAAGCTTCCTTGCCATCTAAGTTGTAAATGGTTTCGAAAAAATATTCCACCATAGAGATCGTTTCTTCCAGATGAAAATAGTCCGCGTAAAATTTGCGAAATCTTTCTACCTGAGCTCGAACGATCTCTATCTTGGCATGTTTAAGTTTATGTTCTTCGAAACTACTCACGATATTATCCGAATATTATTTGGACTTTCCTCTCGATACCAATGGTAAAGGATAACTTTTAAAACCTTGTTGGTCTATTTCCGTTTTTACGGAACTGAAATCAGTCGGAAGATTGATCGTATCTCTATAAGACTTGGAACTAGAACGCACCAATAAATTCGGAATACCATCAGTCTCCGGAGTATATTTAAAACGGACTCCATACTTATGATTTCTTGCCCAACCTTCTTTCGTGATCTCTAATAGAGGAACCTTGGAGTTTATATATTTTTTTTCGAAAGAATATACGGAAGATCCAGGAGGATAATACCTTAACCCTTCCTTGCCTGAATCTATTTCTACTTTCCCACCTTGCGGAAAGGAAAGACTAATGTATGTAGTGCCTGCATATGATCCTCTGTTCTTGAACCAAATAACTACTTCGGACACAACGCCCTTTTTCCATTCTGTAGGAGCTTCTAAACTCAGTAAACCTGGCGCGGCCACACTCGGAACGTCAGGAACTAACTCCCATCCGTTGAAATTAAAATTCTGAGCGTAAGTGCGGTTGTTCGGAAAGATGGTAAGATTTTTTTCTTCTTTATTATAAGAGAAATCTATCCGCTTTGATTTTGCTAAAAACTGATGGTCCTTTAGGGAAGCGAGCCCATCTAAAATTTTTTCACCCTTGCGGATTACATACGGAACGGAAAAAAGACCTAAAGGAGGTTCTTCGCTTAGAACTTCTAAAAATAGAGAATTAAAAGAATCTCCCGGAAGTTCTTCCATTAGAATTCTCTTAACTACATATCCGGATTCTTTCTCGTTTTCACCCTCTCCGGCTTTCCATGTGGAAGCTTTCGGATCATACGCGAAAGGACCTATGTTCAGTAGATTAAATCCTATCTTGGACTTGAGTGTCCATTCTCCGTTTTGTTTTTTGAAAACCGCTAGAATCTCTTCGGTACCGTTACGAACTAAAGAGAAAACTTCCAGATCAGGGTCCTCGTCCAGGTTGCCTAGTTTTTTGAGAACCACGTCCGGGCTTTTTTCTTCGGATTCGGGAATGGTCAAAGAAATGATCTTGGAATCGGATGGTGTTTTTGAATTACAAGCTACGAGAAGAATGAATACTGAAAAAAGGATCAATACTCTGGAAAAAAAAACGGAACGAAACATATTCTGAACTACAGCTTCTTTCCGCGAAAATCAGATGTCTATCGATTTCCTAGACCCTAACTAGCCCCCATGCCGAATACATTTTTTACGATCCTAGCATTTGTAGTACCATCGTATTCGTCCGAATAAGCTCCTAAAGCCTCTGCAAACTCTTTTGACAATCCGGCCTTAGTTCTAAGCTCCGGAAAATATAAAAATCCCTTTGCTCTTCTGGGAGTGAATGGATGGGTCAAAAGCTCCAGATACTTTTCCCATTGCGCTTCTTGCGAAACTCCATCCGAGAACACAATCTTGACTCCCCTTTTTACATGCCTGATCTCATCATCATGAACGATCTGCATGATATCGGCCCGCTTTTGGTCCCCAAATTTTTCGAACGCTTTTTGGTAGATCATGGAAAAATCCAAATTCGCACCTTCAAAAGAAAGAGCCATGATCGCAAAAAATTTCTGCAATGTCTGCATGTTCGGAGTTTGTTTCCAGAAGATATAATTGAGAGGACGATCCCCTAGGTCCATTCCCCATTCTCTTATAGAATCTAAATAAAGTTTCAAATGTTTTTGTTCTTCCAGAATAGTCTTGTACAAACTTTTACGTACGGAAGAAGGAGCATCCTGAAATTTTAATATAGCCCAGGCAAATATCTCCACAGCCATAAGTTCATGATTTGCAAAATGATGTAGGGAAAGTATCCGATTCTCTTCGGAATTCAAATGTTCCACTCTCGGCATTTTCGATTTTTTATCCGAGAAAATTATTTTAGAAGATCTTTCAGGCCTATCTTTAGGAATAAAATCAGGCCACAGAATATCGTCCGGTATTTTTTCCGGAGAGTATAATTTATCCTCTAAATTGGGAGAGCTTAAAAGAAATTGGGCGTATTCGTTTAAAGTCAAGGTCAGTGTTTTTTAGAATCGAATGCTAATTCGATAATGGACCCGCGGATACTTGAATCGGTAGGGTCGGAGGAAATTCTTCCTTCTTTACAATGATACATGATCTTCACCGAGTCCATTAATGATTGCATGATGAGTAAACCTTTTCCCAAGTTCCTATGCTGGGTAAGTTTTCCTCTATTAGGAAGCACCTCACATTTTCCTTCTTGGTAAGTTTTTACTTTTTTTAAGAACTCTTGGAGAGAAGAAGGTTTAGCTTCCCTTACTTGCTCTTCTATCTTTTCTTTTTTCAGACCGGAACCATAGTCCACGATCCATAAAGTGAACTTAGAATTGTTCACGATCCATCTGCAGATGATCGTTTCTTCGGAACTAGAATTATAATTTGCGGAGATGGAGTTGGTGAGAGCCTCGTCTGCAGCTAGCTCTATTTGCTGGATATCTTTGGAGATGAATGTATTCTCTTCTAGGGACTCACGAAGCGCTCTTCTAAACTCCCGAATACTAGCTAAGTCGGGAGGTAAGAACATAACGTACGAACCCGAATGATGCCTTACCAAAAGTGAATCGGCCGTATCCCTCATTTCTTATCTGAGAAGTCCTCTAGTATATTAATACAGACCGAAAGGGGGGTTTTGCAACAAAAAACCCCTGAAAAAATCCTAAGGTAAAGAAATTCCTACTTGTACCGCGATTTTCTCTATTCGTTTGAGTAGCTTTTCCTTCCCTAAGAGAGGGAATAGGATAGGTAACTCAAGTCCGTGAGCTTTTCCCGTAGCGGAAACTCGGATCGGCATAAACAGGGCCTTTCCCTTTTGTCCGCTCAGCTCTCCCGCTTGGGTCATTAAAGCCTTATAATCTTCATCGGTTTTGGGATCCGACTTTTTTAATAATTCGTAAAATGTAGAGACAACTTTCGGAGAAAATTCTTGGGAAAGAATTTCTTTCGCTTCTCCATCTTCCACTTTTAGGTCGGATACGAAAAATTCTGCGATATAGTCAGGTGCCTGGCGTAAATTATCCAAATACACTCTAACACTATCCACCAAAGAATGTAATTCTTGGTTCTTTGGATCTCTGTATTCTACCGGAATATCCGTTCTGTTTTCCAAGAATGGGGCCAGACTTTCCGCGACCTTTTGGATCGGAAGTTCCCTAATGTATTTATTAGAAAGCCAATTCAATTTGGACTTAGGATTCATCGCTTCAGCGATCTGGTCCAGGCTCGAGAAGTTAGTCGCAACTTCTTCGTCTCCACCTTTCGGTTTTTTGAATACGTCAAAAGTAGAAGGAGATTTGGAACAACGATGTACATCGAATGTTTTAGGAAGAATATCCCCTGGCAGATATTCCTGACCGTCGGGAGACGTCCAACCGAGTAATGCCATATAGTTCAAGAATGTCTCAGGCAAATAACCTAAATCACGAAACGCTAATATAGAAGTCGCTCCTGCACGTTTGGACAATTTTTTACCGTCCATTCCCACAATCTCAGAAGCATGGGCAAACTCAGGTACCGGAAATCCCAATGCCTCATAGATCAGGATCTGGCGAGGTGTGTTAGAAAGGTGCCCTACGCCACGGATCACATGAGAAATTTTCATGAGCCCGTCGTCTACAACCACAGCATAATTATAAGAAGGAAAACCGTCTGATTTTACGATGATGAAGTCACCGATCAGTTTTGTTTCGAACTTCACTTTTCCTTGGATGATATCGTCGAAGATCAAAGTTTTAGAAGGAGTTTTGAAACGAACAGAATAAGGAATTCCTGCTTTCAGTTTTTCCTGAACTTCCGCTTCGCTCATGTTTGCATGAAGTCCGTCGTAAACATACGGCACTCCCATTGCCTCTGCCTGTTTTTTCTTTGCTTCTAATTCTTCTTGGGTACAAAAGCAGCGGTAGGCTTTTCCTTCGGAGATCAACTTTTCAGTATATTCTTTATATATGGAGATCCTTTCGGATTGAACATAAGGACCGTAAGGACCTCCTACATGAGGACCTTCGTCCCATTCTATCCCTAACCATTTTAAGGATTCCAGGATGGTTTTAAAAGATTCTTCGGTGGATCTGGCTTGATCCGTATCTTCTACCCTTAATAAAAATTTTCCGCCTTGGGCTTTGGCGTATAAGTAATTGAATAAAGCGGTTCTAGCTCCGCCTACATGAAGGAAACCGGTTGGTGACGGTGCAAACCTGGTCCTAACTTCCTTATTTTCTGGCATTGTCGTAATCTTTTAAGAGGATGATTGGATAGTTCTTCAAATCGGCCAAGGCAGTAAACGGAATATTATTCGCAGCATCATAAAAATGCATGGATACGAATTCTTCCCTTCTCTTTTGTTTCCATTGGGATACGTTCTTTGAGGACAATAGATCCTCCGGAAGAATTCCCCAAGCCCAATGGTATTCACCTTCCCCTCTGAAGGTCCAAACCGGCAGTCTACCTTCTATCAAATTTACGTACTGGAATATTTGGTTCTTATAATCGTAGTCCGCGTAAGGAAAACTTCTACCACCCGGGCTAGTATAATCAGTACTCAAACTGGTCCGGCTATTGCGCACATTTTCCCAATTCAGTTCTACGTTCTTACCTAAGTTTCTGTATTCTTTAGCAACCCATACAATCCCTGATTGGGAAAAATTATAGAGGATCCCCCAATCGGAAACATTGAGTTGTTTAGGAGAGGAAATTTGTGTCCCGGGTTTGAGACTTTCTCCTTCCCAACTCCAAGAAAGAACACCTTGTGGATGAAAGGAAACTTGTTTAGGAAAAGAATATTCTCCATCTTCCAATCTGGCGGAACCGGAGAATAAGGAGGCCTTAAAACTTAATTTCGGAAAAACAATCCCTTTAGGAAGAGAAGTATGAAAATCTTCTTTTGTTTCCCAAAGATCCACTTCTCCAGTCCAAATTTTTTCTTTAGAAGGGAGAGTCTGTAATACTAAATATCTTAAATGACCAGGTTGGTTCCGGAAAGATTCAGAACTAGCCGGGATCGAACTAATATTAGAATAGATCCGAATGCTAGGAAGATCGGAGACCAAAGGTTTTTCTTCCGTCCATTCCGTCAGAAGAGAACAGGACATTAGAAAAAAGAAATAGGTCAGACCTAGCGATAAGAATGTTGCTGTTAAATAAGATCGAGACTTCGGTTCCAAAAAAATACAGCCGGAAAAAGAGGATTTCTTGAAAAACTTCCCGGTTTTGTCCGAATCTTCAAGGAAAAACCGGGAAATCTTCTTTCCTTATCGGTGTTTCCCAACGAGAAAGTAAGAATTACTGCAACTTGAGTCGATTTCTTCCTAAAAAGTATGTACGAATTCGGGTAGTACGTTAAAAGGTTGACAGTAAAACCGTCCTAAAATCCTTTGGCAATAAAAGTCCCATGAAAGATTCCAATAAATCAGGCAAAGAAAACTTCCCTAAAATACCATTTGAGGACCAAGTCAACGACGATCAGAGAAAATATTCTCGATACGTCTGCGATTCCAGGGCAATTCCTCACGAAATCGATGGTTTAAAGCCCGTACAGAGAAGAATTCTTTGGGCTATGTGGAATTCGGACGCACGTAACCGTTTCACTAAGACTGTTAAAGTTGCGGGACTCGCAATGGGATATCACCCTCACGGAGATAGATCCATCCAAGACGCTCTTTCTCAGATGGCTCAGGATTTTACATTCGCAAACAATCGACCTTTAGTTGCAGGTGAAGGAACTTTCGGAGATGTTTTGGATCCCAGTGCGATCGCTTCTCCTCGATATACCGAGGTAAAACTTTCAGACTTCGTAAAAGATCTAGGTTTTTTCGAAAGTTTGCCTGATATAGATTACGTTAAAAATTACGACGAGACTGAGGACGAGCCGATCCACTTCGTAGGAAAAGTTCCGATCGTTCTTCTGAACAATATTATGGGAATCGCAACCGGTTTCCGTTGTTTCATCCCGGGCCACAAACTTTCAGATATTATAAATTCTCAGATCAATTATCTCAAAACCAAAAAGCCTCTGCCTTTAAAACCTTGGTACAAGGATTATAAAGGCGAAGTGAAAATGGCAAAAACCGAAGCGGGCAATATCACAATGACCACTACTTTCGGTTTTACTTGGGAGGGAGACACTCTGTATCTTACGGACGCTCCTATGAACTGGAACAGGGAGAAGGTAATCAATCTTTTAGATGATATTCTGGAAAGAAAGGATTCTTGGCTGAAAGACTATGTGGATCATTCCAGCCAAACCTTCCGTATAGAACTGAATTATAAGAAAGGAGAAAAACCTAGCGCGAAAGAGATCGCAGCGGTAATCTCCAAAGAAGATACACAAACTCTAGCGAATAACGTGATCACTTACGATGGTCGTCTGAAAAACTTCGGACCGGAAGAGATCATCAAACGTTTCTGCGATTTCAGAAAGACTCACTTGATCCGCAGATTCAAACGTTTGGCGGGTTTGGAAGAAGAGAAGATCGAAAGAAACTCCGAGTTGATCCGTTTCATCAAAGAAAAATGGAACGAAAAAGTGATCGGGATCAAATCTAAGAAGGATTTCGAAGACAAACTTCAAAAGGCAAAATTTAAGTACTACGAATGGTTGGCTTCTATCCCGATTTACAGAATGACTTTAGAAGAAGTTCGCAAATGTGAAGAAGCTATCGTAGAGGCAAAAACCGCCCTTTCCAGGTACCAAGGACTTGTGAAAGAAGATAAAAAATTAACGGAATTCATGGTCGGGGAATTAGCCGAGCTGAAGGATAAATGGGACAAGGAATGAGCACTGCTAAAACCAAAACCGAAAAGAAGCCCGCGACCGGAGGGGAACGGAACTTCAAAAAACTCTCCAACGTTGAACACGTAAGGATGAGAACCGGAATGTGGTTGGGGCAAAACTCCGCTTCCACATTCGAGCAGCATTTTTTCCGTAAGAATAGCGGCAATTTGTACGAGATCGTACATGAGGAACTTGAAGATGTTCCAGCCAAACTAAAATGTTTGGACGAAGCCTGTATGAATGCGGTAGACGAGTACCGCAAGAACCAAAAGGACAAAACAATTCCTGAAAAGGATAAGATGTCCAAACTGATCATCCAACTTTCTTCCGACAAAAAGACTGTAACTGTTACAGACAACGGAAGAGGTATCCCGGCAAAGAATGCGGAAGGCGTGTATCTGCATTTGATGTATGGAGAGAACTTTGACGACCATGTAAAACAAGACCATGTGGCAGGTCAAAACGGTGTTGGTATTTCTTTGGTAAGAATGGTTTCTTCTTACTTTAAAGTAAAAACTACAAACGACGGAAGCACTTTTAAAAAACTATTCACTCTTCACGAAGACGCAAAAAAACAGATCCGTTCTTATAAACTTTCTAAAGAAGATACTGAAAGAGTTTTCTTATACTTTGACGAGCACGGAAAATTCGACGATTGTCCTCTTCTTACAAAAGATCAGATCGAAAAGTTAGTTCCGATCGCCAAAAAAACGAATATGATCGAAGCGATAGAGAAAGCTTCTAAAGAAGATCACGGAACTTCCGTCGAGTTCGAACTGAATCCAAAATATTTTAATAATATAGATACTTCCTTTAACGTAGATCTGATGAAACAGTATCTACAAGACATCGCAATGACCAATCCGGGATTGGAAGTGCAGTTCGTTCACAAAGGTAAGAAGGAAAAGTATAAGTTCAAAAAAGGTTTGGATGAGATATTCTCTCATTCCGACCTGACTTATTACAAAATGGATTACAATGCACCTGCTACCGGATCCCAATTACATCTGGAAGCTTATTTGGTGATCGGTCAGAATAAGAACCTGACTTGGGTAAACTCGATCTTCGCTCCTCAAGGCGGTTCTGCGATCGAGTACCTAGAGAACAGACTATGCGACGAAGTCCGTAAAAAAAGTCAGATCGTTTCTTTAGAGAAAAAGCTCAAAACAAGCTGTACTCGTAACGACGTCAGAAACTGCTTTCACATGTACGTAAACATGAGGCTTTTGAACCCTCGTTTTAAATCCCAGGACAAATCCTATCTGATCAACGACTTGAACGAGGACATCCGTAATGCGGTGGACAAACACTTAGATAAGTTCATTAAAAAAACCGGATTATTGGAAGAAGTTAAGCTCCAAATGGAGAAAAGAACTCAGCTAAAAGCTTTCGAAGACGCACAACGCGGACTCAAAAAAGCAAGTAAGATGAATATACCTAAACTCATGCCTCCTACTGGAAAACCAAATGATCCTGGTCGAGTTTTATTCGTGGCAGAAGGGGATTCCGCAATCGCAGGTCTTCGTCCTGCAAGAAATCCGAAGCTTCATGGTCTATTCCCCCTCAGAGGAAAGCCGATGAACTGTAAGGGTGTTTCTCTTGCAAAAGCGATCGCAAACGAAGAGTTAAAGAATATAGTAGCGATCTTGGGACTTCCTCTGGATCAAAAAGTAAAATCTTTAGATGAACTGAATTACGAAAAAGTAAGTATCATCACGGATGCGGACTTTGACGGATACGCAATACGTTCTTTGATGCTTTCATTCTTTTACGAATATTGGCCTGAACTTTTCGATTTAGGGCTCATCCATATTTCCAGCGCTCCTTTATACGAGGTGGATATTAAAGGTGGAGATTCTAAAAAAACAGAGACGATATTCTGTATCGACGATAAGGATTATGACGCTCTAGTCAAACGAGTGGAAAAGTCCGGGGGCCAAATCGTCCGTAAAAAACGGAACAAGGGACTCGGAGAGACCGGAAAAGAAGCAATGAAGTTTGCAGTAGATGAGTGTATGACTAGGATCACCATCGGGAACAAAAAAGAGGCTTCTAAGATCCAGAACCTTTGGTTCCACAAAGACTTTGCAGAACAAAGAAGGGACGCAATCTCCGAATACGCTATGAGCGTAATCGAAGACTAAACGAGATTTACCGCCTTGATCGCAGAGCTCAGGGCGGCCTCTACTGTTCCTGTAATTTCTCCTGTATGTTCTCCCGCAAAGAAGATACGATCGAACGGTTTTCGTAGAATGATCTCCGATCCGAAACTTCCCGGCGGGAATTCAGCGATCCCGTTCGGTACGTAATCCTTTTTAGCTTCCGTAAAATAGAATCTTTGGATCTGTAGATCCTTTTTCAAACCTAGGCGATCCAAAGTAAGACGAATATATTCCACCTTTTGGTCTTGGCTGGCAGAATCAAATACGGAAAATCTATCTCCGTTTGCGATCACTCCTAAAACTTTATCCGAAACATCGGATTTGGTTCCCGCATCATACAAGAATTGAGCTGCCGCATCGGAATGAACTGCAAATGGGGATGATTCCCAGGGAGATTCCTTTAAAACCAAAAACAGTTTATAAATTTGAGAATAACGAACTCTTAATGCAGCGAGAAGTTTTTCCTTATCCAATCCAGGATTCCATTTTACGTTCGAGATCTGGTTCGCAGGTAAAGTGCAGATACAAGTAGAACCGGTAAACTTTCTTCCGGAAGCTGTAGTAACCGTAACCCCTGTCGAATCCTGATCTACGGAAAGAACAGGATCAGAAAAAACAAACTCAGTATTTTCGATATTCATCACCAAAGTTTTCGCTATACTTTCCATTCCACCTTCTACCCTGCTATTCCTTTGAGGAAATTGTGCAAGATCGCCCAAAACTTTTTCGGCGGATAAAACTCGGATACTATCTCCATAGTGAAGTGAAAGTTTATGACCGAGCAAGGTCAGATCTTCTGGACTGACTCCTTGATATATTAAATAATTATAAAAGCTAATACGATCTAACGCCTGCTGCTGAGAGGTATCTAATTTAGAATTTTGTGATACAAGCTTATTAAGGATCTCTTGGGACTTTGGGGAAAGTTCCCAAGTACCCGCTTTTTTATAAGTCCCTAAGAACAGATCCGGGACCAAAGGAGAAGATTGCAATTTTAAACCGAGTTCCCTAACTAAGCTGCGAACTGTTTTATCTTCCGAAGATACCCATTCTGCTCCTATATCGACAATGTGACCGGAAGGATCTTGTATAGATCTTACTCTTCCACCCACTCTGTCTGTGGCTTCAATCAGAGTAACCTTACTTCCGGTTTTTCCTAATATGTATGCTGAATAAAGTCCTGAAAGTCCTCCGCCGAGTACGATCACTTTTTTTCCGGTGTTCGTATTCTGAGCGGATAAATTTCCCTTACGACTTCCTAATAAAGCTGCGGCACTTAAAATTCCGGCTTTCAGAAAAGTAGATCGGGTAATTTTCATCGGATTCCTCTTGGAAGTTTTATTAGAACTCTCTCTTTTATTTTCGGTCTATGAAAGATCTTTCCCGATTTTTTTGCGGAATAGAATGTCTCATCGAGCTGAAATTATGTACCGAATCCTTCCTAATCGTTCGTATGTCTAAAATATCGCCGATTTATTCGTATATTGCAAGGAATAGATAGCTTTCTTACTTTCATACTTTTTCCCTTGCCAGAGGAAGTGCTAAACCAAAACCTGGAATTACGCTTTCAGGGAGGAAGTCGGGTGAAAATCCCGCGCTGACCCGCAACTGTGATGTCCGTCTATACGGAATAAGCCAGATCTTCCCCGCGATACTTAGACCTCGAGGTTGGGGGGTATCGTAAATCTCGCTCTTTAGCGCATCAGCGCTTTCTGCGATGGGGCCCCGAAAGTTAAAATGTCGGGGCTCTCGAACGGAAAAAAGAAACCACCGCAAATACAAAATCGTTCAGATCTTTATAAGATCAATGGTCGACTAACGTTATTTTGCTTATATTTTCTTTTTCCGCGATATCCGGCAGAACCAGGAGAGAAAAATGAGAAAATTCAGAAAACAAGCAGCTTCGCTGTTAACCCTCACTTCACTATTCGTATTCGCTAACTGTTTCGAATTAGGAGAGTCAAAAAAATCAGACGATCCGAGCACACTTGCGTTGGTGGCATTAGCTGGATTAAATCCGATTGCGGGTAATTATAATTACTACAATGGAACTTCTGATTATGCTGGAGGGACCTATACCGCTCCAGGAAATGAAATTGTAGGGACATACAATATTTCTCTTTCTTTAGTCGCACAAACCATGTTCGACGAAACATATGGAAACAGTTACCTATATGGAGAGATCCAAGAAATCGATACGACTAAAAAAGTCATTTATGTTCGCTTCCGATCCGATTCTTCTTTTTCTCAAGGAAATTACGGTTGGTACAGATGGACTGTTAAAGACGGTAAAACTTATGTTTGTCCGGACCTTTCCGACGTATCCACTCAAACAACTTTAGCGTCTGCGAAGGACGATGATTTGGATTATTATTCCGACCCAAGCAATATTAATGCAGGTTGCGGTTTAAATAGCGGTTTCGATCCGGCTCCTTGGAGCAGGCTTGAACTGAACTAAAATCGAACGAGAGAAACAGGTAGAACAAGATATTCATATGAAAATATTTCAAATTTCCGTAATATTGACCTGTTTCTTTTTTGGACTCGTCAATTGTGAGGATTCCAAGAGTTCATCCTCCGCAGAGTCTCTCCTCGCCTTAGGATTAGGAGGATCTGCTCTCTTAAGCTCCTGCGATTTGAGAAATCCTGAAACAGGCAGAGGAATTTTTGTAGCGGATGAAATCGTTTCGGCACCAACTAGCAACGGGATCGGATTCAAAGATTCGAATTGTCTGGTAGATGGAATTCGAGGTCAGGGTAAATTTAACGGTTCTTTAGACGTTTATAGTTTGGAAGATTCCGGAAGTGGATCAGCGATCATACTTCGATGGGCTGGTGTAAAGGTACTTCCTACAAGCGGTATTGACTTTATAGTTTATGAAAACCCTTTCTTTGTGGGAGTTCAAAACGGTACTAATTCCTTCGACAACGTTTTTATGGAACCTCTAATAGTAGAAGTAGGTAACGATCTGACCAATTGGTGCGGTTGGGACCCTGAATATACAAATTCCGATCCGAACACATTCGTAGGAAATCCGATTTACTGGGCTAGATTCGCAGGCATCACCCCTTTCGCTTATAATCAGGATACAAATCCTATGACCGTTTCGGAAGTATTTGATACGGATATCGTTAACGGTAGAGGGGGAGGAGACGGTTTCGATTTAGCCGATTCTAATTTTGGAAATTCAGGTTCCGGTTGCGATGGAACTTTAAAAAGCGAAATCCAAACGAATGGATTCACTTATATCAAAATATCGGCTGCTAAAACGATTTTAACCTCTCTGCCTATCGATTCAGCTCATGCAAATCCCGATATTGACGGAGTTATCGCAAAATCTGTTACTCCTTAACCTAAAGCCAGCCGAATAAGGATCTTCCGATCTTTTTTCGGTTTAATAATTTAAAATTTTTACAAGTGAAAACAATATGATCCGCCCAAAAGATGTACACCAATTGAACTTAGATAAATGTTTACGCAATAAAATAGATACCAAGACGAAACCATTAGGTGCCTTGGGAAAATTAGAGGATCTTGCCTACCGGATCGGCACGATCCAGAACACAGTAGATCCAATATTATCCAATCCTCATTTGCTTGTATTTGCCGGAGACCATGGACTGGCAGACTCCGGAGTTTCAGCGTTTCCGAAAGAAGTGACTTACCAAATGGTATTAAACTTTTTGAATGGAGGAGCGGCGATCAATGTATTCTGCAAACAACACGGCATCAAATTGCTAGTCGTAGATGCAGGAGTTTCCGGAAACTTTCAACAATCTCATCCTGATTTTATTCCTGCAAAGATCGCAGCCGGAACAAGGAACATTCTGAACGAACCGGCAATGACAAGGGAAGAATGTGAAGAAGCAATCCGTATCGGTGGAGAGATCGCAACTACCAAAGTACCAAAAGATTGTAATGTGATCGGCTTCGGAGAAATGGGGATCGGAAATACTTCCAGCGCTGCCCTACTCGCCTCCGTATTTTTAGATCGTTCTGCAGAAGATCTTACCGGAAGAGGAACAGGTATAGACGACGAATCCTTGGAACGTAAGAAAAAGATATTAGCGGACTGCAGGGCAAAACACCATGCCAACCCCAAAGATCCGATCGAAGTTCTTTCTAAGTTCGGAGGTTTCGAGATCGCAATGATCTGCGGAGCAATGCTTTCTTCTTATAAAGAAAATCGTTTACTCTTAGTGGACGGTTTTATCGCAAGTTCCGCATTCTTGACCGCTTCCAGAATAGAACCAAAAATCGTTCGTAATGCGGTATTCGCTCATAGATCTTCCGAGCAGGGTCATAGGCTGATCCTAGAGTTTTTCGATGCGGATCCAATCTTGGACTTAGGGCTTCGTTTGGGAGAAGGGACCGGATGCGCATTGGCATACCCCATCTTAGAATCCGCATTAGCATTCTTGAGAGAAATGGCCAGCTTCGAATCTGCCGGAGTTTCCGAAAAAAAAGACTAAGTGAGGATCAAATTCTCGCTGCCCGAATCGGAGGAATGAATAAGTTCGTCTTTGCATGTTTGGATTTATCCGCAAAGAACTGATTATTTTTCTTTCCTCCGTACGTTATAATACTCGTATCATCGTTCCATCTTGGGTCGAACATTCCGACGAATATCTCAATTCTTCTTCCAGATATTTTCCTTTAGTAGGATGGATTGTTGGAATTGCAACATGGTTCGTTCTATGGGTTTCCGATCTTTCATTGACCTGGGAGATCAGTATCGTTTTGGCAATGGCCGTTTCGGTCTTGATGACCGGAGCTTTTCACGAAGACGGATTTACGGATGTATGCGACGGATTCGGCGGAGGTTGGACCAAGGAAAAGATCCTGGAGATCATGAAGGACAGTAGGATTGGTGCCTTCGGGACCATCGGGATCATGTTAGTCCTTCTTCTTAAATTCGTATGTTATAAATCTTTGGAAGAATTTTCCATCGAAGTCTTGTTCATTACGATAGTTTCCTCTCATTCTTCTAGTAGATTTTGGGCGCTGCTTACGGCAAAAACACTTTCCTACGTAAGAGAAGACCAACTCTCCAAAGCTAAACCGATCATTCAAACTTTAAAAACTTCTAATGTAATTATCGCAGGGATCTGGGGATTAGCTCCTTGGTTTGCATTTTTGCACAACGAATATCTTCCTTCGGATCGAGTTTTCGGATTTTTGTTGTACCCTTTCCTTTTGCAGACTTTTGGTTATTTATATCTCAGAAGTTTTTATAAAAAATGGTTAGGTGGGTATACTGGAGATTGTTTGGGCGCAGTCCAACAAGTCACCGAATTATTGTATCTGATCGGGATTGTTGCCGCATGGAAATCTTTTTAGTCAGACATACGACTCCCGAAGTGGAGCCTGGGACATGTTACGGTAAATCGGATCTAGGACTCCCTTCTAGTTTTGAAAAAGAAGCAGAGAATGTTCTGAAACTTCTTCCCGAAAATATACATTCTATTCGTACAAGTCCTTTATTCAGATGTTATAGCCTCGCAGAAAATATCAGCAAACATCTAGAATCGAAATCGATTACTCCCGCTTGGAAGGTGGACTCGAACATCCAAGAATTGGATTTCGGAGATTGGGAAGGGCGTTTGTGGGAAGACCTACCTAGATCGGAAACGGACTATTGGATGGAAGATTATGTGAATAGAAGACCGCCAGGCGGAGAAACCTATTCCGAATTGAAAACCAGGCTCTTAAAATCATGGGAAGAAAGTCTGCAAGAAGCAAGAGTTTGGGAAAATCTAAAGAAAGAAGACGGAGAAACCTCGGAATACAAAACGATCTGGGTAAGCCATGGAGGACCGATCCGATGTTTGTCCTCTATCGTACTGGGTTTTCCTTTAGAGAATTCGTTTCGATTGGTTCTGGAATATGGATCCGTTTCCTGTTTCAAGGTCCGTTTCGGAGAAATACAATCTTATCCCCAGTTCGTATATTGGAATAAGAAGTAAATTTACCTAACAAATACGACATAAACAGAAAGATCAGATCACTAAGGTGTTTTTAGTTTTATCCGATAAGGAATATAGTATTTGAATCCCTCATGCTCTCTTTCCGAACGTTCAGATCACAATCTATTCTTTATTATAGAAAGCTAAAGTGTATTCTTCTTTTATCTTTGCTTCTTGCTCCTTCTTTTATTGTTTCAGATACATCTGCTGGGCTTGCAGTACCAGCACAACCGGAAAGCGCCAAACTATTTATCTTAGATGCGAGCGGTTCAATGAACGAATATCTTGGGATTTACCAAAAAGTACATCTGGCCAAGAAGTATGTTCGTCACTATGTGGATAAACTTTCCGAAGAAACTGACGTAGGTTTTATCGCTTACGGAAATCGTCTCCCAGGTTGCCAATCTTCCAGACTTTACCAACCCTTAGAAAAAGGAAATCGCCTCGGATTCCAAAACAAACTTTTCGGACTCACTCCTTCGGGTGCAACTCCGCTCGCTGAATCCATTCGGATCGCAGGAGAATATATTATCCGACGGAAATCTCCGACTGACCTTATACTAGTAACTGACGGAATCGAAAGCTGTTATGGAAATCCGGAAAAAGAACTTCAGGTACTTCAACAAAAAGGTATTAATTTTAAACTGCATATCTTTGGTTTAGGTTTGAAACCGGAAGAAAAAAGGATCATGCAGTCTTTGGCCAAAACGGGAAACGGAAAATATTATAATGTAGAAGAAGACAGCGACTTTTTTCTCGCGATGGAAGATCTTTTAAAACGAGAACCTCTTCCTAAAAAAACGGAAGTGGAACCTGAAAGACGTAAACCAAAGATCAGAATTGTAGGGATCGAAAAAAATCAAAACGATTCGGAAGAAAATTTTTACAAAGTAAAATTCGCTTTTGAAAACTCAGATTCTGACAACCAATGTGTGATCTTAAATTTAAAAAGAAGAAGTTCCCTTCCTTCTAAGATAACGAACTGGAATCCTCAAAGAGCTGCTGAACCTGAGAGAGTTGAACGAACGGAGCAAATCTGTTTCCAAACTAGAAAAGGAGAAGGAGAATTTCAAATCTATGCACCGGCACATCTTCCCTTAAACTTAGAATTGGAACTTTGGGACACAAAAGGTATCCCAAGTTCCGTCGACAAAAGTGGAGAAAGAAATCTAACCGAATAAGATCTTAGAAGGATCTTAAAAAATCCAAGTTTTGGTGATTCGGATACGTTACTCTATATTCCAACTTGATCTCTTTTTTGCCGGAAGGAGGTATCTCCAAACTCCATTCTAAAATTCCGGAGTTAGTACGATACTCTTTAGAACCAGGAGTACTTGTTTCTTGGTTCACCTCTACTTTTACACCTGCAGATTCCGAGATAGGGATTTGTTCTCTTACGATTACGGTTTTCGTTTCTTTGCCGAAATTTTCCAAACTTAGATAAACTTTCTTTTCCATTACTTTCTGCGTGGAGATGAGACCTTCTTTAGTTTGATTCCAATCTTTTCTATAAGAAAGTCGTAAACTACCTTCCGTACCTAAAGAAACGGAAAGGTTTTCTTTAGGAGAAACATAAGATACTTTTGTTCTTCCTACGAGACCTGAACTTCTGAATAAGGAAACTTCTCCGGGAAGGATCGGAAATTCTCCTAAGTTTTGGAATTCAGCCTCCAATAAAGGAAACGGTTTATACCTAGGGGAAGCCACAGTTTTTACCTGGATCGGTGCGCTAAAGGATAACATCTCGAATTTTCTGGATTCTTTTTGAGAAGCCAGTGTAATCGTCTTAGGAAGTCTAAATAAGAATCCGCTTCCTCTTTCGCTGGAACGAGAAGGCTCTTCCGTCGCAGGAATGTTCGATTCTTCGTTAGGCATCTGAGCAGCGCCAACTGCCTGAGTCTGATTAGTAAGAATTTCCTGTTTGGAATCGACTTCCACATCAAATAATCTTAATGGACGAAGTCTATCTCTTCTAAGAGATAGATCTGGCCTAGTAGTAGAAAGCAAAAGTTGTACACCTTTCCAATCTTCCCCTGATTCTTGTCGGATCTCTACGATATATTCCAACTTCGCTTTGGCCAAAGAATCATCCGCAGTCAAAATATAAGCAGGCCTCCAATCCGCATTCGGGACCAAATAGCTTAAACGGAGTTCTATACTTTTGGCCTCGGAACTTGTATTTACGATCTGAACCCAAGTAGTGCGTGTACTTTTTTCTGCTTGCGACAGTAAGAGTGAAAGTTGGGCCCGAGATTCCTCCAACTCGGTTTGGACCTTACGTTTGGATTTTTCCAACTTCTCCCAGGAAGCAAAAATGGAAATAGCTTCATCTCTGGTTTTTTTGAGATACGTTCCCCAATTTTTTCCATCTCCTTCTATCCTTCCATAGAGAAGATTTCGGCCCACAACATCCGAAACTTTTTTACGCATCTCGGATAATAGATCCTTTTCGGATTTTAGATCATTCTCCTTCGCCAAAAGACTTTCCAGGTCCTTCTCCAGTTGTTGTACTTTTTTCTGGAGAAGAGCAACCTCCGGATTGGAAGCCGCAGTACCTTCTTCTTTCCAAGTCCTAGAACCAGTTACCTCGACTTGAGGAGAAGTTACCGCTGCAGTTAAAGTCTCTTCTAAAAGAGATACAGGCAAATAAGAGATTTCGATCTTATTTGCTCCGGGTTCCAATTGAACTTTTCCGGATCTAAGGATTTGAGCAGTGCCTTGGTGAACAGTCACCTCCTTGATCGGTAGGCTGAATTCTTTTCCGAAAACCGGTAAAGAAACCAAAACGAAAAGGATAAAAAACCTAACGAAAGACAAATACATTATATTTTTATAATTTTTCATAATAAGCCTCAATAAGAATCCGAACCCGGAGTTTCTCTTAAAATATTGTCCGCTGGATAGGAGACTGTGTATTCAAATTGAACGGTTTTGCGGGAGTTTGCACCGATTTCTAACTCGTATGTCAGAATTCCATCGTCCGTTTTGGACTTGGGACTATCAGTACCGGGCGACCATTCCACTTTCACACTATCGTCGTTCGTATAAGGAATACGATCGATCAAACGGACAGGTACCGCCCTTCGTTTATTGTTTTTAATGGAGACGGTAACTCTATATCGGATATTCTTTTTGCGAGAGATGATCCCCGACTTATCGTCCAGTTTTTCCTGCTTTCTTTCCACCTTGATATCTCTATCAGGTCCAAGTTCCATTTTGATCTCTTGTCCCGGTTTTAAAGTAGAGACAGTGGTTGTTCCGAGAAGATTTTCGCCGGAATAAATTTCGAGAGGTCCCGCAAGCAAAGGTTCTCTTTCCGTATTGGAAGAAACCACATTTAGAAAGACTCCATCGTTAGTGAGCGGAGAAGTCTCATAGCCGGGACGAACTGTGATATTTCTTTTGCGAAGAAAGACTCTATTCAAAGTGCGATCGGAAGGAATTCTTTCGCGTGACTGAGCGATATATCTGAAATCAAATCCTTCGGAAGAAATTCCCGGGGCGATCAGTTGATTGGAATACTTTTTATCAGAACTTAATTGAGAAGACCTATTCAAAAGATTTTGTACTTCATTTTCGAGTTCTTTTAATTCTTTTCTGGAAGTTTCTCTTAAACCCGAAAATCTACGGAGTGCTTCTTTTCCGTATCGAATGGATTCCTCGTAAGATCCTTGGTCAAAGGAATATTTTTGGTTCGCAAGTTCTCCTTGCAGTCTGTTCATATTCTCTTCTACTCGAAGCGAATTGGATCTATCCTTATAATTTCCTTCGATCAACGCTCGAGACTGCATCAAAGGACTATCGTTCTTTTCCTGATAATACACATCGTCAATTCTCTGTTCTGCCTTACTTCTTTGAGAGACCTTGGGAGCAGGAGCCGCTTTTTTGGACTCTTTTTTACTCCGGAGTACGCTTCCAGCATTTGCAGAAGGTTTAGAAGGCGCGTCATACTCCTTATCCGCAGGAGAATAATCTTCGTCTCCGGAATACGTTGCAACTTCCTTGGAAGCGATCCTATATTCCCTATATTCGGGTAAATCTATATCTTGGTTCGGGTTTGCTGTGGAAAATTCTAATCGAACGTTCTTCCAATCTTCTCCCGTTTCATTTCGAACCAAAGCATGCCAACCTAACTCCGCTTCTTGTCCGTTAGAATTCAATTCCAAAGTATAACGAGGATACCAGTTCGCACCTCGGATCAGATATTTATACTCAAAAGGATAAACATTTGCAGAATCAGATTCCACATCTAATCGAATCTCTTTTCTACGAAGAGTATCCCCTTCTGCAAGATGAGCGATCTTAGTTGTGACTATATAAAATTCTTCTCGGATACGATCTAACTCTTCAAGCTTTGCTAATCTGAGTTTTGTATTATCTTCCGCAAGTTCTGCGTATGTTTTTCGGAAGGAGGAAAAATTCTCGGAATCTATCTTTTCCACTACTCCATCTTGTTCTCGGATCGCAGGTTTAATCGATTTGATAGAAGCTTCCCAATCCAAAAGATCTTGGACCTCTCTGGATTTTGTACTCAAAGCCAAAAGAAGGCTTTCTTTCCTTTTTTCTAATTCTTCCGCTTCTTGGGATTTTTTCCTTCTAGAAGCTTTTTCAGAAACTCTGATTCCTTTAATCTTAAATTTTTTATTCGGATCAGTAAATGTGACGATCACACTCTTATCTAAAGATGCGATCGGGACCTCTCCCAATAAAACTTCCGAAACTCCCGCAGGAAGTTTCACCTCGGATTGTCTAGTGACGTAGACTAAGTCGGAATACAGAAGAACTGAATCGATTTTTGCATAAGAAACGGAGACTGGCGACTTAGAAGCCTTCTCCTCTTCCGTAATGGCAGTGGGTGTCTCGCTTGCAGAAGGGTCAGACTCTTGGGCGTAAAAATTAGACCCTAACAAAATCAAGAAGGATATTGCAAGAACCGAAGAAGAAAAACGAGAAATCATAGGTTCTAAGTGGATATTGCCGAAACAAAGTTCGTCAATTTATTTTCACGACCATAAAAAAAGCGCCTTATTTGAAAAGGCGCTTTTCACTCTAAAAACTAGCTCAAAAATCCGGAACTAAACTGTTTTAGGCGTGTATCCTTTGATACTGAAAAACCTTTTTTGAGATATTAGAAAGCCTCCCAATACAAAGAATGAGATCAATGCGACCTGCTTCATTAGTTGGGGAAGATACTGTAAAGTCTCTGTCGGAAGGACAGCAGTCAATTTTTCCACATGAGTAAAGTCGAAAGGATATACGTAGGTTAATGCCGCGATAGATGCCAGACGGATCAATTCGGAAACGATACCCGAAGTTTTCAGCTCGAAAATAGCGCCAATATTCCAAAGAGTCCAAAGAACATAAAAACCTAAAGCACACATTTCAAATAGAGGTAATTCCTTTTTAAACTCTATGTAAACCATCGAAGCTCCCAGCCCGAAAAAGAACTGAGTTATAGAATACGCCAACAATGTATAAGGAATATATGTATTAAATTTTTGGTAAGTAGATCGGTTAATCTCCGGAGGAACAACCGATTCGCCCAGATCTTTCGGCTTCCAACCAGGAGGTTTAAACCAAACTAAAAATTTATCCTTCCAGCTTTTGGTTTGCCAGGAAAGAAGGAACAACTCTTCGAAATAATGGAATTGTGTCCAAAGAGGACTCCAAGTCTGCATAGGTTTTACGATCCCGAAAATAGGCTCTTCTTCTTCCTCTTTATAAGATCCGAACATTCTATCCCAAATCGAAAATGTTCCCGCATAATTTTTATCTATATATTTAGGATCTCTTCCGTGATGGACTCTATGCTGAGAAGGAGTATTGAAAACCCACTCGAAAATTCCCAACTTTGGGATTGCCCTAGTGTGAAGCCAGAACTGGTATGCAAAATTGATCTGTATACAAAGAAGGAACATGATAGGTGGAAATCCCATCAACGCCAAAGGAAGATAAAAAGGAAGAGAGAATGTATTTTGAGTGACTCCTTGTCTTAAGGCCACCGTAAAATTATAATCCTCGCTTTGGTGGTGAGGGACATGGGAAGCCCAAAAGATATTGATCTCATGTCCGAATCTGTGATACCAATAATAAAAGAAGTCGGCCAGAACGAAACAAAACACCCAGCCTATCCAAGAATCGGTTGAAATATTCAATATTCCAAATTTTGCATATACTAAGGAATAAACAGCCATCAATCCAAGGGAGATAAACACCGTAAAGATCTGCATAAAAATGCCGGCCGAAAGATTATTGATGGAGTCCTTAAAACGATAGAACGGTTTGTTACCAAACACGGAATAAAGCAGTTCTACGACTATCAAAACGAAAAATACGGGAGTAATCAGTTCTATTATATTCTTTTCCATCTCTATTACCGAGTTTCGAATATCTCTGTAGCGATCATTCGGTCAAGAAAAAGAACCGAGGCGGTTTTTGAATTCCGCCTCAGATGGAGCTATTAGATAACAGATGTTATTTCATTTTCCCAGAAAAGGGAAGAAGATTAGAAGAATAAGCTTACGGAGAAGTTTACGGACCAGATATATCCGCCGTAATTATAGCTAGGATTCCTTTCCGAAGGGAAAGTTTTATTGATCTCCACATTTTTCAACTGTTGGTTCGTGATCGCTAAATCGAAAATTACGGGATTTTTCAATCTATCTTTCAAGAATGCAAAGTTCCTTCCGTTGAATATATAGGAAACACCAATGGAATAGATCATACGATCATTATCCATCCAGTTATTTGCGCCCGCATAATGAGGAACCGGACTAGGTCTTTTTCCGATACCTCCTCTGAACTTCAAGAATGGGCGAAAAGCGTATTCTGCTCCCATACGAACGTTAGTAGTGTCGTGAAAATCTAGAGGCTCGGAATACTTTTCCTTAATTCTGGATAGTTTATACAAACTCCAGATCTCTCTGTTTACATCCATGTTTAATAAAAGTTTTTCAGTGGGTCTAAATCCGATACCGTAAGACCAAACTCTCGGGTTATACTGATCCAACAAAGCAAGATCAAAATCCAATTGGATCCCTAAAAGAGTAGTCTGAGCACGAGCAGGAATCGGATCGGCAGACAAATAAGTCTCCCTTTTATAAGAAACCCCGGCGCTCCATTTACCGTAAGTGAATTGGAGTCCGTAAGTAGGATTGATGATCGGTTTTAAAGTTAGAACTACTTGTGAGTTCGCTTGAACTGGATCAGGAGAGATCGGAACGTCTTTTAACAAGATCGCACCGGAACCACCTGCAAGCGCGGTGATACCGACTCCGGCAAAAAGACGATCTTTCCAAAGTTCCACACCGACACCGGCCATGATGGTAGGGCGTTCATTACTTTTTCCTGATTGAAGGTATCTAGGAACGGTTGGGTTCTGATCGTTAACTACCATCAGGTTTCCGGAAGCTGGAACGATAGCATTCAATCCGAAACGAATGGTCCTACCTATATCGAAAATTTCGTTTAGGTTCATTGTAAAACCCAGACCAACATAACTATCGTCTGGGTTCTTAGTGTTTTCGTTCTTAGGAGCGTTGTTCTTTAACGTAGGGTTAGCGTAAGTTCCCAAAAAAGACACTTCATGATAAGGACGGTTCGGGCGGAGAAGTGGTTGATACGTGAACATCCCCTTTCCCATATTCGCAAAACCGTCTCTGAAATTAAACCAGGCTCTTTTGTACCATTTAGCAGGAGCTCCACCTTCCTCAGTTTGAGGCTCGGTGTTCAGCAAGGGACCTTCCTGAGGAATAGGATTCCCATTTGCATCCTTAGGAGCTTCTCCGCTAGCCGCTGCTTCTTTTTCTTTTTCCTTTTGTTCCCATTGAGAGATGAACAAATCCGCTTCGTTCAATCGTCCCAAACCAGCAACATTATAGAAAACCGCAGATGAGTTATTAACCGTAGCTGTAACTGCTCCAGCCATCCCGGCTGCACCTGCATGGGCGCCATAAATATCCCCGTAACTACCGGCAGTCAGCTCAGAAGTGCCGACTCCTAATATCCCCAAAACTGCGAGGATAATCCTCGACCCGGAGATAATTTTTTGACTAGAAACTCTGTTTCGCATTTTCCTTCCTGCTTTGAACCAATTCCATAACTTACCCTAACCCATTTAGAATTGGCTGATCTCTTTATTACACATCAGTTATTTTTTAAAAATTTTCCGTATCTTAGCGGAAAGCCTAAAATTGTCCACCAAAATCAAAAAAAGAGCCTTTAGGCGTTTTTAATCGTAATATAAAGAAAATAAGCAATATTAAAAGATAAGTGCTCATTATCATAAAAGAATGAACGCTACATATATTTTTAGGTTTTAAAGAAGGACCAAAAACTCGATCTAAACGCCTGGAACAGGATTCGTGGACCGAGTCTTTTCAAAATATATCGAAATGATGTCAGCATAACGTAAATATCCCAAATATTTTCCATTCTCTTCCACAGGAATCTTATCCATCCCCATATCCAAAAGGGTTTTAAAGCTAGTGGCAAGGTTTGTCCGGATAGAAATCGGCAAGATAGATGTGTCAGTTACATCTTTTACAAGAACCAAGTTCTGAGTTAGATCTCTTCCTTCTAAAAATAACCGGCTGGTTCGAAGAGAGATCATTCCGAAATAGTTTCCGTTCTCCTCTAAGACGATATAGTCGCTGGCATTTATCTTGAGAGCCTCCTCTTCCAACTTAGAAAGAAGAACAGATGTTTTGACCTCTGCGATATTTCTTAATCTGTTTCGTATATCCTCTATTCGGATCCCTTCCAACAAATCTCTGTTCATATCCCAATCATGTGCCGGAGATTGGAAGCGAGTGTTCTTCTGGCTTTTATACAAATTCAGTTTGTGAGAAAGAACGAAAGTGATGATAGAGACGATCATCAAGGGGGGAAGAAGGGAATAACTTCCTATGATCTCGCAGATCATTACCATTCCTGCAATCGGAGCGCTCGCAATCCCCGCATAAAAAGCGCCCATCCCTACCAACACAAAAGAAGCGACCGATACCTGGTAACCTAAAACTAATTTTGCAAATGTACCGAGTGCTCCTCCCAACATTCCACCTATGAATAAAGAAGGTCCGAACATTCCTGCGGATCCACCGCTCCCGATAGTAAACGACGTAGTGATAATTTTTAAGAATGCAAGAAGTAAAAAGAAGAATATGATCTGCAGATCTCGATCCAAATAAGAACTGTAATTCGGAAATTGAAAACTACCTTCTAACACATCTTGTAAAACGCCCGAACCTGTTCCTATAACTTCCGGCAAAAAATAACCGATCAGTCCGACGGGAATTCCGCCTAAAGCCGGCTTTATCCACATGGGAAGTTTCCAGGACTTGGACCAATCCTGCATAAATTGAAAGATCTTAATTAAAAAGGCGCCGTTCAGATAACATAAGATCCCTAAAAACAAATAAAAGATCAGTTCTTTATATTCTATAAATCCGATCTCGGGAACCTTATATACGGAACCGAATCCGTTAAATGAAGAGTATGTTAAGAATGCAGTAACCGAAGAAATAATACAAGGAACCAACGTATCACTTTCTATATCTTCTCTATACACCATCTCTACGGAGGTTAATGCGCCTCCCAAAGGAGCATGAAAAATGGCACCTAGTCCGCCTGCAGTTCCTGCGAGTAGTAAAGTACGCCTCGCTCTTGCGCCTGCCTTTGTTAAATTTGCGACCAAGGAACCGAATCCTGCACCTATGAGAGAGATCGGACCCTCTTTTCCTCCGCTTCCTCCGGACGATAATGTGAATACGGTCGCAATCGACTTGATCAGAGGTACCTTCGGATCTACCATACCTTCTTTATTATGAAAAGAATCTATTAAGGAATCAGTTCCCGTTCCGGCAGAATCAGGAGAAAACTTCCAAATAATCCAACCTGCAATCAGCCCTCCTAAAGGAGGAATTACCAATAGTGCCCACCTTCCTATATGAATAGAAGCGATCGGTTCCAGAGAAACATAAAACTCTCCACCGGAATGAGTATTATGTAAACCTGATACAGATTCTAAGGAGATGTATTCCGCCCATGCAAGCGCTCTCGAAAAAAGAAGGGCGCCTAAACCGGAAACAATACCCGTCAGGACGCAATATAGATATAAAGACCTTCTACCTTTAATCGTAAAGTAAGACGATAACAGTCCCTGTTTGAATTGAGAGAAAACTTTTCCAAACATAAAAGATCCTTAAAATGATTTGGAAACTGAAATCTCCATGATCCGATTATGAGTATATGTATCCTGCCAGCCGCCTATCATCCTATACAATCTAGGAAGGATCAATAGACCGATAAATACTGGAGCTCCAGGAGAGTCCAAAACGTTTCCGGAAGGAGTAGGTTTTAAAAAATATGTCTCGAGTGCACTGTTCTTTTCCATCGTGGTGGTCGCGTAATAGTATCCAATGCCCGCAAGCAAAAGATCCAAACCGATATAACCGAACATACTTTTTACTCTATCCGAACCGCCATAAACAGGGGATTTGTAAGAATTATAAAAGACGGAGGCGGCAGGTTGGACTAACGCCAATGATTCGCTCCAAAAATAATTTTTACGATATGGTTCGAATTTAGCGTCTTCTGAAACATCGCTATAATTCGTTAACCCGCCGGTTAACTCTTTTTTAGTAAGTTCTTCCTGTAAAAAATTCCTAAAAACTCTTTCAGATCCTTTTTTAGAGGATTCGATTCGGATCAAGCTCATCCTATCTCTTTTTGCCAATCCCAAAACGAATACGTCTAGTTGTAAGGGAGAATACCATTTAGAAGTATATCTAAACGCAAAACCTTTCGTGTTTTGGTTGGATAATACTCTATCATAAGTCAATCGATTCAATGCGGAAAGAAGTCGGATATCGTTCTCTCCGGGATCACCTTCTAGTTCGAATACTTCTCCAGCGTAAATAGTAGAGAAAGAAGACAGAAATAGAAATACGAATATGATTTTTGAAATTTTATGTTGAATACTTTTTTGCATGTTCATTAAGAGATCCGATCCCCAAGGAGAAATCCGGCCAAAAGCATGGATGCGTTATAAGTGATATGCGCAGTCACAGGCACCCATATATTACCGGTTTTTAAATAAGAAATTCCGAATGAAAGCCCTACAAATATAAGCAGGATCGGCGCCACATAGGATCCTCCGTTAAAATGTACGACTCCAAAAATAACGGAGGTGATGATTAGCCCTATCGAGCCTAAGTTTTTTTCCTCAAAGTATTTCAGCAAAAATCCTCTGAAGAAAAATTCCTCAAAAATTCCGGCTCCGAATGCGATCGCGACTAAGGTCCATCCTAACAATTTCCAATTTAGGAAAAGATTTTTGGTTAGGATGATCTCTAGATAATTAGATTGGGGCTTACCGATGATAAAAAAGATCAGGCTACTAGCTACATTCACAAAACAGAATGTAGCAAATCCGGTGGCAATTCCTGCAAGTATATCCCTACCGCTCGCGGAGTCTGTAAACTCTGCAGTTTCGATCCTTGCGATCTTTCGGATAAAAAAGTAAGAGGGGACCAAAAAGCATAATCCCCATATGATCCTGTCCAAAGACAATAACCAGGGGCGCTTAGTTACTACAAATTCGGTATATTCTCTAACAGCCTTTTCAGCGGAAGCAGGTTCGTTCCAAACCACTTCGGAAGGAACCGTATTTATCACTTCTTTTGCTTTTGTGAAATTTTGTTTGGAAACTTTTAAAGATAGAGTGCTCTCTACTTGGAATCGAGTAATCCTCATATAGGAATACATACCGATGAACAGTACGAAAACCTGGATCAGACCCATAAGCAGAACGTCTCTGCCGGGTGCGAGTTTTTGATCTTCCTTTTCTAAATCCATTCCAAAGGGCCCTTCCAATCATTTATGGGGGATTTTTTGCGTCATTGTTTTTTTATAATCTGCCGACTAGAGAAACGATATGCCTTCCTTAAAAAGACATCTCAGTTTATTATCCGCACTCATACTAATCTCACTAACCGAGGTCCACGCGGTTTACGATCGTCTTCCCTTAAAAAGTTTAGAATATTCGGACTCGAAGATCATCCGAGTCAGAGAAGAGATAAAATATAACCTTCAAATTTCAGTTTCCAATTTGGACCAAAAAGATCTGGTCCATCTTAGATTCCTTGTCTACAAAGTAGGACCCAAAGACACTTTTTTTAAGATTATGGCCAGGACCGGAATGGACTTGGACACACTTTCCTCGGTAAACGAATTAGCCTCTCCGCAAGACATATATCCTGGGATGGAACTTTTGATCCCGAATATGAGAGGAGTTTATGACTCGGAAGAACATTCTCCCGACGAACTTTCCCGCAAAAAAGTCGCAGCCCGTTTTCGGATCTCTCCCAAGTTCTTATACTATGATGACCTCAGAAAATCCTGGTTCGTTCCAGGAAGAGGATTACCTAAAGAAGAGAAAAACTTTTTTTATGGATTAGCATTCTCCGATCCGCTAGCGGAAGAAGGAAGACTGAGTTCTAAGTTCGGAAGAAGAAAGGACCCGTTCACAAAAAAGGATACCTTTCACGGAGGTATCGATCTTGCGGCGGAAGAGGGAACACCGGTTTACGCGTCCGCAGACGGAGAAGTTTCCTTTTCTGGGACAAGAGGAGGTTACGGAAGTCTAATCGTCTTAAAACATGGATCGGGGTACGAAACCAAATATGGACATTTAAGTAAATTGTTAGTTGTTGCGGGTGCTAAAGTTAAAAAAGGCCAATTGATCGGAGAAGTCGGAATGAGCGGAAGAGCCACCGGATTTCATTTACATTTTGAAGTATTGAGAAATAGTTTGAGACAAAGGCCCATATTTAAGGGTCATGTCTGATGCTCCAACGATCACTTTCCAATCCTGCAGTTAGGATATTTATCCCTATTACTTTTTTATTCCTGATCTTCGGGATCTTCATTCTATTCGGTTGGACCAAAACGGACCCGACGGATTACGAACCTGACGATATTATCCGCCAAGAAGAAAGAGATATATTATTTATCTCTAATCCAGTAAACGAAAAGTCCCCTATAGAAAAACCTTTCGGCCTTGCGGTCGATTCCAGAGGAGCCGTTTATACTGGATCATCCGATGGAAATATTTATAAGATCAAAACGGACGGACAAACCGAGTTATTTGCAAAAACTTCGGGAAGAGCCTTAGGACTTGCATTCGACGGAAAAGAAAATCTAGTAGCTTGCGTGTCTGGACTAGGACTTACATTTTACGATCCAAAAGGAAATGAGAACGTATTACTCCGAGAAGATTCAGACGGAAATCCATTAACCAATCTTTTCGGTTTGGATATCGCATCCGACGGAACCGTTTACTTTACGGAAGTTAGCAAAAAATTCTCTTACGAAGATTCATATTTGGAAGAATTGGAATCCAAACCTAACGGTAGAATTCTTTCTTACAATCCAAGGACCCAAGAAGTAAAAACAGTTCTAGAAGATCTATATCATCCAACCGGGATCAGTTTATCTTCTTCCGAAGATTTTTTGGTTTTCGGAGAAAAATACAGACATCGTATTTCTCGTTTTTGGTTAAAAGGGAAGAATGCGGGTAAGGACCAGTTTATGATCACACATCTTCCTGGAAGCCCTGCATTGATCACCTCGGACTCTCAGAGAAATTTTTGGATCGCTTTATCTTCTCCCAGACATGTGGCAATCGATAGGATACAAAACTTTCCGATCTTGAAAAAGACGATCGCTGCACTTCCGTTTTTCTTTCGCCCGTTAGAAGGAAAATTAGCCTATATACTTTCCATGAATGAAGAAGGCGACATTAGTCTTTCTTTGATGGATAATACTTCGGATAAATTGGGATCGATTACTTCCGCTTTACAATACGGATCGGGAGTTTTACTTGCGGGATTTTCCACTCAAAAAATCTGGAAGTGGAAGTTTGAAACTTTAGAAATGTTTTTTTAAACAAAAAAGCGCCCCGATTGGAGCGCTTTTTTTAGGTAGATCCGATTTACATCGACCCCAATAATTCCCTAAACTTATCCAAGGAATATCGAGCGGCAAAGTCTCCGAATCTTTCGTTCGGGTTTCCTTCTTTTTTCCAAACTTCGAATGCCTTCTCTAGTTGGACAGGAATCTCCGCGAATGGGACCTTCTTAGCTACATAGTCTCCTACTTTCGTTCCTTCCGGATTTCCACCGAAGAATAAGGAATATTTCCCTCCGGCTTGTTGCCCTACGATACCCACTTCTGCTGAATAAGGTCTAGCACAACCGTTTGGACATCCGGTCATTCTCACGATAGGAGCTCTGTCGTTCAGATCCAATTTATCGATCACTTTTTGGATAGATTCCAATAGTTGAGGAAAAGTCCTTTCGGATTCGGTCAACGCCAAACCACAAGTAGGAAGTGCAGGACATGCAAGCGCGCGGTCATATAAAGGTTTAGGAGAGGCCGGACTAATATTATATTCTTTTAATTTAGATTCTAACTTTTCCTTATCCTCTTTTTTGATCCCCATTAAGACCAAATCTTGATCCGCAGTTACCTGGACATTCAATTTGAAAGTGGAAATGATATCTTTTAAAGCCGTCTTTAACGGTTTTTCAGGAAAGTCCTTGATCCTTCCGGAAAGTGTATGGAATCCTAATGCAAGAGTTCCGTCCGCTCTTTCAGTCCATCCTAAATAATTCGGAGTTTCCCATTTTGGAAGTTTACGAGCAATATCGAATTTTGCACCGGATCTGCGCTCCACTTCGGAACGGAACCATTCCACACCCTTCTCCGCTAAAACGTATTTTAGACGAGCATGTTTACGGTTGGTACGATCTCCAAAATCTCTATGAGAAGTCACTATACCTTCTGCAACTGGGATCAGGTCTTTTTCAGGGATCCAACCGAGCAAGTCTGCCGCTCTAGGATAAGTCTCAGCCTTATTGTGAGTCATGCCGAGTCCACCACCTGCAAAAGCGAAATAACCGTCTATTTTACCGTTTTCGTCTAAAGTCGCTGCGAATCCCATATCGTTCGTATAAATATCGACCGAATTATTTCCCGCAAGAGTAACGGCGATCTTGAACTTCCTAGGAAGATAAGTGGTCCCATAGATCGGATCAGGCTCATCCTCTTTATTAAGTTGGCTCTCGCCTAACCATAGTTCGGCGTATGCATTACTTTTATATTTAAAATGATCGGATAATAATTGAGCGATCGGATCCAACTGGGTTAGTTCTTTGTTTCCCCAAGGATTCAAAGCCTGAGTCACATTACGCACAACGTCACCACACGCTCCCATAGTGGAAAGATTTACCTTATGCACCGCTTGCATGATCGGTTTCAGATCCTTTAAAAGGATCGTGTGCATTTGGATGGACTGCCTAGTAGTTAAACGTAAAGCACCACCGCCGAATTTATCGGCCAGATCATCCCAAACCATGTATTGTTCAGAAGTAAGCCTTCCTCCAGGGATCCTTCCACGGATCATAAAGGAGGTCGGGTTTTCGATAAATTCTCCGGCCTCGTCCTTTCTACGGTCCCTGTCCTTTTGCTGGTACATTCCATGGAATTTGATCAACTGTTTGTCATCTTCCTCGAATCCTTCTGCACCTGTTTCGATAGCAGTTCCGATCTTTCCTCTTAGTCCCTTAGAGGCGGTTTTTATATGCTCGACTTCGCTAAGTTCTTTTTGCTCTGACATCGATCGTATTCGTCCTTTTGGATTAGCTTCCTATTATTTCGTATCCGTTGATAAGTATTTTTGTTTAAACTCGCTCAACAAAAACTTGAGAGCGGCTTTCCTTTCTTCCGGATCACCTAATTTACGTTTGCTCAAATTACGGATTTCTAATAAGTTTTCCAATTCTTGGTCATGGTCCTTAGGAAGGATCTCTTCAAGAATAGTACGGATGGTTCCGGCAAGTCCCGCGAACCCTCCTTGGGTGGAGACCGCCACACGGATCGGCCCCCTGTCGAAATATGCAGAAGAATAAAAATCACAAAGAGAAGGATCGTCCGCACAATTGATCCAAATCTTTTTTTGTTTGGCGTATTCCACCAAGTCACGATTGGTCTGTCGATCGTTGGTTGCAGAATATACCAGATCGAAACCGTCTAGGTCGGAAAGCTGGACTTCTCTTGTTTCTATCTTCGCATCTTTAATGGATGAAAGCAGACGAACGGTTTCCGATTTGAATTCTTTAGAGATGACCGTAAGCGTGCAGCCAGTATCTTTTAGATGCTGCAATTTTTCGAGAGCGACATTTCCTCCGCCTACTACTAGCACCTTTTTATTTTCTAATTTTATAAAAACAGGAAGAAGTTTGTTCATACTTCTTCTCCTTGGGAAGCAAATCCTTGAAAATCTAATTCAGGATTTTCCCCGATCAGATGAACGACCGGACCTATATATATAATTCCGGGTCCGGAACTTTGTTTGGATAAACCTTCTTCGATAATTCTACCCAAACTTGTTACGGTTGTCTTTTGATTTTTTAAACTCGCGTTTTCCACAAGAGCCACCGGAACAAGAGAAGAAGCTCCGTTATCGATCAAATTTTTAGAGATCTGTACGATGGATGAAGTCCCCATAAAAAGAGCGATTGTTCCCTTGAACTCTGCAAACCATCTCCAATCAGTGTCTTCTTGCAGAACGGTATGACCATCCATGATCAGAACCTGTCTGGATAATCCTCTATGAGTTAAAGGAAAACCCGCACCGGAAGATCCTGCACTCAAAGCGCTTACTCCCGGAACTATCTCATATGGAATTTTATGTTTTCTTAAAGTTAGTAATTCTTCTCCACCTCTGCCGAATACGAAAGGATCCCCTCCTTTCAAACGTACGACGGTCTTACCTTGGAGAGAATATCTAACAATCAGATCTTGGATCTCTTCTTGGGTTGCGGAATGTTGGCCCGCTCTCTTACCCACATAATGAACAATCGAAGTAGAAGGAAAAAATTCCAAAAAGGAAGAATCTAATAAAGCGTCGTACAGAATTACTTCTGCTTTTTCTAATATTCTCAGGGCTTTTAAGGTCATAAGTTCCGGATTTCCGGGACCTGCTCCCACTAAATATACTTTTCCCACTTCGGTATTCATCAAATTAGATCAATAGGCTCCTACGATCATTCCGGCACCCACAGTATTATTGGTACCTTCATCCACTAAAACGAAACTTCCTGTTCCGCGATTTTCGGAATAACTATCGAACGCGATAGGTTTTGCTGTCCTGATCTTGATCCTTCCGATCTCGTTCAGAGCTAATTGGGAAGACTCCAATTTTTCATGTGTTTGGATATCTATCTTAAAGGAAATTTCCTTAACTGCGGATTTCACGGAACCTGTGGTCTGTCTTAAAAGATATTTATTTCCCGGCACCAAAGACTTAGCGTCCATCCAACAAACTTCGGCCTCCAGATCCTGTGAGACAGTAGGCTGGTGTTTATCGGTTACGATCATATCGCCGCGACTAATATCTATTTCATCTTCCAGAAGAATAGTAACAGACATTGGAGCGAAAGTTTCTTCTATTTCGCTTTCGTAAGTATGAATGGATTTGATCTTAGAACGTAATCCGCTTGGAAGAACAACTATATCGTCTCCTTTTTTGAAAACGCCGCTTCTGACCTGACCGGCATACCCTCTGTAATCGTGATGGTCTTCCGTTTGAGGACGGATCACATACTGAACCGGAAATCTAGGTTCGTGTTTTGTCTCATCCACTTCGATCTCTAGGTCTTCTAAATAACCTAAAAGAGTTTTACCTTTCCACCAAGTCATATTGGGAGAAGGATCTACGACGTTATCTCCATTCAGAGCGGAAATCGGTATGAACTCCAACCCTTTAAAATCCAGATCGGAGGCAAAGTTTTTATAATCTTCCACGATCTCTTCGAAACGTTCTTTGGAAAAATCCACCAAGTCCATCTTGTTGACGCAGATCACTACATGAGGGATTTTTAATAGAGAAGCGATATATGAATGTCTGTAAGTTTGTTCGATCACTCCCTTACGAGAATCGATCAAAATGATCGCAAGCTCTGAATTGGAAGCGCCTGTCACCATATTTCGAGTGTACTGGATATGTCCCGGAGCATCAGCAATGATGAATTTTCTTTTCGGAGTGGAGAAGTATTTATAGGCCACATCGATCGTAATCCCTTGCTCTCTCTCCGCTTTTAGTCCGTCCGTAAGAAGAGCTAAATTGATCTGACCGTTTACCTGGCCTGTTTTCTCGATCGCTTCTAACTGGTCTTGGAATACCGATTTGCTATCGTATAAAAGACGACCGATCAGTGTGGATTTTCCGTCGTCTACACTTCCCGCAGTAATAAAACGTAATAAGTCCATCAGAAGTAACCGCCTCTTTTACGTTCTTCCATCGCAGCTTCGGAACGTTTATCGTCCAATCTAGATCCTCTTTCCGTAGTTCTGGAAGTTTGGATCTCACGAATAATATCATCTAAGGAATTCGCTTCGGATTCCACCGCAGCAGTGCAAGTCATATCACCCACTGTTCTAAAACGAACGGTTTTTTCTTCCACCTTATCGAAAGAATCCAAAGTCACGAATTCTGAAACGGGAAATACTACATTCTCTCTCCAGACAATCTGTCTTTTATGAGAAAAATATAATGAAGGAAGAGGAATATTTTCGGCCTTAATATATTCCCAAACATCCAGCTCGGTCCAATTACTGATTGGGAAAACTCTTACGTTCTCTCCCACGTGGATCTTTCCGTTATAAATATTCCAAAGCTCGGGTCTTTGCAGTTTAGGGTCCCAGCTTCCAAACTCGTCGCGAACTGAAAATACTCTTTCTTTCGCGCGCGCTTTTTCTTCGTCCCTTCTGGCTCCGCCTATACATGCATCGAATTTGAACTCTTCGATCGTATCCAATAGAGTAACGGTTTGGATCGCATTCCTGCTAGGGAACTTACCTTTTTCTTCCACAGCTTTTCCTTGGTCTATGGAATCCTGAACGTATCTAACGATTAATTTTTCTCCGATACGTTTCGCAAGATCATCACGAAATTGTAATGCTTCCGGAAAGTTATGGCCCGTATCGATGTGTACCAATGGAAATGGGAATTTTCCAGGACGGAACGCTTTCAGTGCAAGGTGGACCAAGGTGATCGAATCCTTCCCCCCTGAAAATAAAAGTGCAGGTCTCTCGAATTGAGCTGCAACTTCCCTAAGTATATAAATGGATTCCGCCTCTAGTTGTTGGAGATGCGACAATCGAGTTCTAGTCGTCATACTTCTGATCCTTTTTTTCTTACCAGTTTTCCATCCACCCAATGCAGTC
Source organism: Leptospira licerasiae serovar Varillal str. VAR 010 (assembly GCF_000244755.1). Taxonomy (NCBI): domain Bacteria; kingdom Pseudomonadati; phylum Spirochaetota; class Leptospiria; order Leptospirales; family Leptospiraceae; genus Leptospira; species Leptospira licerasiae. The sequence goes on along the minus strand of NZ_AHOO02000005.1, from coordinate 690,572 downwards.
CGCATTCTTTAGTGGATTCATTCTCCCACCACCAGCGGCCGGCCCTGAAATCTTCGCCTGGCATAATAGCTCTTGTGCATGGAGCACATCCGATACTGGGATATCCCTTATCATGAAGAGGATTATACGGAATATTATTGTCTTGGATATACTGTTGTACTTTCTCCCAAGACCAATGCAGAATAGGATGGAATTTCAAAATATCCCTTCCCGTATCCAGCTCCACTTTGGTTAAATTTTCTCTGGAACCAGATTGATCGTTACGAATTCCGGTGATCCAAATTTTAGCTCCCTCTAAAGCCCTGTTCAAAGGGACAACTTTACGAATATGACAACATTCTTTTCTATTTTCTATGGAATCGTAGAAGGAATCGGGGCCCTTCTCATTGATCAGATCCTCTACTGCTTGCGCATCCGGAAAGAATGTTTGGATCCGTTTACCGTACATTCCATTTGTACGTTTATGAAGCTCATAAGTCTCTGTGAACAACCTTCCCGTATCCAAAGTAAAGATACGAATGTCCAAATTTTGGGAATAAATTGCGTGAGTGATTACCTGATCTTCTAGACCAAAGCTTGTGGAGAACACAGCTTGTCCCGGAAATTCTCTGGAAATTTTCGCCAAAGAATCTTCTAAACTTAGGTCTTTTAATTTTGCTTCCAGATCGAATGGACTCATCTAAATCGAACCTTTTACTATTGGACTGGCCAAATTAAGAGTGACCAATATAATGTACCAAAGTTTTATATATTGGATTATTTGTAAAGTATAGTTGATGCTATATGACAAAGTTCCCACCAGAGCCGGGAGAGAATAGAGAATTTTTATAGAATATAGAAAATCTCCGATCTACTTCGAGAATCTTAAATATCTGCCGAATTTACTGGTCAGCAAAAATTCTACAAAAAGAAACTTATAGTTATGTCACACAAATAATGACTAAGCATAACGGATCGATAGGTCTCGAACTGAATATGGATATAATTTATTTCCATATTTCCGAAACTTTTTATGCGTGCAATCCACAATCTTTTTACGAAAAACTTAACGATCCGTCTCCAAAGAACGTCTAACTGCAAGTATTCGATGGAGAAGGGATCGTTTATTTATTTATTGAATTTGTTCTATTTAAGGCTCTAAAGAATGAATTAAAATCGATCTTAATTAAGACTGAACATCGGTCTAATATTCATTTTTTATAACTTTCTTTTTAGCGATTGAGAAGGTATAATATACTAGGTGTAATTGACGAATTACTTATCCTTAGGAATTTTGGATAAAGATGGGAACTATAAATAAAAAAAATATACTAGAGATATTCTCCCGTTATTCAGTCTGGGTTTTACCTACAGTAATATTAATTTCAGACATCCTTGTTAGAGATGAAATATTGCCTACATTCAAACCCTTGCAGTGGGCGTTTTATTTTCTCTCATTTATTTATTCAGTAATCCTATATTCTGCAGCTATCATTCTGCTTAGGATCTTATACCAACAAAAATCTAAGATTGCTTACTATATCGTATTCTCTCTGATCTTATCTTTTTATGTCGGAACGTTATTAGGTTCTTACGGATACTATGCGTATACCGGGATCATGCCTAACTTTTTCGTGTTCTCTTTTATATTTCACGAACCATTGAACAGTTGGACAATCGTGGAAGGCGGTTTTACAAAGTCTTCTTTAGTTTTTGGTCTTCTCTTATTTATCGTACTAGGCACCTCTCTCTGGTTCTCAACTATTAAAGAGCCCCTAAAATACAAATTCCAGACACCGGTACGTATCGGAGTAGTGATCCTCTTTTTAGCGATCAGCGGATTCTTACATAATAATACTAGATTTAACGACCAAGTATATGTTTCCGATACGAATACGATCGCATTTGTTTGGAGGAACTTATACAACCACCTAACAGGAGATAGTTTAGGTTCCGCAGGATTACAGTCCAGGAACAACCCTAGACTTCCTCAAATCGGTTCTAATCCTGGATTTAATGTTCTATTTGTAGTCACTGAAAGTTTAAGAAAGGGAAGTTTAGGAGTTTACGGTTACGAAAGAAACACGACTCCATTCATGTCCAAGTTCGCCCAGACAGCGGACCGTAGCCAATACTTCTTATTCAAAAAGGCGTATTCAAATTCAAGTTCTACTCTTCTATCTTTTCCAAGTATATTAACCGGCGTTTCCCCTTCTCAACCTGTTCCGATGACCCATACATATCCGTTGTTCTGGGAGTATGGTAAATCTGCAGGACTTTCTACATTCTATATCACTAGCCATAATTTGCAGTGGAACAACTTCGAAGGATTTTTCAAAAACTCGGGGATCGATTTCCTTTGGGATAAAGAAAAGAGCGGTTTAAAAGTATTTAACGATATCGGGATTGATGATAGAGAAACCGTAAAAGAATTCAAAAGATATCTTTCCGGATTTAAGACCTCAGGCAAAAGATTCGCGGGAGTACTGCACTTCAATACGAATCATTTTCCGTATATTGTACCGGAAGAATCCAAAGTTTTCGCAGTAGATTCTGTCCCTGACCAATACGATAACTCTGTTCGCCATATGGACAGCCTTCTGGAAGAAGTGTACGCCTATCTCAAAAAAGAAGGTTTCTTGGAGAATACAGTTGTTATCTTTACTTCAGATCATGGAGAATCCCTTTTTGAGCACGATTACCTGGGACATATAGATAGTAACTATGTAGAAACTGTTGCCGTCCCGATGCTATTATACATTCCGAATTCTTTAAAAGAGTCGGTAAATCTACAAGCTATACGTAGGAATACAGATAAACCTGTGGCGAACACGGACCTGATCCCTACTTTCATAGATATTTTAAATCTGGAAAACAACCCAGCGATCAAAAAATATTCTGCGAATCTAGAGGGTAAATCCTTACTCAGAGATATTTACGGAGATCGTAGGATCATCATTACCAATAATAACGAGATTTCTTTGTACAAAGTTGGGATCAGCTATATTAAGGGAAACTATCATTATATAATGAACCTGAACTCTAATCCTTCCAAAGAACGTCTATTCGATCTTTCTAAAGATCCGAAAGAATTAAAAGATCTTTGGGCAGACGCAAACGATGAGAGTAAGATCCAATTTAGAGAAGTAGTAAAAGACTGCGGTGTTTGTGTGGAATTATTCACATCCCAAGGATTGCCTTATGAATCTTCGCAATCAAATTTGGAAACCGCGGAATTAAAGAGAAATTCCGTAAAAGCCGCGGCGTTCTGATCAAACCTTGGATCTTTCGGCAGTAGATCGAAATTCTTTCCAAAATTTATCTAGTTCTTCTTTGTTTTCAGGCTTGGTATGCCAACGCCTATGCAACCAGAAATAATCTGCCGGATGTTTGTATACTTCTTCCTCTAAACGTTTTACCCATTTATAGGTAAATTCTCTCTCCCATAGCTCCGGGTCTTTTCTAGGATCCAGATCCGGTCTTTTGAATTCTTCTACATGAAAGTATAATTTTCCGGTCTCATCGTACCAACTGCTGCAAAATAAGATCGGCACATCGGTCATTCTGGAGAATGTCGCCGGTCCCAAGAAAGTAGAAGCCATATTTCCTAAAAAAGGAAAGAAGGACCCGGTCTTGCCTGCGTCCTGATCCGAGATAAAAGCGACTAACTTTCCTTGTTTCAATAAGGTTAGCGCTTTTCTGGGACTTTCGTCCGTATACACTAATTTGATTCTTTGGGACGCTCTATTCCTTTCGATCCATGCATTGGACCAAGGATTGGACTGTCTTTTCGCAAATACGTATAGATCGTTTTTAGGAGCAGTATAACAAATTGAGACACCCATTGTTTCCCAATTTCCCAAATGACCTAAAACCAGGATCCCTCCCTTCTCAAATAGGCGAGTATGAGTTTCCTTATCCGGCAAGAAGGTCACCCATTTATCTATGAACTTACCGTTCATTCTAGGTTCTTCGCAGAACTCATTGGCCATATGAGAAAGATTTCTGAGGTTATGAAAAATGTACTCTTGTATCTTTGATTCCGATATTTGAGGGAAAGCAGTTCGTATATGTCTTTCTATCCTCTTTTTTGTAGCGCCTGTCGTTTTGGCCAGGAACCGAATTATATAGAATAGGATCTTTCCCCTAAGAACGTAAGGAAAAATAGAAAGAGTGCCTACCAATATTCTCGCGAATATGTACTGTAGGAATTTTTTGACTTTTTGTCTCTCGCTTCTGGGTTTAGGATTCGCCATAATATCAATCCCATGTTTAAAAACAGATCCGAAGAATACCCCGACGGATTTTCAAATTTTAGGATCTTCTCCGGATCTAAAAATAAAAAAAACGAATCGATTGAATACTTAAAAAGAAAAAGAAACCATGGTCGGGTCTAATTTCTCAGGACTTTGTCCGACAAAATGAAAAGGACGATATTATGCCCTTCCAATTTTTAACAAATAGAGTCGCAAGACCCAAAAGAACCTCCGGGATCCTAGTTTTAGTTCTGTTCTCATCTATTCTCTTAATCTCGAGTGGAAACGGATCCGCTACTCCTAAAACCGATCTGAAAGAGGCTCATCAAGGCAAAGGTTTTAAATTTCCCCAAGACCACTTTTTCCATAAAGGCTATAGAGTAGAATGGTGTTATTTCATAGGTATTCTGGATACGGAAGAAGGTAAAGAATTAGGATATGAATTAAGTTTCTTCCGAGCTTACCTTGGACCTAAAGTTGCATTGTATCCTGTCCATTTTGCTATCTCCGACCTGGAAGACGAAAAACATAAGATATCCCAAACCATCGAAAGAGAATTAGGCGGAGTTGCAGGCCAAGACAAGACCAACTTATGGAGCGGGGATTATCGTATGGAAGTTACAGGCCCTGCTGATTTTAGGGTCACTGCGTTTCCTAGGACCGACTCAGGCTTCGGTTTAGAATTAGAACTCAGCGCCAAACCGAAGAACATTCTAACTCACGGCAAAAACGGCAAATCGTTCAAAAGCAGAAAAAATCCCAAATTTTTCTCTTATTATTATAGTATCCCCCGTTTAGAAACCAAGGGCTCTCTTTATTTGGAGGGAAAAGAATATCATGTCAAATCCGGCACAAGTTGGATGGATCATGAATGGAGTAGCCCGGAAGGAACCGAGGCTGCCTTCGATCTTTCTTCCAAGGATATTTCCTGGGATTGGATCTGTATCCAAATGGAAGATGGTTCCGATATCATGGCATTCAATTTCAAAAATAGAGCGGGAGATATAGAGACGTTCGGGACTTATCGCTCTCCCGACGGAAAAATAATATCTTTAGAAAACGAAAACGATCTGAAATTTATTCCGGAAGATAAGACCTGGAAAAGTGATCAATCTGGGAATTCCTACAAATTACGATGGAAATTAATTTCCGAACGATTTAATTTGAATATCACGCCCAGATTCGATGAGCAGGAATTCGACGCAAGATCTAGCACCGGACTAATTTATTGGGAAGGCGCAGTTAAGGTCGGCGGAGAAGTAGAAGGAAAATCCGTAAAAGGAAAAGGTTACCTGGAACTAAAACCATTCCGTTAATTGCCGATCCCAGACGGAGAAAAAACCTTTATCCCTGGCAAACGGTATGGAAAATTGTTCGATGCCCGAAGTGGGTTGCGATTTTTAACGGACTTTAATCCGAATGAGAAATTATTTTTTAAAAAGGATCTTTCTGATCGTTCCTACTATACTCGGAATCACTTTCCTTGTATTTATTCTATCCCATCTGGCTCCAGGTGGACCTTTAGAAAGAGAGATCGCAAAGTTAAGAGGATACGGCAACGAAGACGGAGCTATCTCTTCTTTGATCAACAACGAAGAGATAGAAATTCTAAAACAAAAACTACGTTTGGACAAACCGCTACCCGTTGCTTACTTGTACTGGTTATGGGACGTTGCAAATTTAGATCTGGGAGAATCCAGATTACACTCGCGTCCGGTAAATGAACTTATCTTCGAAAAGATCCCTGTATCTCTCACTTTCGGTCTTTCTGGATTTTTGCTTTCTTATCTGATCTGCATTCCATTAGGAATTCGTAAAGCAATCCAAAGTGGGCAGGCATTCGATAGCGGAACTAGCATCGTCATCCTGATCGCATATTCTATTCCGGTATTCGCTCTTTCCATGCTTTTACTATACGTGTTCTCCTCCGGAGAAGTATTTTCGATATTTCCTTTAGGCCACGAATATTCGGACAACTACGATGATCTGGACTTTTTTGAAAAGATCCTAGATAGAGCAGAGCATATGTTCTTGCCTGTGCTCTGTTATGTTTCCGGATCTTTTGCTATGCTCACTCTTTTGATGAAAAATTCCCTTTTAGATCAGATCTCAAAAGAGTATGTGAGGACAGCAATCTCCAAAGGTCTATCTTTTAAAGATGCGATTTACAAACACGCTTTCCGGAACAGTCTTATCCCGATCGCGACAGGATTCGGTTCTAATCTAAGTTTAGTCTTAGCGGGATCATTGATAATCGAGTTAGTATTCAGCATCGATGGGATCGGATTACTCGGTTTCCAAGCAGTTACGGAAAGAGATACCAACCTGATGATGGGACTTTTATTGATACAGAGTTTTCTTTCGCTGATCGGGAATATTATCTCCGATCTATGTTACGTGATCATAGACCCTAGGATCAATTTCGAAGCATGAACTCTTTAGCAAAAAGAAGATTCGAAAAATTCAGATCCAACACAAAGGCATGGATCTCTCTCTGGATTTTAGGGACTTCTTATATTATTTCCCTATTTGCTCCCATACTTGCAAATAACCAGCCTTGGATCGTCTCTTACGACGATTCCTGGAAATTCCCGATCCTATTCCGTTACACCGATAAAGACTTTGGAGGATCCGAATATTCCCCTATAAATTATAAAAAGCTAAAATTAAGGGAAGATTTCAAAGAAGAAGACGATAACTGGATCTTATTTCCTCCTGTACCGTACGGATACAATGAAGACAATTTAGAGTCGATCGATGATCATGAAAACCCACCTTCTCCTCCTAGTCCAAAACATTGGCTGGGAACGGACGATAGAGGAAGAGATGTGTTCACTCGGATCTTTTATGCATATAGGAATTCTATGAGTTTCGGACTTATATTAGTTTTTATAGAATTTATTTTCGGAACGATTGTAGGCGGGATCCAAGGATATTACGGAAAAAGAACGGATATCATACTCCAAAGGATCATAGAGATTTTATCCGCCATTCCTTTCTTATATTTGATACTCATCATGGGTTCCTTTTTCGGAAGAGGATTTATCGTATTGGGTATCACTTACTCGGCATTGAGCTGGATCGGGATCAGTCTCTATATGAGGGGAGAATTTTACAGATCAAAGTCCCTTACTTACGTAGATGCTGCAAAAGCATTAGGCGCTAGTTCTTGGAGTATTATGAAAAATCACATTCTTCCGAATGCGATCACTCCGCTTGTGACCTTCTTACCTTTTGCACTCATCAGCTCGATCTCAATTTTAAGCGCTCTCGACTTTTTAGGCTACGGAATTCCCGCGCCGAATCCCTCTTGGGGAGAAATGATCAGCCAAGGAAGGGACAATCTAAGAGCTTGGTGGTTGATTGCATTTCCTTCTTTATCTTTAGCGGCAACTATCCTTCTTTCTTCATTTATTGGAGAAGGGATACGCGATTCTTTCGATTCTAAGGAGAAGGTAACGTACGAATGAATTCGGAAACTATTCTCCAAATATCCAACTTGAATCTAGAACTTTCCAAAGAAGGAAAGTTCGTGCCGTTATTGGAAGATATCAACTTCGAGATCCGTAAAGGAGAAGTTCTCGCGCTTGTAGGAGAATCCGGTTGTGGAAAATCGGTTTGTGCTACTGCGATCACAAAATTGCTTCCTCAAGAATCTTTTAGATACACGAATGGAAAGGTTTTATTCCAAGGAACGGACCTTCTCCAAACCGACTCTGAAAGTTTAAGAAAGATCAGAGGAAAAAAAATCTCATACGTATTTCAAGAACCCTTCTCCGCCTTAAATCCTTTAAGCAAAATAAAAGATCAAATGACGGAAGGATTTTTAGAACATGGACTTGGGACCCGTAAAGAAGCGGAAGATAAGGCCGAATATCTTCTTGGAGCGGTAGGAATTACCGACATAAAATTAAGGATGAATTGTTATCCTCATCAGTTGAGCGGCGGAATTTTGCAGCGGGTAGGGATCGGAATGGCGTTAATGTGCGATCCGGAACTTCTTATTGCAGATGAACCTACTTCCGCTTTGGACGTTACTGTCCAGGCCCAGTTGGTGGAACTCCTACTAAGACTCAAGGAAAAGATGAACCTGTCAGTATTATTCATCTCTCATGATTTCGGTTTGGTCAGCCATATTGCGGATCGTATCTGCGTACTTTATGCGGGAAGGATCGCTGAACTCGGAACGGTAGATCAAGTTTTGGACGCACCCAATCATCCTTATACGAAAGATCTTTTGGATTCTTTACCTTCTCATTTTTTTAAGACCGGGATTTTTAAACCGATAGAAGGGAGATTACCTTCTCCCGGAAATTATCCTAAAGGTTGTCATTATTCCGAAAGATGCGATTTCGTATTCTCTCATTGCAATAATGTAAAACCTATATTAAAAAATACGAATGGATCCGGACATCTTTCCGCTTGCTTCTTAAACGATAAAAAGGAACTTGCAGGATGAAACTTTTAGAGATTAAAGATCTGAATGTAAGTTACGGAAAAGAAGGATTTTTCGGCGGCAGAAAATCTGTGATCAAAGCCGTCGAAGATGTAAATCTAGAAATGGAAGAAGGTGAAACCTTCAGCCTTGTAGGAGAATCCGGTTGCGGAAAATCCACATTAGGAAGAGCGATACTCAGGCTTCTCAAATCGGATTCAGGATCCATATTCTTTAGAGGAAAAGAGATCTTAGATTTAAAGGAAAAAGAATTTTTACCTCTCAGAAAACAGATCCAAATCGTATTCCAAGATCCCTATTCTTCTTTAAACCCAAGAAGGAATATTAAGGACATTTTAACGGAAGGACTGTTTATCCACGAGAATTATACGGATAAACAAGCGGAGAAGGAAGCTTCGGAGATCCTAGAAAAAGTGGGCCTATCTCCTGAAATACTAAATAGATATCCTCATGAGTTTTCCGGTGGACAAAGACAAAGGATTGCAATTGCAAGAGCGCTTATCTTAAAACCTAAATTTATACTATTCGACGAAGCGGTGTCGGCTTTGGACGTATCCAATCAAGCCCAGGTGCTTCTTTTATTACAAAAATTGAAAGCAGATTTCGGGCTCTCATATCTATTCATCTCTCACGACCTTGGGATCGTAAAATCTATCTCTGATAAGATCGCAGTCATGTATCTAGGAAAGATCGTCGAGATAGGTACAAAGTCCCAAATAGCGGAAAAACCTTCTCATCCATATACGAAAGCCTTGTTCGGAGCGATATTCGAAGTGGAAAATCGAAAGATCCGAAAAACTCCTCTGCAAGGAGAAGTGCCTAGTATATTAAAAAAACCGAAAGGTTGCCATTTCCATACTCGCTGTCCTATCGCAAAAGAGATCTGTTCCGAAACCTCTCCGGAATGGAAGGACCTAGGCGAAGGCCATAAGTCCTATTGTCATTTTCCGGACGGAAAATAAAATGCGCTCCTGGGATGTAATCAATCGATACTTGGAAGAAAATAAGATCCGATATATATCCGCACTCGGATTTTTTGTATTATTATTCATACTGATCGTTTATATCCCTTTCGTCCAGAAAAAGGATGTATATAAAGAATTTATACTAGATCGTCTAAGAAGTTCAACCGACCTGGATATCAAAGTAGCCGACTCGGATCTTTACCTTCTCCCCTTTCCAGGGATCGAATTAAATCAAATCGAGATCAGAAAAGACAATGTTCTGATAGCAGTCAGTGATAAAGTAGATATAGATATTTCCTGGTTCGGTCTGATCAAAAGAATGATAGAGATCCGGGATATTTCCATAAATGGAGGTTCTCTTCAACTAGAAAGAAGAAAGGACGGATCTTTCGATATAGTGGAATATTTGAACGGAAAGAAGAAGGAGACGGAACAGAAAAGTAATGTAAAAGAACTTCTGGATGACGTAAATTCTCGGATCGGATTTTCTACAGAAGATTTTTTTGCAATCAGTTTAAAGAATATTGAAATAGATAATTTCACATTAGTATATAACGAACAAAGCCACGATAGAAAATATGTAGTATATTTCAAAAAATCCCAAATCTCCGTTTCTTTTTACGGGAAAGATGTGGATCTTTTATTCCAAGGAAGAATAGACGATCAACCTATCGATCTGGAAATGACAAGCGGCCTGCAAAACTTTCCGGTTAATTGGGAGAAATTACAGTTCAGCGCGGTTTTAAAAACGGAAGAACTTTCCCTCTCCTTGCTTAGAGAAATATTTAATATTTTTCCTGCCGCAGACTTCTCCAAAACAAAACTTTCCGGAAGAACAGAAGTAGTAAAAGAAGAAGGTACCATCTTCAAATTCAAGGTCCGGAATCAAATTAAGGATCTTGCATATAAAGGAGGACTTCCTTTCGGGAATATCAGATTAAATGTGGATTTTGATCTGGACCTGATAAATAAAAAAGTAGCTTTTCCTTTTATAGAAGCTGTCTGGGAAGGAGTCGCAAAGGCCACTGCAAAGGGAAGTGTAAACTGGAAGAACAGAAGTTTAGGTCAATTCGACATCAAAGCTGATTACGGAGATTATCATAATCTTTTAAAACTAGGAAAACTTTTCCAAGTCAGAGAAGATCTTTTCGATCCCACTTCTCCTCCTGGTATTTTCTATTTTACCGGAGAATTGAATAACATTTTTGCGTTCAAACATAGATTTGCCCATATCAAGATGGAAGCGAAGTATGTTGATCCTCTTTTATCTATTCCTAATTTCCATGCATATATCTATAACGGAGAAATATTAGGAAAAGCTAAAATATATCCCAACATCCCTAAGATAGAAGTAGAAGGAGACGCACATAGGCTCCAGGTCGATAAAGTTCTTCTTCCTTATTTATCTGAAAAAATTATGGAAGGGGAACTTTCCAGCTGGTTCTCCTTTGAAACTCAGATCAGAAATCATTCTAGGGACTCAGTAACTGAACTTTTTGCAAATATGAAAGGGATCGGAAACATCACGATCAAAAACGGAGAGCTGGTAGGTTACGCTAACTTCATGGTTCCCGTCTTGAATACACTCGGTAAAATTATTGCGTTCAAGGGAGTAGATGGGCGCGAATTAAAATTCGAAACTCTTCGATCCGATGTGAAAGTTTCTGGCAACGAAATGTACTTTCCCAATATGAAACTGGAAATTGAAAACAGCGGAATGGATGTAGATGGGAAGGGGACCGTAGGCTTTGATCAAAAAATAGATATGAGATTACATCTTCGCTTAGGCGGAAAATACATAGGTAAAGGTTTACAAATTCCGATTATCTATGCCGGAACTTTCGGAAAAAGTATACCTTATGTAGATCCGATCTGGCTCGGAAGTGTGTATACAGGCATGACCTTGCTAGGACCTTATTTAATTCCTCTTGGCGGACCTTACGCAGGCGGTGTCGCAGGATCCGTGATCGGAGAATATGTACGAGATCTTTGGGACGGAGTTACAGGTCTGTTCGGCGGAAACAGTTCCGACTCGGACAAAAAGCCAAAAGAGAAATAATTAATACTCTTTTCTTTCCAATTCTTCCTTAGTTGGAAATACCAAATTCTGGTTCATCAATTCATGGCTAAGATTCAAGAACGCTCTTGCCTTATTAAAATGTGAATCACAGATCTTAGGTTGAGTGTCACAAAGACTCACTTCTTCTCTTGGTCCTTTCGCAGAATATTTTAAGTTACGATTTCCATCCACGAAATGGATATAAAATAGATCAGACTCGATCCAACCGATCAAATTTCCGTACGCAAAGTACGCAGATTCTGTCTTTTTAGGAGCCAGCAAATTTCTTCCCATCGCGGAGAAGTAAGCCTCCTTGCCGACAAGACCCAAGATAGTTGGGATTACGTCCAACTGAGAAGCATCCCTATCGTCTATTGCAGGCAATATTCTTCCGGGAGAATATATTAAAAATGGAATATTCCTATCTTCATAATAATCCAAATAACGATGATGAGTATGGTCCGCCACAAATACAAAGATCGTATTATCGAAGTATTTCGATTTTTCCGCACGATCCATAAAATCTCTGACCGCCCAATCTGCGTAATGATACACATTTAGATATTCAAAATCTCTTTCATCTTCTTTAAAGATCCGAAATTTAGGGTCGGGAGCTCGATAAGGATAATGCGTAGATAGGGTAAGAGAAACTCCTAGAAAAGGTTTTTTAGATTCTGAAATTTTTTCATGTAGTACTTGTAGAACGTCTGCATCGTCATAACCCCAAGCTCCGATCTTGAAACGATTCAGTTTGGCGATCTCTTTTTCGCCAAGAACTGAATCAAATCCCCAATGAGGCATTAAAGTCGCTTTGTTATCAAAACTTAGATCTCCGCCGGTCACAAAGAATGTATCGTAACCTAAGCTTTTAAAAATATTCCCTATTCCGGAAAAATTTCCAAGTACCTGATGAGTTCGAACCACCGTCAGCCCGGGGCGATCCGGCAACCCTGTAAGGATCGACATCATACCGTTAGTTGTTCTTCCCCCAGAGGCAAAAAACCTGGTATAAAATCTCCCTTTTTTCAAAAGTTTATTAAAATTAGGAGTAAGTTCTTTTCCGAAAACTTTTCCGTCGCTTATCGGATCTATAAATTTTCCGGTCCAGTTTTCCAGAAGGATCAAAACTATATTCGGAGGTTTTCCGTTATTAGTTTGTTTCTGTTTTCTTAATAAAGGATATTTTTTTCCAACAAACTCAGCACCGTCGTAGGAAATTTCCTCTTTAACGATACGAACGGATTCCTTAGTTTCTAATTTCAGATAGTTCGGAATGGATTGACTTTTCAAATCCATGATGGATGTGAATACTCCATTCAACGCGATATTATTCACGAAAGAATGCCCGGAAACGATAGCATTACTAGCCCTTAAAGGAGTTTCTTGAATTCCTCCTCGGATCGCAAAAACAACTAGGACCAAAACGACAAAGGAAAGAATTGAGTCCCTTTTCCAAGATTCCTGCTCATGTTTGTACGGATTGAATTTTAAGAAAAAATAAGTGGATAAAGGTAAAAATACCAAAATCAAGAGAGAAGCAACTACCGCGAGAAAAGGATTCTGTTCGAAGGCGGACTTTAAGATCACACCCATATCTTTTCCTATAAATACGAAGCCCTCATATCCGATATGTTTGTTTGCATTCTCGAAATAAACAATGTCTGCGATCAAATGAGAAAGCATCCAAACGCTGATCAAGATGGGAAAGTATCCCCAGAAAAAATTAAAAAACTTGAAACGATTCAGATAAGGAAGACAGGAAAGGAAAGCGAACGGCCCTAAGATCATTCCGATCACGGAAATATCGAATCTTAGTCCTACCAAGATCGCCCACAAAACATCTTTGGTTTCCGCACCTTCTAATCTATAGGAATACACCCAAAGAAAAGCCGCTTTATAAAAAATCAGAATGAGAACAAAGTAGATGGCGTATCCGCCGATCAATTTAAGATTGCTTGGTAAACGTTTCATCTTTTCCAATAGATTAGAAATTTATATAGCCTGTCGGGCAAGACAAAAAAGAGAGATACCACTACCAACCCAAGTCCGATTTTAATCCAGATCCAAACCTTCCAATCTTAAAACTTCGAGAGCGTTGCTAGACTGGACTATACCTGATCGGATCTTATAATCGAAAGTCATTTTGCCGTTCTCTATATCTTCTCTAAAGTGAAATAGAGAAAGTTCAGGTAAATCCGCTAATTCTAGATCGTGGGTTGTAATAATCCCGAAAACTCCATACTGCTTTAACTTCTTTAAGATCCCTTTACAGGCGATCGTTCTTTCTCTGGAATTCGTACCTTTTAAGATCTCATCTAATAGAACTAATCTACCTTTTTGCGAATTTTTAACATCTTGTAATATTCTTCCTAAACGTCTGACTTCTGCATAAAAGAAAGAGATACCTTCTTCTACCGAGTCTTCGTTTCGGATACTGGAATGTACTTCTAAAATAGGAGTTACAAATTCGGAGGCCGGCACTGGTCCTCCTGCCATCGCAAAAATTCCGGAAATTCCGAGCGCTCTCAAATAGGTCGTTTTTCCGGACATGTTCGATCCGGTTAAAAGAAGAAGTTTCCCCGGTTGCATAGGCTCCAGATCGTTCGGTACTCTTTTGTCGGAAGGGATTAACGGATGTACAAGATCTTTCGCACGGATTGTTGCATTTGATTTTTCTAATATAGGAAATGTAAATCCTGGTTCTATCCAACTCATGTTCGCAAGTGGAAGTAAAGAATCCAGTTCGGCAAGTTCGAACATGGAATCCTTAAGAGAAGATCCGTCTTTTTCCCACCATTTAGTGTACCTTCTCCAGATCCAAAGATCGAAAAAGAATAGAATATTCAATAACGCATGAGCCAGAGGCGACTGAGTATAAGCTGCAAGATTGGAAATTTTGAGGAATTGTTTCCAAGAGTTTTTGAGTTCCTTCTTCTTCCAATTGGAAAGAAAAATCCCTCCATTCGTTCCGGAAAGATTAGAAGAACGTATATAAAGAAGAAGTTTTCCTAATTCTTCCAATGTTTCCGAATCTTCTGCAATCGGTTGTAACATTCTTAAGGATCTATTTCTATAAGATCCGAAAAATGCGGAATGAAGAATAAAGATCCCGAATCCCCAGCTTTGTCCGAATAAAAAACTTCCGAGTGCCAAGATCCAAACAAGGACCAACCAAATCGGAAATAGAACTCTAAGCAAGCCTGAAACTTTTCCAAAAGAAGATCTCCAAAAATCATTCGGCTCCTCTTCGAATAGATTAAATGGAAAATCTATCTTATTCCTTTCTGAACGTTCCGGCTGCATGTTGCCGATCTTAGGAATATAAGAAGGAAGTTTCTCTTCTTCCCCTTCTCTTCTTGCTGGAAAAGAAGCTTCGTACAATCGAAATTGCCTGAGTAACTTTTGAAGTACCTTTGCTTTTTTAGAAAGACCGATTACTGCGGTTTGCCTCGCAATTACTTTCGATTCTTCAGGGTTTTCTAAAAAGTATTCGAGAAATCTGGAAGTCCCTTTTTGGATTACGGTGGTATCTATTCTGGAAAAGATACCCTTCTCCCCTAAAAAGTCCAGATCTTTAGTCCAAGAAGGAAGGCCTGTCTCCAATACAAGGTTTTTGTAATATTCTCTCTTTGATTTCGGATAATGTTTTCCGTCCAAATTGATCCTGGATATCTGAGCCGTTAAAAAATCTGTCCAGACATGCAACCTTCTGATCTTTTCCCTTCTCTTTTGGTAGGCAGACAATAAACGATAGAAAACGGCTAAGATAATAACTGAAGGTAAATAGTATAGATCGGAAACAGTTCTAAGAAGATAAACACCAACGATCCATACAATAAAGAGTAAGAAGGACAGTATTCTAAAAGTAGATAATAGGGAAAGAGCGGATTCTTCCTTTCGGATAATCCTGCCTAAGCGGGAAATTTCGGATCCAAGTCGACGGACCCTTATTAGGGCGTTCATACCGCTAAAGTAACGTTCTCGTAGTTTTCGGTCTCTCTTTTGTATATTTCATGGTCCAAAAGTCGGACCAAGGAACCGACGTCTTGCATCAACCATCTGGAAACCATTTTGCCTTTGTCGCGGCCCAAAATTTTGTCCACGTAGACGTAACCGAATAGATCCGTACCGTACTCGTATACTACGAATCTCCCCGATCTTTTACCGGTCCTGTTTTCCAGACGAATCTGCATTTTTACCGAATTTACTCCGTACTTTCTTTTCGTACAAGAAAAAAAATATCTCAAGTATTTTCGCAAAGTCCCGAAGTACAGTTTGGGAGAAAGCTTCCTTTCCAAGGATGGAAAACCCGGAACTTTCTCCCTTTTTCCCGAATGGGGTCGCACGGAGGCGATTTATGATATATCCCGAAATGGATCCGGATCTACGGAGTTCCTTTGCAAAAATCGGAAAAACCTTTGCAAATCTAACAAATGATACCGCTTTACCGGAATTTGGTTTAAAAGCGGGGAATTTGCTGGATAGAAAACAAATGAAAATCTTAATCGAAATCCGTAAAAGAAGGATCAATTCCAAACAATGGAATAGTTTCCAAAAAGATTAAAACCCAAACCAGGAACAAAAAAGCCCCTCGATCTATCGAGAGGCTCTCCTGAAAACCAAATATTCTAATTTCTTAATATTTAGTTTTGGTAGAAGGAAGTTTTACGTTCAGGATAATATCCACTTCAGTTACTTCGCCCTCTCTCACCTTAATATCAGCATTATTTAAATTCAGATCTTCCGCAAAGGTAGCCTTGATCTCATACTCTCCTGGTTTTAAGTTTGTAAACCAGAAGTTACCGTTTTGATCAGTATTCAATTTTTGGATACCACTTACACTCGTAATCGTAGGCATAAAGATCGGCTGGTTGAGCACCGGGTTGTCCAAAGTTTTGTAGAATACTTTTCCTCGGATCGCCCCGTAACCGGTCATTGAAGCCACAACTTCCAGATCGTTTTTCTTATTAGGTAAAACTGCCTGGGTCTTTTGGATTTCAGGGTAATCGTCCGCTTGGATGGTTACCTTATGAACTCCGGCAGGTACCCCTTTGACGGTTAAAGTATAAGTCGCACCTGGAATGAGTTTCCCCATTCTTTTTACTGCTCCCCAATAATTGGAAGATTCGGTAGTGATTGTCTTGTCCACTTCCTTATCGTCTATAAGCACTCTGATAGAACGATTTCCTACCCTCTTCTTACCGGAAGTCAAACGGATCTCAGGCGGAAGATCGGACACAGCGTAAGCCCTGTCTTGGATGATTGTGGTCTTAATCACCAAATCACCTTTCAAATTTGTAGGAACAACCGGAGGTTCTTCGTTAGTGACTACTGGAGTTTCAGGCTCAGGTTTAGGAGGTTGAACATCCGGAACAGGAGTAGGATTTACAGGAGGTTTAACAGGCTCCACAGGTTTTGGAGGCTCCGGTTTTTTTTCTCCAGCTAAGAAGATTCCCGAAGCGTTACCCGAAATCTGAGGCACTTGTTCGTGATCGTACTTTTTAGCCATATTGACTGTTTCGTCTTTAGATGCGAAGAACGCCTCGAGAGCGGTGATCACATTGTCCTGATTTAGGTCTCCGTTAGAAAGAGCCTTTCCGAAATTATAGGTAAAGATCCCGTGATTGATCGTCCCTCCAACTTCGATCGCGGTTTGGTTATCGTCCGCACTTGAAATGATTGCCTTGTCTTGGAAGAAAAAGTCCTGAGAGTCTTGTTTGACTGTTCCATCGCTACCTTCCGGAATCGGAACGTTAGCGGAACCTCTGGTTGCCTTTCCTTTTTTAGCGATTCCCCCGGAGAAACAGCAGTCAAAAACGAAAACCGTCTTAGGGGATTTGATCCCTTCTAAATAATCGTTTAACTCATCGTCTGAAAGGTGAGGCCTATCATAACAGATGATCAGGTTTCTCATTCCGTTCTTAGCTTTTTCATCTCTTTGAAAAGCGCCGTGGCCGGAAAAATAAAGAAATACCGTATCATCCGCTTTTGCTTTGGAAGCAAGAGCCTTAATTTCTTTCTGGATATTGTTTTTGGTAACATCTTGACCCAAAACAATTTTGATCTCATCGAATTTTCCTACACGTTTGATCTCATCATGTAGATATTTGGCATCGGCCTCGCAAAGATTTAATTCCGGAATTCCGGCTTTGTTTCCTTTATAGTTGGATCCGAAGATAAGGCCGAACCTTTTCTGCGCGAATACATCATTAGAAAACAAAAAGAGGGAAATTCCGATTATGGAAATTAAGGATTTCAATCAGAGCCTCCTGGCTTGGGTGTCTCAAAATAGCAAAAAGCTAGGCTTTGTCATTATTTTTTTGCCCTATAGATAGATACCTTCTAAGAGCAAGTGCCGGACTTAAGACCTAGGATTTTCCGATTTTTTTTCCAAACTTAGAGGGATTTTAGGGGCTTAGGCAAGAAATTTCCAACATGTCGCACCCAAAATCCGTACCAATTTGAAACAATCTGAAATTCCATCCTCCTGCGAGGTATATTCTAAGAGATTCAGATCAAAATATATAAAATCCACCTCTTATTTTTGTCTAATACCCGAGGCAATATGGTACGGAAGATCCTTTTTTATTTAATGGTTTTGTTTTATCTCTTAGCGGGTTCGGCGCATTTTATTATCCCGGAATTTTATTACGGAATGATGCCTCCTTATATACCTTATCATTATGAAGTGAATATACTTGCGGGAGTTTGTGAAATTTTACTCGCTCTCGCGTTACTTCCATTATCTACAAGAGTGTTTGCCGCCTGGGGAATTATCTTACTATTGATCGCGGTTTTCCCTGCAAACATACAAATGAGTTTAAACGCGTATGAGTCGGAAGATCCCAAGTTTATTTTCACGTTGATTCGCCTACCATTCCAAATATTATTCCTTTCATGGGCATGGATGTTTACTAAAAAAACCGCGCTTAATTAAAACGTAAAGATCCCATACAAATAAAAAAAGGCCGGAAAGTTCCGGCCTTTTAAATCTAAATATTAGGCTTTTATTATTTACTTAGCCATTTCATCATGCTGCGTAATTTTTTACCTACTTCTTCGATAGGATGTCCTGCGTTTTTCTCTCTCATCTTATTGAACTCAGGGTAACCCGCTTTGGTTTCTGCGATCCAAGCTTTTGCGAACTTGGAACCGTTTGCCTTTTGGATATCCGCAAGAACGTCTTTCATGCGAGCTTTAACTCCTGCATCGATGATACGAGGTCCGGAAACATAGTCTCCGTATTCTGCAGTTCCGGAAATGGAATAACGCATACGAGCTAATCCACCTTCGTAGATAAGGTCGGTAATCAATTTAACTTCGTGTAAACACTCGAAGTAAGCGATCTCAGGATCGTATCCAGCCTCGGTAAGAGTCTCAAATCCTGCCATGATCAAGTTGGAAAGACCGCCGCAAAGAACTACTTGCTCTCCGAAAAGATCTGTTTCTGTTTCTTCTCTAAAAGAAGTTTCTAAGATCCCAGCTCTTCCTCCGCCTACTCCAGCTGCGTGTGCAAGCGCTCTTTGTTTTGCTATTCCGGTTGCATCTTGGTTTACAGCGATCAAACAAGGAACTCCACCGCCTTCTACATATACTCTACGAACCAAGTGTCCCGGTCCTTTTGGAGCTACCATGTAAACGTCTACAGTTTTAGGAGGTTGGATAAATTCGAAATGAATATTGAATCCATGAGAGAAAACTAATGCATCTCCGTCTTTTAAGTTAGGCTCGATATCTGCCTTATAGATATCTGCTTGGATCTCGTCCGGAGCTAGGATTTGGATAATGTCCGCTTTTTTAGCTGCTTCGGAAACGGAGAATACTTCGAAACCGGCTTCTTCAGCTTCTTTTTTGGATTTGGATCCTTCTTTCAGACCGATGATAACTTTCAGCCCAGAATCCTTCATGTTCTGAGCTTGTGCATGACCTTGGCTTCCGTATCCGATTACGGCGATGGTCTTTCCTTTTAATACGGAAAGGTCCGTATCTTTATCATAATATAAATTAGCCATTGTGGCACCTCGAGTTCCACCTTTGGAGTTCTAAAAAGGCGTCTTTTTTACAAAACATTGTGAAATGGCCGATTCCACAATCTAAATTTGTTTTAGTAGCCCTTCGATTTCAAGAGTTCGTCCAGCTTTCGGACTCCAGGGCTCTCTCCATCTATGGACTCTGCCGCTTCTAAGATCGAACGCGCCTCGTTAAAGCGACCTAATAATCTATAATTATCCGTAAGGTTGATCAGGTTCGCGAGACGATGAGGTTGGGACAAACGGACCTTCTCCGCTGCATAACTAGACTTTGCATATTCTTTTAAATGTTTATAACATACTGAAAGTAAGAACCAGACATTGGGCGAATTGGAATCGAATTCTAAATATTTTTCAAACCAACGAGAAGAAGAATCGTATTCCTTTCGATCATAGTACACTTGCCCCAATAATCTTGCGGCAGCTTTGAAAGAAGGGACAGAATCTAGCGCTTCTTCCAATAATACTACTGCAGTGCCGATCTCTCTTTGTTGTAATAAAGCCTTTGCTTCCGTATATTTTCTTAGAACGGATTCAGGGATCCCAGTTTTTGCTTCGGTAATATTCTGAGAAAGTTTTTCATGAAATCCGATCCGTATTAACGAAAGGTCGTCGGATAATGCACCTAAACTATGAATACGATCCACTAAATTGTCCAGATCTCCTTTAGATTCCTCGACCGTTTTGAGAAACATGTTCTCATCCGAGTTCATGATCCAATTCACGCCATCTTCGGTTAAATTGATATCATCTCTTCCATCCGAACCAACATAAAGAATATCACCCGGCATCAAATCGAATTCCAAAATTCTAAAGCTCATTTCGGAAGGAGAACCTAGTTTACGCAAAGTTAATTCTGTTTCTAAAAAAGAAGCCTTGCCGTCCCGCAGAAGTACTGCCCAAGGATGTTCCGCGTTAAAATAATACATCTTTCCGGTCTTTTCATTGATTAGACCTAAAATGGCAGACGCCATCATAACACCGTCGAAAGTCCGGAAAATATCATCTAATTCTCTATAAGCTTCTCTCACCCAATCTTCAGGAGAAATATTTAGAACTTTTCCTTGGCTAGCGGATCTGGCCATGATATTGTTCATAGCCGTTCCAAGTACGATAGCGCCACCCGCACCCTGCATGGATTTTCCCATAGCATCTCCATTCAGAAATACGGACCATCTTTCTTTTTCGGGACCGAATAGAAGGTTACCGCTGATACAAATGTCTCCGCCAATCTCAGATTCTTTATTCTTAAAAACGAATTTTTTCTTTTGTTCGATGTAGAAGTTAGTCGTAACCGAAGAAGAACGATTCCAATTCGTCATCAAGGGTTTGCTTAAAAGAGAAGTTAAAAAATAATCTCCATCCTGCTGTACCTTGAGTGACTGGATCTCTTCCATTTTTTCGGTAACTTCTTTTGTGCGGGCATCCACCTTTTCTTCCAGGGTATCCGCATACTCTTCTAATTTGGTTCTTCCTTCTAGAATACTTCCCACCATTTTGTTGAATGATTCGGAAAGATAACCGATCTCATCTTGTACAAGTACCGGAATGCGTATCGTTAGATTCCCTAAATTTACTTCTCCCACTCCTCGGATCAAAGTATTCAAAGGACGAACTAGACTTCGATTGAAGAAGAATGGAAATAAAACTAAGATCACGAAGACAAGAGAAAGAGTTAAGAGCACTAACCAGCTATTCGTTTCATCCAAAAATTTTCTGTAATGTAAATAGGGAAAAGCTACAAGAAGAGTTCTCTCTCCTACTTCGTCTCTGAGATAATAAGAATAAAACAGATCGTTAGGGGAAGGTACATAGTCGTCCGAAATCGTTTTAGGAAGATTGGTAGTCGGTATCCTTTTCAGAAAATTCCCTGATTTTTTATTTTCTAAAATTTCCCTTTGAGCCAGATTTAGATTCGGTTCTATACCCGCAGATTTGATCAGGACCTTGGGTTTATTAGAAGAATCTCCCAAAGAAACAGCATATGCAATGGAAGAGCCTTCCGATTTGCCTGTATTCAAAAATGTAGTCGCTTCCTTAATGCTGATCTCATCAAACAAAGACTCATTCTTCAGATTTACTACTGTAGAAAATGCCTGAGCAAAGACCAAACAGGTTGCCACGGTAATTCCTATGATCTTGGTCATAAAAGAGGTCTTATCTACAGTATTATTAATAAATAATATAGTTAGAGTAAAATACCCTAAGATCATAAAACCTACGTACAATTGTTGGAATGTATTAAAGGTTATCACACCTTCACGGAGCAACAAATTGGAAACCACCGGAACCGTATATGTGATGTCCATTCCTATAGACATCTGTACTAACGCTTTTCTTTCTTCTTTATCCGCTCGGATAATTTTTCTGACCTGGATAAAGATCATTACTAAAAGGAATGCAAGTAGGGAAGCTGCGAGAAGATTGCCCACCTTTTGTTGATAATTATATATTTGTCCCTTAAAATCGAATAAAGGTTTATTCGTAAAAATCTGAAAGTAGGAATAGGAGATCGTAATTAAAGAAATCCCGAGCAAAATTCCGATCACATACTTCGTTTCTTTTGAACGATCGTTTCTGGGATATAAATATGCAAAAATACAAAGAAAAATGGTACCGAATACCGCTGCCGGACCGGTAACAAGTCTATGATATGAAGCGGTCGGATAAGGAAAGATCGCAGATAGAAAGAATCCGAAATTGATCAGAAAAACGAAGAAGAAAAGGAGAGAGAACGCGCTTGTATAGTTCGCTTTCTTCTTTAGCGCAGCTAAAAAAGCGAAAATGATGAAAGTAAAAATGGAACAGATGAGCGTAGAGATCGCCCATGAGTTAAAATAAATCATGGAGCGACTTTTCTAATCCCTAGTGTTTAGAATTCAAGATTTTTCTATACAAACTAGTTCGGAAATTTTATCAGAAAGACGACTAACCTTTCGCAGCCAATGTTTGGGCTTCGGTTTCCAAAATTTTGATGGTTTCCGCTAACATTTCACTCTTTCTTAACAAAGAATCCATAGAACTTTGTAAAGAAGATACAGACGTCATGATTGCATTAGCTCCAATTGTCTGTTCTTTGGAAGCCGATTCAATATCGGAGGATAAATTTCTCAAAACTGAAAGACTGTTCAAAAAACGGTCGTTCACTATTTTTTGTTCGCCCAATAATTGATTCAGTTGTTTAAAACTATCTAAAAAGTTTGTGAACAAAGTATCTTGCTCCTTCACTTTTTCATTCGCAGTATGAGCGGACTTTTGTCCATTTTGGACATACTTTGTACTTTCGTTTATAATTTTAGAAATACGATCCGCGTTTTCCGAACTACTTTCCGCAAGTTTGGAAACTTCAGTTGCAACTACAGCGAATCCCCTTCCAGCGGCTCCTGCTCTTGCTGCTTCGATAGATGCGTTCAAAGAAAGTAGATTGGTTCTATCCGCTACGTCCGACATGATTTGGTTTACTTCTCCCACGGAACGGAAAGAGCTCCCCAAAGATTCCAAAGAAGTTCTGAGACCGTCTACGAATTGACTCACGGCTTTTCCGGCTTCCAAAACTATGTCCATATTTCGATTCAAGTCGTTGGAATGTCCGGAGATACGATCGATCAAAGTATTGAGATTTCTACTCTCTCCCAACAAGCCTTCGATCTTTGTAAATTGGTCTTTAACCGTTTCCGCAGATTGTTCCGTTTGGGCCAAAAACTCTTCCATGGTAGAACTGATCTCTTCAAAAGAAGCAGCATGATTACTTATTACTTCCGAAAAATCATCGGAGAATTCTTTTAACTTTTTGGAATTTTCTCTTAAAGAAACTGCGGACTCGGTCATCCTGATCCTTCCGTGTTCCAGATCTTCTTTGGATTTCTCGATGGCTTGGGATTTTTCTTCCTCTATATTCTTTAACTGCAAAAAGATCTTAATTACCGCAACTACGATGAAGGCGGTGGTCAACAAAAATAGCATCTTGGTGATCTGTTCCGACATCGCCGCATAGCCTGGAGTAATGGAGGTTATACTATCTTCCGTAAAAATTACTCCCGTATGAGCCGCGTTCACGGTCACTAAACTCTGGCAAAATATCGTTAAAAGTCCCACCAAGTATACGAATCGAGGTGAAAGTAAAAGACCGGCATACACGATATATATAACGTTAATTGTATAGAGTACGATTTGTTTTATAATATTGGAAGCAAGCTTCGGGTCTTCCATTGTAGCACCGATCATGACCAAACAAAGAACGACAACGTCGGTTATTATAAAAACTTTTCCTAAAAAGGGAGATACTCCGCTTCCAAATCGATTTTTGAGGAAAGAGTAGGTGACATACATCACCATTACGGAAGTCCCAATAATATAAAGTGAGTTTTGGAATAGAGTACTTCTCTTGTACCCCATAGCTATGGAGGCAAAGTAGAGTAATGTCAGCCCGAATCTGATTCGATTGATCGTAATCGGACCTTGAGCGAGAATTTTTTCCGTTTCGGAACGCGTTGCCATTTTAAAAAACCCGCCTTAGGAATATTTTTATTTATTAATATCCAAGACGATAAAAGGGCGAATAAATCGATCCTTTTTCGGATTTTATTCGTGGAAAATTTATTGCAAAAGCAAGTTAACGTTTGCCTTTATTAATAAGTCCCTAATATATCCGAGCTTTTAACTGATATAAATCAATTCTCCTTTCCAAGAAGCTCAGCTTCCTCTTCTAACGAGCGTATTGTGTCCGATAAAAATTCGCTCTTTCTGAGCAAAGAATCCATCGAGACCTGCAATTCCGATATCGCTCCCATAATCATAGAAGCCCCGGTATTTTGCTCGTTTGAAGAAGTTTCTATTCCTGCGGAAAGTTTTCGTAATTCCGATAAGCTAGCCAAAAATTGATCGTTTATCTTGATCTGATCCTCTAAAAGCCCATTCAATTCATTAAATCTACTTAAAAATGCGGCAAATTGATCTTCTTGATTTCTAACCTTCTCAGATGTTACCGAAGCGGTATTTCTACCTTTATCCACATAATCATTGGATTCGCCGATAATTTTAGAGATCCTAGCGGCATTTTGTCCACTACTCTCCGCAAGTTTAGAAACTTCGGTAGCAACTACTGCAAAACCTCTACCGGCGACTCCGGCCCTTGCTGCTTCTATAGAAGCGTTTAAAGAAAGTAGATTGGTACGATCCGCTACATCGGCCATTATAACAGTAACCTCTCCTACAGAACGAAAAGATTCTCCAAGAGATTCCAACGATTCAGAAAGGCCTGAAACAAATTCGGTCACTTCTTTGCCTGTATTTAAAACCGAATGAATACGGCCGTTTAACTCGGAAGAATAACCTGAAATTTTATCGATCAAAGATCTTAAGTTTTGACTTTCTTTTACAAGCATTTCTATTCTACCAAACTGATCTTTAACGCTAGAGGTAGCACTTTCGATTTGAGATAAAAATTCGCTTAAAGTACTTCCGATTTCATCAAAAGAAGCGGCGTGATTATTGATCACATCGAAAAATTCGTCGGAGAAGTTCCTTAAAGATCTGGATTTTTCCCTTAAGGAAATCGCGGCAGAATCCATCCTCTCTTTACTTTTTTTCAGTTCATTGCCGGATATTATAATCGTGTTTAATTTTTCCTCCTCCGCATCGCGCAGCAGTCCGAATATATTGATCACACTTTTAACTATAAAAGCGATCACTATCAGAAAAATTAATTTTAGGATTTGTTCGGAGATGGAAGCGAATCCAGGGGAAAGTACTTCTAACGGCTCCTCGGAGAATACCACTCCGTGAAGATAACAATTTAATACAACTACGCCTTGAAAAATCGCCGAAACGAACCCAGTAACAACTACGAATTTTGGCGTTAAGAGTAGTCCTGAATATACGATAAATATTACATTAATTGCATATAAGATGATTTGTCTAATAATACCTGAAGACATGTTTTTTTCAGTAGAAGCCGCAAAAAACATAACCCCAGAAAGTATTAACACATCCAGAAGGACAGAAATCATCCCTGTTGATTTCGGGATACGTCCGGTCCGATAAGAATAAAATAAATTCACCAAAGAAACGATTCCCAAAGAGATCGTTCCGCCAAGATAAGCCATATTTTGCTCAAAGGAGCTTTGTTCCCAAGAAGCACCCAAAGAAGCCAAAATCAAAAAAACTAACCCGATGCGGATCCGGTTGATAGTCAAAGGGCCTAACGCCGCAATTTTTTCGGTGGTTCGTTCGTCAGTCATTGGCGCCCCCAATAATCTTTAATTTAATCTAAAGAATACTCTAGATTCAGACCGAAGGCACATAGAATCGATCTTATTTTTTGCAAAGTGAGCAAAAACTCACATTCTATTTTAATACCCTAAGGACTAACTTTTAAAAATTGATATTAGTCAAAATGGCAACGTGTTAACGCCAATTTTTCCTAAGCACATCCCTAATCCTAAGTACTGCCTCGTTTTCAGGTTCTAAATGCAAAGCTGATTGGACCATATACATTGCTCTTTCGTAATTTTTGAGAGCAATGTATACTTGGGCCAAATTCATTAAATTTTTAAAATGATCCGGTTCTCTAAGCCTCAATCTCTCGCCAAAGTCCAAAGCTTTTTTTAATTGCCCTGCCTTTCTCGCTGCAAAAGAAGCTACATATAAAATTTCCTTATCCACAGGTTTGATATTCAAATAGTCTTCCGCGTAATGTGCTGCTTTGGAATAATCTTTGAGTTTTAAGAACAATTTTACGAAATTTTTCTTCACTTCAGGAATACGGCTGTCTAGGTTCTCCGCTTCTTCCAAATAGGTAATAGCTTCTGCTATGTCCTTGTTTTGAGAAGTTTCCTTTGCTCTATTCAATAATTCTCTTATCTTTTGTTTTTGTTCATCGTGAAGTTTCTGATCTGAATCAGCCTCTTTAAAAGATAGTCTGATAAGAGAAAGGTCGTCTGTTAAAGGACCCTTTCCGGTAATACAGTTATAAATTCCGCTTAGGTCCCCTTTACCTTCTTCCACTATCCTAAGGAAGAGTTTTTCGTCGTCATTAATGATCCTCCCCCCATCTGCATCTGTCCCGATCAAAATATCGTCCCGACCGTCGGAACCTGCGATAATCACATCTCCAGGTTCCAATTGGAAAGTTTTGATATAGATACGACCCTCCATTCCGGTAGTTCCTAGTTTTCGGAACATGAGTTCGTCTTCTATAAAGCTTGCAATTCCATCTCTATAGAGGACTGTCCAAGGATGTTCTGCATTAATAAAATATAAAATACCTACTTCGTCGTCTACGAGCCCCATTACCGATGAAACCAACATAGAACCGTCAAAGCTTTCGAAAACTTTATGTAGTTCCGTAAATGCATTCTTCAACCAGCGTTCAGGAGACTGGTTTTTCATATTATCGACAAGTCTGGTCCTCTCTATGATCGATTCGAAAACAGATCCTAAAACTAGCGCTCCACCGGCACCCTGCATGGATTTTCCCATTGCATCAGCGTTCAAGAATACTGTGTATGATCTTTCCTTTAATTCGATATGATTGGAGATATTTAAGTCCCCACCTATCTCATCATGATATCTTCTGAAAGTGAATTTTTTCTTTTGTTCTAATAAGAAATCCACCTTTACGTTTTCATGAACTGCTTTGTTCGCTCCTAAAGGTTTGATCAAAAGAGAAGTTAAGAAATAATCCCCATCCTGTTGTTGCTTGAGTTCTTGTACTTCTCCTAAGGTTTGTTCTAATTCTTTAGTCCGTTCTTTTACTTTTTCTTCCAGTTCGTTAGCGTACTGTTCCAATCTTTTTCGAGCGGCTTGGATGGACCTTGCCATTCTATTAAAAGATCTGGCAATAAATCCGATCTCATCTTCTACTCTTGGCTCGAGTCTATAATCCAAATTGCCTGAATTTACTTCCGTTAAGCCTACGACTACTTCGTCCATAGGTTTAATAAGTGCATTTTGGAAAAAGAATCTGAATCCAACACTGATCACTAACATAATTGCGAGCAAACATACGACTAAGATCAATGCAGGTTCATGTATGAACGTTCGGAAGGATTTGTAAGTGAAACCTACTTCGTAAACGTTTCCATTTGTAGGATGTACGACCAAATACGAAACATAGTATTGCGGTTTCTCATCTCCTACTTTATAATATTTCGTTCCTCTATAGATCCTTTCCCCCACTTCTCGGATCGGAGTTAAAGGAAGAAGGACAGTTTTATCCAAATCCGACTCGGATATATTCGCCTTTAGATCTGCTTCCGCCTTTACTTTCACTTTTTCTAAAACTGCAGAAAGGCCTATTTCTTCCGATTTTAGGAGTTTATAGATCGCGGGAGCGTCCGATTTAGAAGGCAAATGAGAATATTTGCTCCGAACTACTTT
This sequence comes from Leptospira licerasiae serovar Varillal str. VAR 010, assembly GCF_000244755.1. NCBI lineage: Bacteria > Pseudomonadati > Spirochaetota > Leptospiria > Leptospirales > Leptospiraceae > Leptospira > Leptospira licerasiae. Next base: position 662,448 of record NZ_AHOO02000005.1, on the reverse strand, counting down.
CAATTTTTTGTTCAAATATCTGAAAAACTCGCGGACATCTTCATCTGAAACGGAATTGTCTCCCTTAGATCCGAAAAATTGCTTCAATCCTTCTTGGTATGCATAAAATTCTTTGGGGGAATTTTCTAAAAATGCCTTGGACCTTTCCCATCTATCCTTGGCGGAAAGACTTCCTAAACTCGTAAGATTTTTAAAAATATAAAAGAATTTAATCTCTAACCTATCTTCAGAATCGAATCTTGGATCCTTAAAGCCTCTTTCCGTTTGAAAACGATTTTCGTTAGGATCGAAAGAAGTTAGATATGCGAATCCGGTCGGAGTTTCTCCTTGTAAAACCACCAGTTTAGCTTCTTCCTTTTTGATCAGGTCAAAGGAAGAATCATAACCGTTTAGTATTGCAAACCCCACCAACTGGAATGCAAGAAGGAAGGTGGCCATACTCACACCCACAATCCTGCTTAATATAGTGGTTCTTTCCTTCGTTGCGTTTACATAAACGATAAGTATTAAGAATAGTCCGGCTACAAGGAGAATATCCGCCGTCTGTTGATAAACCGCACGAGATACAGTACCTTCTCTACTTAAAGCATTTGTAATACCCGGTAAAAGCGTAATGGTCAGGTATGCCAGAGTGATATAGATTACTGATCTTCTCTCTCCACCCTTTTCTACGATCGCTCTCCAAATGGCCGCGATCAAAAAAATGAAGTTATATAGAAAGACTATAAGAGAGAAAATTTTATAGAATAAATGAGTTTCGAAGTCCCAATAGTGGCTTCCCATAACGAAACTTCTAGTAGACTTTAAAGAAAGAATAATATAAAAGATCGCTAATGTTATAACGCCTGCATACAAGATCGCATACAAAGTCAGCCCTAACTTTTCTCTTTTAGGAGTAGGGAAATAGAAAAAGAAAATGAAAAGCTGAGTATATCCCACCATCGGGAATGGGATCACGATCCATCTGTGGAATATCGTCCATTCGTCAGGAGAACAGAAAGCAACTAAATATCCAAAGTGAAAGATGGTCGTGGATAAACTCGAAAGGCCGAGGTGAAAGGCGGCCTTACTTCTATCCTTGATGGTTAGAAAGAAAAAGGATACATACAAAGAAAATAAGGAAGCGAGTAAGGATCCGAAGAAGTAAAAATTAAAATAAAAAGGGTCCATAAAAAGGGCAGCCTAAGAAATTGATCCGAAGGACCGCTTCGTCAAGGAAAATGCGAAAAGAAGTCCGAACTCAGGAGACGAAAATTTTTTTACAAAACTAACGGCGAGAATTCGAAGTTTCTGCTTTCAACCTTGCCCGCCCCAACAGATATATTTTATTTCCTGATACTCTTCCATTCCGTATTTGGAGCCTTCTCTGCCCAAGCCGGACTCTTTTACTCCGCCAAAAGGTACCTGTTCCGTGGATAAAATCCCCTCGTTTACTGAAACCATTCCCGCTTCTAATGCCTCGGAAATTCTCCAAATCCTAGCCGGATCGTTCGTATATACGTAAGATGCTAAACCCACGTCGCTTGCGTTCGCAATTTGTAACGCTTCTTCCTCCGTTTTGAAACTTTTGATAGGTGCAAGTGGACCGAAGGTCTCTTCTTGGAAACATAATGATCTTTCGGAAATTCCCGAGAGAACGCTCGGTTCGTAGAAGTTTCCTCCCAGAGAATGATGCTTACCTCCTATCAGAAGTTTCCCTCCTTTCTCGATGGCGTCTTTTAAATGTAAGTCCACTTTTTTGACCGCAGCGGAATGGATCAGAGGACCAATATTGACTCCTTCTTCGAAGCCGTTCCCAACTTTAAATTTGGAAACTTCTTCCACTAAACCGTGAGTGAATTCTTCGGCAATTTTATCCTCTACCAAAAATCTGTTCGTGCACACGCAAGTTTGTCCGGCATTACGAAATTTTGATGCGATTGCTCCACGTATCGCTTCTTTTATATTTGCATCCGCGAACACTATAAAGGGAGCGTTGCCTCCTAACTCTAAAGAAATTCTTTTAACTTGATTTGCCGATCTTTCTAAAAGGATCTTTCCTACTCTTGTGGAACCTGTAAAACTGATCTTACGAACAATTTTGTTTTCTAAAAATTCGTTCGCTATAGGTTCCGGTTGACCGGTAACTACTTGGAAGACTCCGGAAGGGATTCCTGCCTCTTCTGCAAGAACAGCTAACGCGATTGCCGAATAAGGAGTAAGTTCAGAAGGTTTAGAGATCACTACGCATCCCGCGGCTAATGCAGGTCCTATCTTTCGAGTGATCATCGAAGAAGGAAAATTCCAAGGAGTTAAAATACCGGTAACTCCTATCGGCTCCTTCCAAGCCATCAATCGTAGTTCCTTTTTATGTGTAGGGATCAAATCTCCGTACGCACGTTTTGCTTCCTCTGCAAACCATTCCAAATAAGAAGCTGCATAATCAATCTCACCTTTGGATTCCGCCAAAGGTTTTCCCTGTTCCCAGGTCATAATTTTTGCCAGATCATCTTTATTTTGGATCATTAGGTCTGCCCAGTTCCGAAGAAACTTGGCTCTTTCTTTAGGGATCATCTTGGCCCATTCTTTTTGGGACTTTTCCGCAAACTCCAAAGCCTTTCTTACTTCTTCTCTGGGAAGATCGGGTACTTCTCCTATTTTCTCGCCAGTCGCTGGATCAAAGACCGGGATGGTCTTGGAAAATGTCCTCCATTCTCCCGAATAAAAATTAGAATTTTTGAATAAAGAAGGTCGATTGAGTTGAATCATATTTTTGCCTGAAAGGATATCTTTCTCCAAGAATACATCTTTGTAACAATGCTGAAAACCGAATTTTGTAAAGGTCTAAAAGCCTAAATGGTTTAAGGATCAAATCATCGTGGACTCTCGGAGGAAGAAAAAGTTCACACCATTTCTAAAAATAAAGATTGTTATACATCAGTAATTGGATCGGTAAATAAGTAATTACAGTGTATGTGTATTGAAGAAACTTCCCCATTTTTAAAAATGGTTGTATGGGAAGAATTTTAGGTATTTCCTCAATCCTCCTACTGGTCCTCACTTTCCCTCTCGAATCAATTTTAGCGGTAACGATCCAAATGAATGCGGGTCGTATTTTCAAAAAAGTTTCCGTTCAAAAAGAAACGGAAACCGAGATTGAAGTGGTCGATCCGGACGGAGTCATATATAGAATCCGCAAGGATAAAATAAAACAAATCACAGAAGATACTCCTGATGCTGTTCCTGAATTTGTTTCCGACGAGAGTGTTCCAACGGGAGCGGCCAAACCTCCTTCTCCCAAGGACTCACTTCCGGAACATTCTATTCTGCTTTCTCAATCTTTCTCAAATGACGGAGCCTTCCAAGGTTCCGATCTATTCGGAGAAAGACAGGCGAGAAGGAACGGAACGCCTTACAAAGATTTTTACGAAGCCTACTTCTTAACTACTAGCGTGGAAATATTAGGTTTGCCTAAACAATTTAAACTTGGGCTTACAATGATGAACCCTCTATTGGACAGAAGTAACACCGACACGGATCTTAGATTACAATCCACGCCGGGAGGTCCTGATCAAACTTATCTATTAGATAAGTCGTTTGCCACAGGAACCTTGCAATTCGATCCGAATGAAGTGAAAACCAGAAAAGAAAAAAACGGTCTTTATGATTATCTGTTCACTAGAGCGATGTACGATCATGAAACTAGACTGGGCACATTCTCCGCCGGATTTTTATTCATTAACCAAAACGATCCGACTTATGTGATGAGAGGTTACTGGGTGATCGGATGGAAAGCTCCTTTTTGGGAATGGCTAAACCCGCAATTCTCCATCAACAACAAAATGTTAAATGACTATGGCGGAACTTTCCAAGGAACTCATAACTATCGTCTCACCGTTTCTCATGAATTTTTTAAAGGGGAAACTTTTAGGATCACTCCTAGTTTGGTTGTAGGTTATGCGGAGGTAAACGATAACACGGATCGGAAAAAAGGGATCAGTGATATTAGTCCAAGACTACAATTCGATTATGGAAAGTTTTTCTTTGCGGCCAACATGATGTATAGAGCCACGCCGGCTTTGGTAGATAACGCAACTTATACACCAAATATTGGGGCATATCCCGACAGCAATGCTAACGATGGGCTGACTATCGATCCGGCAAAAGCTTACGGATATAAGAATGAACTTATCATTAACTATATTTCTTCCTTATCGGATGATCCTGCCGTAAAAAGAGCTTTGGTAGACCATTATCAACAGCAACATATAGTTCACGTGATCTTCTTCTATAATATCGGATATACTATCCGTATCTGAAATTCCTAATCCTCCGGTTAAATCGGACCGGAGGAGATCCTTATTCCATAAAATATAAAAACTGTAAAGTAGCGGCAAGTTCCATTGCCAAAGCTACACCTATATGTATCAAAATTCCTGCATATACCGATTTGGTCCTGTACGAGATCATTCCTAAAATAAAACCGCCGAAAAAGGAACCTAATGCTTCAAATTGAGGTTTCGTAAAATGCAATAGACCGTACATAAATGCCATTGCTAAAACTGCAGGCTTACTTCCCGTTCTGGAAGCGAGAGGAAAAACCATAAATCCCCTAAAAAAAGTTTCCAAAACCGCAAAATCAGCTGCATAAGAAATTTCGAATAGAACGATCCATAAAACCGGAGGATATATCAAATAACCATCGGACATTCTTCCCGCGAATCTAGGATATACAGAAAGAAAAGAAAGAGAGAAGGATGCAATCGCGATTATCGGAAGCATCAATCCGAGTAGGAATAATACCTCTAGGAACTTGGGCGATTTAGCTAAACCCAAAAATCTATCCGGAGAATTTTTGCGCAGAACGATCCAAGCAAGAGGTAGTGCGGAATACGCGAGAATTGTCCCCACATAATTTACCGTAAGCATTGCAATCTCAACAGAAGACGAAGTCGCCCAGTTGAATAATTCCGAGTCTCTTATCCTTGCGGAACATACGATTGCAAGAACTACCACAAAACCCAATATCAGAGGAATTGAAGGTTTGAATTCGTTTAGTTTTCCGTAAAATGCGAGAACGATAGGATAAATAACAAGTGCGCCTGCGGCAAAAAATAAAAAGTAAAAGAGACTTAAACCTATCTGGTTATCCTTTAAAGCCTGGGTAAAAAGTGGAGCAAACCGAAAAGAATAATTATAAGACCAAAAAATCAAGAATAGAATGAACACTCCCCCGAAAGAGATCCAATCCCTTTTGTTTTGAAAAAAATCCTTTAAACTTTCTTTTAATAAGCCCAAAATCCTTCTCCGGATCGGTGATGTCCGATACGGAGAGAATTTCTTCGGGGGAGGTCTAGGTCTATCGTTTTCGGATCAGATTTTAGGAAAGACCACCGATGTGATCCCAAATTGTTTTTCAAATTCAAAACTTGAGATCTTCTTATTCTCCTTTGGAGGTATCATAGACATTGCTCTTTCAGTCATAGCGGTGATGGAAAGAGAAGGATTCACACCTAAATTCACAGGGATCATCGAGCTATCACACACTCTCAGATTTTTATAACCGTATACTTTATTCTCAAAATCGATCACACCTTCTTCCGGGTCCGAACCCATTACACAACCACCCATGATATGCCCGGTGATAGGAGCATTCAGAAGAACGTCATTCAATGAACTTCTTGGAATACCGCCTATTTTTTTGGCGACCTTTCTCGCCGTTTGGTTTGCGATCGGAATATAAGAAGGTACCTTCTCTCCCGAGCCTATAACGGAAGTCATAGACCTCTCAAAAGGCCAGGACATTCTTCTTTTTCTAACTATCTTAACCTTATTATCCAAAGTTTGCATTACCAGAAGAATGAGAGAATTTTTAGCAAAGCCGAAAGGCCAGGATGCTTTCAAAAAATAAATAGGCTGAGTAAACATTGTAAAAAAATATTTTAGAGGTCTAGGGAAAATACCTCCGCCGTCGGTTAGCACACTCGCAAGAGTGCCGAAAAAATCGGAACCTTTAGAATAACGTACCGGCTCTATATGAGTATGTTCATCCGGATGAATGGAAGAAGTGATCGCAACACCTCTAGAAAAGTCCACATCCTTTCCAAACTTAGTAACTCCCAAAACCGTTTCACTATTCGTACGAACATCATCTCCCAGACGAACAGAAAGACGTTTCATATGTCCTGCTTCTTTTGAACGCAGAAGTAAGCCTACAGTTCCCATCACTGCGGCAGAAAGTACGACAGATCTAGCTTTAAATTTCCTTTTAGGAGATCCTAACCAGCCAGTTGTGGATCTAGTGGAAAGTTGATAACCGAATTCTCCGCTTGCATCCGGATCGACTTCTCCTCTTTCATTTAAAGGAACAAGATCCGTTACTTTAGTCTCTGGAAGGACTTTTGCACCTAACTTTTCCGCAAAAAATAGATAATTTTTATCTAATGTATTTTTAGAATTAAAGCGGCAACCTACCATACAACCTCCGCAAAGATTGCAAGTGGTTCTTTCAGGACCCTCGCCCAGAAAGAACGGATCTTTTACCGTTTCTCCAGGTTTTTCTCCGAAGAATACTCCGACAGGAGTTGGAGAAAAAGTTTCACCTCTTCCCATCTCATGCGCAATCTCCTTTAAAACATCGTCCGATCCATCCAAGTGAGGATTCTGAACGACACCTAACATTCTGGAAGCGACTTTATAGAAAGGAAGCATTCCCTCCTTACCGCCGATCTTCTTGTATGTAGGATGATTTAACGTTTTATCAGAAGGAACGTAAAGTGTATTCGCATACACTAAGGAGCCTCCTCCAACTCCGGCGCCGCTAACTAGAAAAAAATCTTTTAAGAGATTTAATCTTTGGATTCCGTAAAAACCTAATCTAGGCATCCATAAATATTTGTGAACGGACCAATTCGTTTTAGGAAATTGTTTAGCGGTCCATCTTTTTCCGGATTCGATCACCAAGACAGAATACCCTTTTTGGCTTAACCTCATGGCAGAAACACTTCCACCGAAACCGGAACCTACTATGATATAGTCGTAATCAAAATGAACGTTTGTTTTCTCTTCTGTCTTCATAAATCCGACCTAAACATATCGATTTATTAACTCAATCCATTTTCGGACTTGACTATGCGTTCTAAAAACATCTACTACTAATTCGTTTTATCAACCTCATAAAAAGATCGGAGAACTATATGCAAGAGTTACCGAAAGTCTGCGTTATTGGCGCCGGCTCTAGTGGAATCACTGTTTGTAAATCATTGCAGGACAAGGGAATCCCTTACGACTGCTACGAAAAAGGAAGCGATGTAGGAGGTAACTGGAGATTTAAGAACGACAACGGCCTGAGTAATATTTATAAATCACTTCATATTAACACTCATAGAGATAGAATGGAGTATCGGGATTATCCAATGCCGGATTGGTACGCGGATTATCCGAACCACGAACCCATCCAAAAATATTTCATAGATTACGTGGAACACTTCGGACTTCGTAAACATATTAAATTCAAGAACGGCGTCTCAAAGGTAGAACCCCAAGACGATGGGACCTATCTAGTTACCAGCGAAAAGGGAGAAAAAATATTTTACGATGCTGTTATAGTAGCTAACGGACATCATTGGTCTCCCCGCTGGCCTGAGCCGGATTTCCCGGGTAAATTTAACGGAAAGATAATACACTCCCATGACTACGTGGATCCTGAACATCCTATCCAATTGGCGGGCAAGAGAGTCGTAGTACTCGGTATGGGAAACAGCGCAATGGATATTTCCGTCGAATTGAGCCGTCCCGGAGTTGCAAAAAAAGTCTTTTTAAGTTCCAGGAGAGGCGCTTGGGTGATCCCGAATTATCTTTTCGGAAAACCTTTAGACAAACAAACAGAGTTGCTTCCTCCAGGAACACCTTTCTGGTTAAAACAATTTCTATTCGGGACAATGTTAAAGATCGGAGTAGGTAAGATGGAAGATTTCGGTCTTCCTAAACCGGATCATAAACCCGGAGAAGCCCACCCAACCATCTCACAGGATATTTTAGTAAGACTCGGAAGAGGAGATATCAAATATAAACCTGTAATCCAAGAATATAACGGAAACAAGGTAAAGTTTGCAGACGGCTCGGAAGAAGAGATCGACGCGATCATCTATTGCACCGGTTATAACGTTAAGTTCCCATTCTTTAAACCTGATTTTATCTCCGCTCCCGAAAATCATCTTCCTTTGTTCCATAGGACTTTCAAACCGGATCTGAATAATTTATTCTTTGTAGGATTGTATCAACCTTTAGGAGCAATCATGCCTCTTGCAGAGTTCCAAGGAAAATGGCTGGCTGAATATCTGACCGGAAATTACAGCCTTCCTACAATTCCTGAAATGCAAAATCAGATCAAAGATTATGAAAAGAAAATGAAGAAGAGATACGTAAGCTCTGCAAGACATACGATGCAAGTAGACTACGAAGACTTTTTGTATTATATGCAGAAGGAGCTAAAAGCAGGTAAAAAGAGGGCGTCTAAAAGTTTGCAAACATTGCCTGTTCCATCCATAGCAAAATACAAACAATCCGGAAAACAAAGCTCTTCCAACGAAAAATCAGAACCAAGGAAAAAAAGTGCTCTGGCAAAAGTTTGAGACCTTAGCGGCCAGAACCTTACTTTCTCTTCCCGATTCGATTCTTAGAATTTTCGGAAAAGATATCAAAAGAGGACGGACCTTGGACCCCAAGGTCCGAGCCGCATTAATTTTAGCTAAAATTAAGCCGAAACCTGAAAATCTTCCTCCGCCTAAAGCGAGAGAACTTTTCAAAAATATAATGGTATTTTTCGATCTGGAAAAAGTAGAACTTCCCAGAGTTGAAAATTTTTCCATTCCTGGGACAGGGCATAGGATCAAGATCAGATTATATTCTTCTAATATATCTGAAGACCTGGAACCCTGTTTGCTTTATTTTCATGGGGGAGGATTTGTGATCGGGGATCTGGAATCTCACGATCCACCCTTGAGATATTTAGCAAAAACTTCAGGTCGAGCAATACTCGCAGTTGATTATAGATTGGGTCCTGAACATACGTATCCTTGTTCTTGGGAAGATGCTTACTCCGCTTATAAATGGGTGAAAGAAAATGGAAAGTCCATTGGCATCGACCCTAAAAGGATTGCAGTGGGTGGGGATTCTGCAGGAGGAAATTTAGCGATCTCTATTTCCACTCAGGCTAAAAAAGAAAAACTCACTCTTCCCCAATTCCAAATATTGATTTACCCATGGATCGATCTAATCCAAGAAAGAAAAAGTGTAGAAGAATTTGCAAACGGATACGCTCTCACTCGGGATCTACTTCGTTATTTCAAACATCATAGCGTTCCGAATTCGAAAGATTGGACAGATCCAAGAGTCACACCATTTCAGCAGTCGAACTTTTCTCATACTCCTAAAACGTATATGTTGCTCGCAGGGTTTGATCCTCTACAGGATGAAGGGCTGGCATATGCAGACCTTCTTCAAAAAGCAAAAATTAAACTGGAGATCAAAATCTACGAAACTTTGATCCACGGTTTTTTCAATTTAGGCAGGAGCGTTCCAGAAGCCAAAAATGCTCTAGACCAAATCGCAAGATGGATGCAGGCAGGATTTTCCGGAAAATAGGATTATATTTTTATAAAGTAAATAGCAGGGCCGATTCTTAAAAAGCCCTGTATACCAAGTTGTGCTGTACTGATTCTACAAAACCAGATTTGGAAGAAGCCTTCTTTAGAAGATCCAAACCCGGATCGGATTTATACGTTACTTTGTACGTATTCTCCATAATGGTTTCGATATTCAAAACGGTTGCGTTGGCGGTTAGCTCCTTGATCCTTTCCGAATTAGTTCCCGATACCAATTTAAAAATATACTCGTTCGGAACAACTCGACCAGGCTTCACATATTTACCTTTTTCAGCGGGAAGATTTTTAGGAAATCCTTGAGAAAACATGGGAGCAACGCCTATAAATAGAAGGACAAGGATCGAAATCGATTTTATAAAATATTTAAGGAACATCTATGCTTAGATCCGTTGGAGCTTCTAAATTTCGGATCGCTCCATTCCCGTTAGCCGCCTTCCCATATTTCGTAATGCTTTGCAAAGAACTAGTCGTTGTTCCGCCTGCGACAATTGCCTTGATCGTATCCGAATATGTAAACTTAGGATTAAAGGATCTAAGCAATGTAGCAAGACCTGCTACATGAGGAGTTGCCATAGAGGTTCCGTTAATAGTATTATACTGAGTAATATCATTAACGTCTAGAGTGATCAGATTAAATGCGGTAATCGCAACACCGGCCCGATTGATGGAAGAATCTGAAATAAATTCATAACCGAAGCTGCAATTCGAAGAGCCGACGCAATTCGGTAAAGCAACTTCAAAGCCTGGAATTATCTGCCCGTTTCGTTCTCCTGAAAGACTTCCTACTTTGTTAACAGAACTAAAGATAACCGGCATAGAAGTAGAACTGGAAGCATACATATTAATTCCATCATATCCTCCTTCCGTATCTAGATATAAACTCATTCTCGCGGTGACAGCTTCAGCACCGGAAGTAATTGCAATTTCGCCATAAACGAGGGAATGTGAATTAGATTGATATCCAGATGTAGAAATTCCGGCGAGTACTGTAGCGCAATTAGTAGAAAGTAATAAAACCGAAGAGGAGCATGTAGCAAGGGCCCAAGAAGTACCTGTAAGATGATATAGATTCCAACTGGCAAAAGGGAGATTATAAGTATTCTCTGCGCCTGCCCAAGTACTTCGAATATTTGTACCTGGAGCGCCTATATCCACTCTCTTCTTGGAAGAATCGTAATTAGAAAAACTTGCTAACTGGAACTTTTGATCTAGAGCGGCCACACAAAGAATATTGGCTTCATCATACTCACAAGGATAAGAGTTATCCGAGTTCAAATCGCTGCCGTCATTTCCTGCAGCAACTACGAATAACGCGTCATATTTACTGCCGGCATTTGCCATAGCAGAACGCATAGCTGAATCGTAATCAGGTCCACCCAAACTTAAATTTAAGATTTTAGCGCCGTTACGAATTGCAAAGTTGATCCCTTTGATAATGGTTGCAGTATCTCCGGAACCGGATTGGTCTAAAACTCGAACTGCCATAATTTTAGCGGTCCAACAAACTCCTGCGACTCCAGTTGCGTTATTTCCTTTGGCTCCGATCGTTCCAGCTACATGAGTTCCATGACCGTTCAAGTCCATTGGATTGGAATCGTTATCCGCATAATCCCAACCGTTTGAACATGCACCCAAGGAGACTCCTTTGTCCGAAACACACGAACCGGAACTCCACATATTCGCATTTAAATCTTGGTGATTATAATTCACTCCGGAATCGACAACTGCTACAATTGTGTTCGAACAATCCGTATTCACATCCCAAGCGCTTTCCATTCTCATATCGTCAGTACTGGTTCCGGGATTGTTCGTCGCATAGGTAGCAGTTAACACACTCTGACCAGTGTTATTCATCCCCCATAACTGGCCATAAATCGGATCATTTGGGGAAGTGCTCGCATGATAAATATAATTCGGCTGCACATATTCCACATCCGGATGAGCAGAGTATTCAGCGACTGCCTCTTCTACAGTTTGACCTTCTCTCAATTCCACTTGAGAGATCCCAGTCTCTCCTAAATCGTTTAGGACTTTTCCGTTAAAGGAACCAACCGCATACGATTTAACCGAGTCACCTGCGTTGTCTTTGAACTTAACCAAGACTTCCGAAGATTTGAATTTAATTTTGGAATCTCTTTTATAATATTTCTTATTATCGGTATTTCCTACCGGGTCCAAAAGTTTAGACCAGTTAGAAACAGCATTCGTTTCCTTTTCGGCAAACAGGTAACCAACAGAGAAGACGGAAAGAATGAGAGCAAATGAGATGAATTTATTCTTCATAAAATTTATTTAATATCCCGGAGAACTAACTTTTGCCTGGATCGATTTAGAGAATGTGGAACCGGTCCCATTAAACTGAGAAAAGGACTTTACTCGGATATACCAAGTTCCAGCAGAACTTACGGTTATCGTTTTATAATTCGGGGTATAAGGATCACCCGCGTACATTACATCCGCATCGCAAGTAACGCCGGAATCGCCTTGTGCACTAAAATCCGAACCTTTTTTATAGCAAACTCTATAAGCGCCTGATGCCATGTGAACTGCATGCTCTTTAGAATGCGCCCAGGTTACGATAATATCCCTTCTTCCTCCCGCCCCGGATACATCTAAAACAGAACTCGAAGCATTCCCACCTTTTCCGTTACTAGTATTCAAAGTAACCGTAGCGGACTTGGAACCGACACTTGTTGGACTAAACTTGATCACAAACGTAGCGGAAGAATTTGGAGAAAGGCTCGTGGATGAAGGTTGAGTTACAGTAAACTCCCCGGGATCTGTTCCACTTAAGACCACAGGAGTGCCCGAAAGATCTAAATTAGAACTTCCTAAATTACGAATTGTAATCGTTTTACCGGAAGAAACGATTCCCGGGAAAACGCTTCCAAAGGAATAAGAGAAGCCTGTTCCACTCGTAATATCCCTGGAGATATTGTTATTATCCGAATACATTACAGAAATTTGAGGAACGTTTCCGGAAGTTCCGACCCCGGCAAGACCTATAGAGTAGCTTGCAATATTCGGATCATTGCTGTCGATTGAGACCGAAGCGGAAAAAGTGGCAACAGAAAGCGGACCGAAAGAGATCGTAAATGAATAGGTCTTTTTAGGAGAGATCGTAACCGAAGAACCGTTTTCACTAAACGAACCCGCATCCGCTCCTCCCAAAGAAATATTAGAAATTACTAAATCTTGCTCTCCTGAATTTTTAACGGTAATCGTTTTGGAAGAAGTCCCGCCTGACGGTGCGTAAAAATTCGTCTGAGCGTTCGGGATAAAATTAAAGCTACCTTCCGAAACTTGGATAGAAGGAGCAGGAGCTTCCATGCCGGTTCCTTTCAAATAAAGAATATAAGTACCGATATTCGGATCATCCGAGTTAATGATCAAATACGCAGATTTAACACCCGCGGAACTAGGCTGAAAACTGATCTGAAAAGAACTAGAGTCTCCGTCTGCCAAGCTCGTGCTAGCAGGTTGAGAATCGATCACATACTGAGAAGCATGTATCCCACTTTTGGAAACCGCATCCGGACTTCCTGTGAGAGTAACGGTAAAATTTCCGTCATTCTCAACCTTCAAAGTATTAGAAAAAGAGGAACTAATTAAAGCGGAACCTAAAGAAAGTGTAGAACCGGAAGAATATCGATTGCCTGCTGAGTCCGAAACATGCAGACCTTTGATACCGGAAGAGGATGGAAAAATTGGAAACAATTTCATTCCGCCACCTCCTCCCCCGCAATTCAAATGAGGAAGTATTCCCGGCAGAATGCATAAGATAAAAATAAAACGATAATAACCTGAGCCCAATCTTGAATCCCTACTATGTTGGAATTCCTACAAGGAATCCAATATAAGTTATGCCTTTATTAACAAATGGAGACTATATTTCTCCCATTTCTATTGCCGAATGTTTGAAAAGGTACGTCCAGAAAAATACGGTCTAAAAGATAGGAAGAATTGGCAGAATAATTCTAAAAAATGACGAAAAATGGGAACTTATAAGAGGGAACTAGGCTATTTATGAATTCCGTAATCCAAAATTATTTTGAAACCAGATTGTTATAGTTTGGAAAGAAAAAATTTCGATATTTTGCTTTGGATCGCCTTATAAAGGGAAAATACTTGGCCTTAGGATCTAAGGATGCCGATAGGTAGTAAGAGCCCAAAAGTCTCGTCCAATAAAGATTTATGACTCTCAGAAAATATTCCCTCTTTGTTTATATTTCTGTTTTATTCTCTCACGCACCCGCTTTTGCCCTGGGGACCTATTCGGAGGGTTGGACTGTTGCAAAATTAATCCAATTCGAGAGCCGAGGGATTGTATTCGAATCTTACGAAGGTGTGATAGAAGTCCTAACTTTCGATCCCGCGGAAGAATGTGATGAAACTAGGGACGAATGTTATATGCCTATGCGCAGAAAAGCAAACTTTAGCGTTCGTCCGGAAAACGCGGATGTAGTGAACTTCCTAAGTAAAAACCTGAACCAGACGATCCTGATACAGTTCAATATCCACAGGATCCAACCGATAGCACTTTCTAGCAGTATAGAAGTTATCCAGGCACAATATCAAGAAAACATAATACCGCATACCACACCTGTAAAAGATCCAAGCGGAAGAATTACGGTTTGGGTCCAAGCGCACGATACTTCACATCCTATTGATAAGATGATAAGTCGTAAGACCGGCGGAAAAAGAAATTTCTCCGTAATGGGTAGGATACTAAGCTTGGAATACAAAGGCACAGTTATAGGCACTTACGAAGGTCTTTATATGGATGAGTCTAGGGGAAGGATACATCCATTCTCAATCACTTCCGAAGAGATGGCCGAATATGCATGGAAGGCGATGAAATATACCGGCAAATATTATATGGGGGTCTCCGTCGCTTTCGTGACAGGAGCCAGAGAATCACATTATGATATCTTTGAGATCAATTTCAGGGAGCCCGCGGGCACCCAAGAAAAGCCTAAAAACTAAAATTGCTTAAATAAGATTTTGAATCCGAAGTGAATTGCCTACAAACCAAATAGCCCTCGGTTCCGGTTAGAACAAGCACCTCTATATTGCCGGAAAAATTTCTGGAGAGATCTTCTCTGATATAGACTTTAGCGTCCGCCAATTCTACCGGGGCTTCTAATCCGAAATGAAGAATGTCCCAAGCCAGTTCTTCTTTCCAAAAACTTTCATCGACTTGATTTCCCTTCTTCCAACCTTGTTTCAGAAAAAGTTCGGGAGAGACTTTCAAATTAAAATGTGCATACACATTATGCTCGGCAGGCTCTGCAAAAATCCTTAAATTCTGAGTATCCGCTAACTTGTGAGCTTCAACATAATAGGCAGCGTCTTTTACCATTCCGAAAGAAGGATCTTGGATCTCGTACAGATCGCCCTCACAATTCGAACTCATTATGAAAGAGAGCACGAACAATAGGGAATAAACGAAATGTCTAAAAGAAAGTCCCATATCTTATTATACGAATAATTTTAACACTAAGGGTCAGAGTTTTTTTCAAAATTTCGCAGGAAAATCGTTTTGGAAAGAAATTTCTGAGATTCTAATAGCAAATAATATACGAAATCAATACACACTCGTTTACCTGTTTGGGATATTTCTTCTCCACTTTTCAAAAATTAAATCTTATAGCTTATACTAGTTAATTCTCTTCTATTTGCTTTTTAGCTGGAACTTTTAATAGAATGATGGGAATAATTATTTGCAAAAGTATTATAAAAGTTATTCACCGTTACTGGAACAAAAACAATCGATGAAATCCCCTATACATTTTGTGCTCATATTATTTATTCTATCTTTCATCTTCCAAGAATGTTATCTTTCAATATTACGAAATTCTCAAAAAGAAGATAGAGAAGGTGTTATTTCCGAAAGAAAACAAAATTCGTCTCAATTTGGTCTTATAGTTGTATATGAAACAGACCATTCATTAAATTCAAAAGAAGCTATTCTTGCCGTTCAAGAAAATTTAGAAAAAAGGATCTCTCCAGACTCGGGAATCAAACTTTTAGGCTTTCATCAAATCGATGGATATTCTAAACTTGAAGGTCAGCTAAAGAATGTTTTAGTATTACGCATTTCGCATTTTGCTCATAGAAGACATTGGTTACTTTATGTTTCAATGTTTACATTATTCATATTACCAGGCCTCGAATCTCAAGATTTTCGTATAAAAGCTATTTTGTACGATGGCGGTGGAGAAGAGATCGTATTACCAGAAATAGAAAAAGATATTGTATATCGACAACTTTGGCAAGGTTGGCTTCTTCTTCCTTTCTATTGGCTCTCAGAAAGTGAGTCGATGGTGGCTACTTATGTAATGAAAACGGTTCGGCATATTAGAGAAGGCTTCCCTAAATTCGAGAAGCTGAGAGGACCGATTCAATCGGAATATAAAGTTGTAAAAGCAAAAGAATTAGATTTCGGAACAAAAACAATCCGACCTAAAATAGTTTCCACTCAAAGGGTTGATTCATTTAAGATGCAGATCACAGGTGGAGGCGGTCCACCAAGAATTAGAATAATCTATCCTGAAAACCCGGAAGAAAATTTTATCAAAGTAACAGTAAACTTCGAAAATTCTTCCGATGCAAACGCAAAAGTTAGCCCTAGTTTGTTTTCCATATCGCCAAAATATAAACAAGTTCATGGTGCAGAGATTTCGTCCGGAGAAACTGATCTTTCCGAATCATTTATGAATATGGCGACTTATATAGAATTTATTCCATACGATCCAAAACAACTCTTCCTTTTCAAAAAGCCGTATGAGCCTTTTGAACTCAGGCCGGAGAGTAGTATGGGAAGAGTGTTTTATTTTCGTTATCCGAAATCGAAGGAACCAATTTTTTATACTTACGATGGGGTGCCGTGTTTGGTTGATTTGAAATAAATTTAATATTCGTTACCTGGTGGATCACAATCTTTCCATTCTCGATCTTTCGGATTGGCCTGTTCTCCACACCATTGAATTCTGAAATTCATAATGCAGTCTTGGATTGTCTCTATTTTCTTTTTGTTAAGAGCAATGGATTTAACATCGAAAAATCTGTTTGTAAAAATTCCAAGGTCATTTGTTGGATTGGAAATCTTTGATATTGCTCCAATTGGAAAGAGACCAATTTGCCAAAACTTAGTACCAGCTTGATCATCTGTTTCCTGGAATATTCCATCAAGTAAAGGTTCATTTTCAAAATGAACCGTGTAAACATTCGGGCTATTCTCTGTCAGCTGTAAGAGGGAACTTTTCATATCATCATATTCTTTCGCTACATACTGAATACGAATCGTCAGATCTTTAGGGCTAAATTCCCCACAAAAAATCGCATTTCCTTTTTCTTTTAGTCTCGAATTCTTCTTTCGTATAGCTTCATAAATTTTTCTGGAACCACCAGACAATATAGTTTTATTAACCAAATATTCTTTTTTAGAAAGTACTCTATATACCGTCCTACCTCTTTTCTCCGTTTGATCTTCAGATACGGAAATATTCTTATTTTCTACGCGTGTATTGGCAGTACAGCTAACATACATTAATAGAAAAATAGAAACTATTAATCGCTTCATTTTAAATTCCTTTATTAGTTATTAGGTCCATAGACTTTGTAGATCTTAGTATCTTGAAGATCCTCTGGTTTTATTACTTTACCAAATTCGACCCTTCCTAAATTTCCATTATGATTATAATTGATCCAACCCTCTGCTGTTTTCTTAATCAAACAAAAATGATTCGGTCCAGGTGGATTACTATTATCAACCCAAATCTGAACAACGTCTCCTTCTTTATAGTTATCCAACTTTTGAGTTAATGTATCAAACGGGATCGGGTTTGGCATATCTATAAATTGGCCTAAAAACTCTGTAAACTTATTTGGACCTAAAAGACCTCCGAATAAAGACAACGATAAGCTGGAGAAATTATGTGCCCCCCCGCCAATCTCAGGTGCGCCGTAGCTATTATCAAATCCAGGTGTTCCTCCGAGGTCTAATACTGGAGCAACAGTCTGTTGACCCATCCCGATATCTCCTTCCATTAGCTTAGAACTATAAAACTCACCAAAACTCAAATTCGTTTTTTGGGACAAGACCGCCTGCAGCCAGTTTGCGTAAATACGACAGGTTGCAGATGCTATTCCAGAAGCTAGATCATTGTCACTTTTTGGAACAACTTCTTCTTTATATACTATCATTGACGGATCAAGAGTAATTGCACCAGATTCAAGTTTTTTCATATACGTAGCTTCGCTATCAACTACCTTTATCGTTTTTGAACCATCATACATCCAAGAGGCAATTCCTTCCATTCTAGTTTGACGAGTAACATACTCATTGTCGGATTCGCCAACTTTTCTTACTAGGGCCTTTTCTAAGAATTTTTCCTTTGTCGGATATACTTGCTTCATTGTTCCCATTACAACTTCCAATTGTAATATAGTACCTTTACGACCGTACTGGGCCCCATATAATGGATCAGCTAGTTTCTTCATCACTGACTCACTATATGCAGGGTCATTCTTCATTCTTTTATAATCGATATTAGGCCTTTCATAGGTTCGGTCCAAGACCTTCGTTATATCAGGCATTTTTGATGGGTCACCTGTATATTTATCTTTGAAATCCTTAATTATATTGGTTGTGGTCTTATCGAGCTTAGTCGCAAAACCATCGGCATTTACTATAGTATTCTTTTCATTGAAGGCTGGAGAATTTGATAATAAAGAATTTCCAGCATTTACTGTAGCAGTGTTCTCATTTAAAAATGCAAATGGTCCTGTATACTTCAGATTTGCATCCAAGAATCGGTTAGCCTCACCTGCGAATCTTTGGGATACACTCGAAAATGCTGCTTGAACTTCGGCTTTAAGTTTTTTTACTTTTGCGATTTGTTCGGCAAGGGTTTTATTATAAACCGCCTTCTCCGCAGGCGTTAAATTCTCATTACCTTCTAATTGAGTCTTTAGAAACTCTGTATACTGAGTTTGATTTAATAATTCATCAGACTTATTTCTAAAAGTAATTGCCATATCTATTTCTTTTGCTCTCTGATTTAGATCATTAGTTCTACTTTTAATAGTCTCGTTAAGCTTGTTGATCTCTTTATTATAAGCTGCTCTTTCGGAAGCTGTGATATTCACGTTATCTATCAAATCGCTATATATTTTCTTTTGCTCAGTAGCCTTTTTAATATCCTCATTAATCGTACTAACGGCTTTTAAAGATTCTTGGTTAATAAAAGTCAATGCATCCTTAAAATTATCTAAAAATGGCTTCACTTGATCTAAATAATTATGAACGAGCACCCCGGCTTTCGAAACAAAATACGTATGATTATCTTCCACTTCAAAATTATAAACAGTATCATTTCGAATAATTTCTACAACCGAAGCAACAGTCGCCACTTTACCATCAGCAGTAACGGACAAGTCCCCTGCCATTAAATCTTTAGCATGTACCCACAAGCCCTGTTGCAAATAGAATGGGTGATTCCAAGTAGTTTCTATTGCGGTCCCGTCAGCATAAGTAATTTTTAATATTGTAGTAGTCTGATTTACAAAAGTCTCAGTGACAGCTCTATATTCATTTTGACCTGACTCCTCGTCCCAAGAAAGAACAATATCCCCTACCTTAATCGTCTCAATCGGTCTTTGTCCGTCCTTAGTCCAGACAAGAGTTCCAGCGACAAAACAACTTCTAAAGACTACTTCACCATTATCATTTATATATGCAAAGTCCCCAAAAGCATTCCCCGCGATTTGGTTCAGATAGATCTTAGCCTGCTCACCAAC